>VBFO01000001.1 GCA_005881025.1 Chloroflexota bacterium | reverse complement strand
GCGATGGGCCCGGCCAGCCAGAACGGGACGATGAGATACCAGACTGCTTCGACGGCCGCCAGCCCGGCGACTGCCATCTGGAGAGGCTTGGTCCACGAGGTCGCGACACGTATGGCTCTCGGTGCCGTGGCCCGGATCGGGGGCGACGCAAACCCGGGAGGCGGCGGAGCGGCGGCCGGAGCGGCCTCCAGCGGAACCCATCGGGTGCCATCCCAGCGATGGCGACCGTCTGGAGACAGGGCGCTGATCCACCGACTGCCATCCCAGTAGAAGAGACCGTCGGCCGACAGGCGCGCGGCCCCGCTCAAGCCGTGAGCACTTCCTCGCACACCTTCAGCGCGGACTGAACATCCTCGGCATCGATGCCGTAGTGCGTGACGAAACGCATCCGCTTTGGGCCCGCCCAGTCGCCCAGGAGCCCGCGCCTGGCGCACTCCTCGGTGAATACGGGCGCGGCCATCGTGTCGAGGTCGAAGAAGACGAGGTTGGTCTGCACGCGTGAAAGGTCACATCTCACGCCCGGCAGCTCGGCCAATCCCTCGGCCAGGGTGCGCGCGTTGGCGTGGTCCTCAGCGAGCCGGTCGACCATCTGGTCGAGAGCGATCAGGCCCGCCGCCGCCAGGACACCGACCTGGCGCATGCCACCGCCCAGACGCTTGCGCCAGCGTTTGGCGTCTTGCACAGACTCCCGTGAGCCGCAAAAGATGCTGCCCACCGGGCAGGCCAGGCCTTTTGAAAGGCAGAAGGTGACGGTGTCGGCGCAAGCGGCGATGTCAGCCGCCTCGACCCCGAGCGCAACCGCCGCGTTGAAGATTCGCGCACCATCGAGATGAACACGCAAGCCCTGCCGGTGAGCCTCGTCGCTGGCGGCGCGCAGAGCGTCGAGCGGCCACACGATTCCGCCATGCCTGTTGTGGGTGTTCTCGAATGTGATCGCCGCCGTGATCGGCTGGTGCGGGTCGTCGCGAGGTCGCACCGCGACCGCGATCTGCTCAGGGGACATCACCCCCGCCTCGGTCGGAACCGGGCGGATCTGAACGCCGCATACGGCAGCGGCTCCGGCAGTCTCATAGAAAAACGCATGTGACTCGGCGTCGGCGATCAGCTCCTCGCCGCTGCGCGCGTTGATGGCGATGCCGATCAGGTTGCCCATCGTTCCGCTCGGCACGAAGGTCGCGGCCTCCTTGCCCATTCGAGCAGCCGCCACCTCCATCAGACGGTTCGTGGTGGGGTCGTCGCCGAACACGTCGTCGCCCAGAGGCGCGGTGACCATCGCCTGTCGCATCTCAGGGCTGGGCATGGCCACGGTGTCGGAGCGAAAGTCGATTGCGGGCACCTGACTAATCTAGCGAGCAGTGCGTGCGGACTTGATCCTCGCCGGCGGGCGCATCCGCACGCTCGGGCCTTCCGGTCTCCGGCCGCACAGCCATCTTGCTGTGGCCGGCGGCAGGGTGATCGCCTGTGGCGGCAGCGATCTGATGGCGCTGCAGGGACCTCGAACGAGGTTGATCCGGCTCCGTGGTGCGGCCGTGCTGCCAGGGTTCAATGACGCCCACGCGCACGTCGTTTATCACGGCCTGACGCGGTTCGGCGCGGACCTAGGCGGTTGCAAGACAGTCGCTGAAATCGTGGCGCGCTTGAGAGCGCACAGCCACAGCCTGCGTCGGGGTGAGTGGCAGCAGGGCATGGGCTTTCGCTCCGCGGAGCTCCAGGAGCGCCGGCCGCCCCATCGCCTCGAGCTCGACGCTGCGACTGGCGGCCGGCCCGCCTTCATCGATGAACGAGGCGGCCATTTGCGGGTGGCCAACTCTGCAGCGCTCGGCGTCGCCGGGATCACCGCTGCCACCCCTGATCCGCCCGGCGGTGGCATCGGCCGCGATCCCGACGGCGCTCCGAACGGCGTCCTGCTCGAGTCGGCGATGCGGATGGTCGCCGACGTCCAGCCCCCGCCCAGTCGCGAACGCCGCCGGCTGGCCATCGAGCTGACCCAGCGCCTGCTGGTCTCGCGCGGCATCACGTCTGTCGGCGCTGCCGTGAACCGCGGATTTGCCGGCGACCTCCTCACGTTTCAGGAGCTGGCCGAGGCGCGGCGCTTGCGGGTGCGCGTCAACGAGTTCCTCTCCTGGGAGCTGCTGGAGGCGGCGGTAGCCATGGGCATCAGCGCCGGCTACGGCGGCCGGATGGTGCGTGCCGGGCCGATCAAGGTCTTCGTCGACGGCGGAGCCGAGCGCGTGGTGATGCGTGAAGAAGCGAGTGGAGCCTGGCGCACACCGCCGGACGAGCTGAAGGTGCTGGTGAATCGCGCGACCGGCGCCGGGCTGCAGGTCGCGGCTCACGCAATCGGCGATGGTGCGATCGAGGCGATGTGCGATGCAGTGCAAGCTTCCGGCGGCCGGGGCAGCCGTCATCGGGTCGAGCACTGCACCATCTGCCCCGAAGATCTTCGCCGCCGGCTTGGCCGGCTGGGCATGATCGCAGTCATGCAGCCACTTGCTGCTCGAGCGGCGCGTGACGCGCCAGGGCTGTTCCCGGCGAGGTTCCGCGAGGACCTGGCGTCGCATCGCAGGCTGATGCAGGCAGGTGTTCGCATCGCCTTCAGCTCGGACCTGCCGGTGACGCCGGACCCCAACCCGTGGCGCGGCATTCGCGCCGCGGTCGAGGATCCGGTCAACGGCATCGACCTGCTGGCTGCTCTCCGCGCCTACACATCCGCCGGCGCTTACGCGAGCTTCGAAGAGTCGGTGAAGGGGACGCTGGAGCCGGGCATGCTCGCCGATCTTCAGGTTTACGCGGAAGATCCCGTTGAAATGTCACGAGAACGGTGGGACGGGCTCCGCCCTCAAGCAGCCCTGCTGGGCGGAGCCCGCGTGTTCGGAAAACTCTAGGTCGGCGTCTCGACGTCGATCGGCATCGGCCCGGGTGCCTCGGTGACGGCCGGCGGCACGTAGCGGATGGTCGGTTGCCTCGTGGCCGCGGGCGTCCGCCTGGTGCTCGTCCTCCGAGCGGCTGCAGGTTTGCTGGCGGCCGTGGTGCGCGGTTTCGAAGCTGCGGCCTTTCGGGCTGCAGGCTTGCGCCGTGCAGGCTTGCGAGCCGCGGCCGCCTTGCGGGTCACCGCGCGTCGGGTTGAGGTTGCGCGCGACCGAGTCGACCTGGCCGCGCGTGTCGATCCTGAGGTGACCTTGCGCGCCAGCTGCTGGACCTGCTTGCTCAACCCGTCGAGGCGCTTCAGCGCCTTGTTCAGGTCAGCCTGCTTCGCGGCCTGGTTGACGCGCGTGCGGATGTCCTTGACCGTCGAGTCGAATCGTCGCTGGCCGTCTTTGATGGACCTGTCGATCTGACGCCGGAGGTCAGGCGGCACCCGTCTTTGGGCCTGCGCCAGGGCTGACCTCCCAGCTCTGACCGCGCGGTTGAGACGTGATCTGGATGTAGTGCGCTTTCTCGCCGGCATAACCAACCTCCCACGCGGATCCCTTAACGCAGCGCGTTAGAATCCGGTCGTCGTGACTGCAAGCCCCGAACGACACCTTATCAAGAAGTACGCGAACCGCAAGCTGTACGACACGCGCACGAGCCGCTACGTCACCCTGGACGGGATCGCCGACCTGGTGCGTGACGGCCACGACATCAGGGTCGTCGATCGCGACTCCGGGGCGGACCTGACACAGGTCATCCTCTCGCAGATCGTGCTGACCGAAGAGAAGCGCGGGCCGCAGCGGCTCGTGGATGCCGGAGCGGACGCGCTGCATGAGCGCGGTCAGGCGCTCCTCGATTACGTACGCAAGACCCTCACGGTGCCGGGTGACATCGTGAGCGAGGTCGAACGCCGGCGAGGGAACCTCGAGGGCATGGTCGATGAGGCGATCGAGCGCACGCTTCGCCGCCTGCGAATCCCCACGCGCAATGACATCGACGAGATCAACAAGCGATTGGATCGGCTGTCCGCCAACCTCAGCCGCTCCAACGGTGCGGCCCCAACTGCGAGAAAGACTGCGCGTCGCAAGTAGCCCCCGGCGGGGCAACCCTCACCCGCGCTTTATTGCGGCGGTGACAACGCGTGGCAGGTAGGCCGGGTTTATCCCGGCCGTCCCCTCGCGTTCTACTTCCAAGCGCCTGCCAATCGTCGCCTGCAACCCCCGGGAGGGGGTCCCGCGGGGGAGGGGCGCACCCCTCACCCGCGCTTCATGGCGGCGGCACGGCGTAAACGAAAGGTCGCTCGCTGACCACGGCCCGGATCACGATGTCGGCCGCCACGCGGTAGCTCGCTTCGCGCACGCGGCGGTCGCCGTGCAGCTGCTGCGTCATCAGCTCGGCCGTCTCCGCCAGGCGATTCGGGTCGCCGATCGCGGCGATCGTCCAGGGCGGAAGCACCACGGCGCCGGCGATCGTCACCCCGCTGTCGGTCTGTTCGATCGGAACTCCGACCACGAATCGCAGGCCGTTGACCGCCATTGCCTCACCGCCACCGAAGGCGAGGCTGTTGAGGGCATCCTGCAGGTCGAGCGCGGTCAGGCCCGGGGCATCGATCACCACGACCACCCCCGGCCCGTGAACGGGAACCAGACCTTCGATCACCCGGAGCTGCTCGGCCTCAGCCGCCAGCACCTGATCCGCGGCTGGCGCCCCACCGGATTGAAGGGCGCGCTGCTGCTGGGAAAGGTCGGCGATCTGGACCTCGAGCGAGTCGTTTGCCTGGTGAAGCTGGTCGATCGAGAACGCCAGCGTCGCCGGGTCAGCACCTTGCAGGCTGCGCTCGACCTCGGCCTGACTCCGGAGCTGGATCGTGGCTACGAGCGCCACCAGCAGCGCGATCACCCACACCGCTATCGCGCCGTAAGCGGAACGTGCTCGCCTAGATCGCCCGGGCATGCGCGGCCTCCAGGCTGGCGTCGTAGGCCGGCAGCGACAGGTCTGGACTCCCGGTGACCTTGATCATCACGTCGTACTGAGCCTGCCGCACCCGCAGGCTCGGCAGCGCTGAGGGATCCTGCAGCGCGGCCTGCATCCGGTTGCGATCGCCGACCGCCACGATCCTGATCGGTGCGAACAGCGGCGGCCCCTGGTCGATGACTATCTCGTTGCCCGAGCCGGAGAATGCGCTCAGCGGGGTGATCCGCCTGCCGCTCACCGAAATGCCTTCCGCACCCGCCGCGAATAGCAGGTTGACCACATCCTGCACGTCCTGGTAGGTGATGAGATAGCGCTGCTGGCCGGTGGAATCGCGCGAGGGCGGTCCCCCGGCAAGGTCGACCTGGACCCCCGGGCCATGCAGAGCCGTAAGCCCGGCGTGTGCGCGGAGGTCGGCCACCTGGTTCTGCAGCGTCTGGGTCGCATTGGATCGGCCGGCAGCGTCGGCCTCGAGTGAGGCAATCTGAGCGCGCAGGGCCGCGATCCTCTGACGATCAGCCTCGTTGGCGCGCTCGAGATCCTGCACGCTCCGGATCAGGGCCTGATTGCGCGCGACCTGGTTGGAGGGCGTCAGCAGCTGAGCCTTGACCTGCCCCGCGAGCAGAAAGCCGACCACAAGCGCCACCAGTGCGACCAGGGCGGAGCTCACCAGCTGGCTGCGCGCCACGCTCCTCATTCTTCGAGCGCTAGTACTTGCATTGGTGCGGGGTCCCCGGAGTATTGTGGGTTTCCCGAATGGCGGTCGAAACCCGCGCCTCCGCCTACCAGACCGCCCAGCGGCGTTTTGACGCAGCTGCAGACGTCATCGGCCTCTCCGACGACACGCGTCGCACCTTGCGCGAGGTCAAGCGAGAGCTGACCGTTCACTTCCCAGTCCGCATGGACGACGGCTCTGTCCATGTCTTCACGGGCTGGCGCGTGCAGCACAACATCAGCCGCGGTCCCGCCAAAGGCGGGATCCGCTACCACCCGCAGGCCAACCTGGAGCTGGTCAAGGCGCTGGCCATGCTGATGACATGGAAGTGCGCGGCGGTCGGAATTCCATATGGCGGCTCCAAAGGCGCAGTCGCCTGCGACCCGACCAAGCTCTCGCTCAACGAGCTCGAGCACCTCACGCGCCGCTTTGCGACCGAGATCGCGATCCTCATCGGCCCGGAGAAGGACATCCCCGCCCCCGACATGGGCACCAATCCCCAGGTGATGGCCTGGATCATGGACACGATCTCCATGCACTCGGGCCACTCGGTCACCGCGTCGGTCACCGGCAAGCCGGTCGACGTCGGCGGCTCCGAGGGCCGCACTGACGCGCCCGGCCGGGGTGCGACCTACCTGACCCTCGAAGCCCTCAAGTACCTCCACTTCGATGACCAGACACCGACCGTCGCCATTCAGGGCTTCGGCCAGGTCGGACGCTCGGCGGCCCGCCTGCTCGATGAAGCAGGGCTGACCATCGTCGCGGTGAGCGACTCCAAGGGAGCGATCCACAATCCCAAGGGACTGGACCTGAGCGCCCTGGAGGAGCACCGCCAGGTGCGCGGCGGCGTGGGCGGTTTCAAGAAGGCCGAGAGCATCACCAATGAGGAGCTGCTCGAGCTGCCGGTCACCGTGCTCGTGCCGGCGGCAATCGAGCAGCAGATCACCGAGGACAATGCTGGCAAGATCCGAGCGCGGCTGGTGACCGAAGGCGCCAACGCCGCGGTCACGCCCGAGGCCGACCAGATCCTTCACGACCGCGGGATCTTCCTGGTCCCTGACATCATCGCCAACGCCGGCGGGGTGATCGTGTCCTACTTCGAGTGGGTGCAGGACCTGCAGGCCTTCTTCTGGGAGGAGGAGGAGATCAACACCAAGCTGCACCACGTGATCACCCGGGCGTTCTACGAGATCCTGCACATGTCGGTGAACAAGCACATCGACATGCGCCTGGCTGCCTACGCGCTGGCGGTGCAGCGCGTGGCCAACGCCACGACGGTCAGAGGCATATACCCATAATCGGAGGGTGACCCCTCCCCAACGAGTCCTCGTCACAGGCGTTTCCAACCCCCTCGGCTCAGAGGTCGCCCGCCGTCTCTCGACGCAGGTGCCGTACCTGTTCGGATGCGACGTGAACGACCCCGTCTCGGCTCTCGAGGACATGGATTTCGTCCATGCCGACACGCGCCAGTCGGTGATCGGCAAGCTGGTGCGGCAGCTGCGCATCGACACCGTGGTCCACCTGGCTGTCGTGATCGACTCGCCACGTGAGGACCGGGCGACGCACGAGACGAACGTGATCGGCACCATGAACGTGCTGGCGGGCTGCGCCGGCCCGTCGAGTCCCGTCAGCCGCCTGGTCGTGAAGTCGAGCCAGGCGGTCTACGGCGCCCGCCCTGAGTACCCCTCACTCATCGTCGAGGACTCGGCGGGCATCGGGCGCGCCGACTCTCCGGTCAGCCGGGACCTCGCCGAGCTGGAGCAGCTCACTCATGACTTCGCGCTGCGCAATCCGGGATGCAGGGTCGCCCGCATTCGTCTCGGTTACCGCATGACGCGCGAGACCTCACTGGGCCGCTACCTGTCGCTCCCGCTGGTCCCGACGTTCGCGGGCTTCGACCCGCGGCTGCAGCTGCTGCATGAGGAGGACGCCGCGGAAGCTATAGCCCGGGCTGCGCTGGGCGACCAGGAGGGCGTCTTCAACGTCGCCGGCGACGGCGTTTTGGTGCTGAGCCAGGCGATCGCGATCATGGGGGCCCGCGCGACGCCAGTGCTCCCTCCATACGGGCGCTGGGCGTCGAGGGTGGCGGTCCGGTTTGCTACCGGGGTGCGGATTCCGGCGCACATGGCGGACCTGCTCATGCACGGGTCGGTGGTGGACTGCTCCCGCCTCCAGACCGAGTTTGGTTGGAGACCCACCTACAGCACGCGAGCCGTCCTGGATGCGTTTGCCCTCGGACAGACGGAAGAGCCCATCGAGTCGCCGTCTCCACCGCAGGAGTACGAGCTGCAGGTCTACCTGCAGCGACGGCGGCGCGAGCGCCGTAACGGACACGGATCCGCAGCTCTCGCATTGAGCCGATGAGCCGCCTGCCCGCGGACGACCTCTACTCAGGTACCCAAAGCCAGCGGCGCAGGACCAGCCGCAACGCCAGGGTGGTGAACGCGCCGCCGCCGCTCCTTCGCTTGCCGCGAACCATGCGGCGCCTCCAGCGCCAGGCGCCGATGCTCGCGATCCACGGTTTGAGCGAGCTGTCAGGGCGGCTGCGTGACCTCACAGGCCACGAGTTGATCGACATGGCCCGCGTGATGGAGCTCATGCAGTTCGTCTATCGCCAGCAGCAGCTAGCACGCCGTGGCGCCGACTACGCGGTCGATGACTTCGGGTTCGACGCCGAGTGGACTGAATCGTTCCTGCCCCTCTTCAAGATCCTGTACCGGGACTACTGGCGCATCGAAACCGCGGGGATCGAGCAGGTGCCGGCCGCCGGCCGGGCTCTGCTGGTTGCCAACCATGCCGGCGTGCTGCCTTGGGACGGGACGATGATCAAAACAGCGGTCTTCGCCGAGCACCCGAATCCGCGGCATGTCAGAGCCCTCGTGGCCAGCCTGTTCATGGGCATGCCAGTGCTGAGCTGGTTTCTGCGCCGCACGGGACAGACGGTTGGTCACCCCGACGACACCCGCCGGCTGCTGGAGCGCGACCAGCTGGTGCTGGTGTTTCCTGAGGGAGTTCGAGGGACCGGCAAGCTTTACCAGGATCGCTACAAGCTGAGGCGGTTCGGGCGCGGCGGCTTCGTGTCGACGGCGATCCGGTCCGGCGCCCCAATCGTCCCCGTATCGGTGGTGGGCTCCGAGGAGCTCTATCCGATGATCGGTGACGCGACCCCGCTTGCGAAGCTGTTCGGCCTGCCTTACTTCCCGATCACGCCGTTCTGGCCGTGGCTCGGTCCGCTCGGCATCATTCCGCTTCCGAGCAAATGGAGGATCCAGTTCCATCCGGCCATTCATGTCGAGGTGCATCCACCTGAAGCCGCTGACGACCAGAACCTGGTGATGGCCCTGGCAGACCAGGTGCGCGACACCATCCAGCAGGGCGTTTACGAAAACCTGAAGCTACGCCGAGGTGTCTTCGTCTAAGCACATCGCGTAGTGCGAGGCGGATTTCGCAGTTTTTGCGCAAGACGCGCCCTTCGCAACGGCCCGATGCGCACGTTTTGCGCAAGAAAGTCCACATGGTTCAGCGGATGACGGCTCGGGGCTTGATCGGCTCGGGCTCCTCCACGATGTCGAGTGCGCTCGACTGGCCGATCCAGTACTCGACGTCGGAGAGCGAGGGCGCTCCCGCGAGGCCGACCGCCTCGACGATCTTTCGGTGAAGGTCTTTGGGATCTTGCGCTCGCAGCGCCTTCATGGAGCTCACACCCAGGCGCCTCACCAGCGGCAGAAATCTTTCCATCCCTGACACCTCGAGCAGCGTGCACTGGTTCGAGAACTCGTACAGCCGCTCGGCCGAGATCCCGGTTCTCTTTGACAGCCGGTCGCGGTCGATCGCCAGTGATGTGCGGTGGAGCAGATGGTTTGTGTGCTGGATGCCGCGCGCGCGTAAGCGCCGCACGTCGTCCTCGGAGATCCCACGCAGATACTCGAGCGTGCGGTACACGGCGTCACAAGAATATGCGGTACGCGCTGACGGTATAATCCGCTGCAGCCCCGCCTCATTGGAGTAAACACACCCTGAAGCAGACACCGATTGCAACCCGAGAGCTGGTTCCAGGGGAGCAGTTTGGCCTCGAGATCGGAATCGGTCGGCGAGCTCGGCGCGCTTACGGCTTCGACGAGGTCGCGCTGGTGCCGGGCGGCGTGACGCTGAACCCGGACGAGGTCGACATCACCTTTGCGCTCGGCGATGGCGATCGATTCAAGCTCCAGCTTCCCTTCTGGGGCTCGGCGATGGACGGCGTCGTGGACGTCGACTTTGCGATCGCGATGGGAAAGCTTGGCGGCGTGGCGGTCCTCAACCTCGATGGGGTGCATACCCGGTACGAAGACTCCAGGCCGGTGATCGAGAAGATCGCCGCGGCAGACAAGGCGAGCATCAACGCGCTCTTGAAGGAGATCTACCGCGAGCCGGTGAAGCCGCGGCTCATCGCCGACCGAATCAAGACGATCAAAGACGCGGGCGTCCTCTGCGCGGTCTCGACAGTGCCGGCGAAGGCCGCGGAGCGCGCCGAGGTCGTACAGAAGGCCGGGGCCGACGTGCTGGTGGTCCAGGGTACGGTGCTCACCGCCCGGCATTCGTCGAGGTCCTATCACCAGCTTTCCTTCGAAGATCTGGTTCGCGGCAGCGAAATACCGGTCATCGTCGGCAACTGCGTTCACTACGAGACTGCGCTCGAGCTGATGGAGACCGGGATCTCAGGAATCCTCGTCGGCGTCGGCCCCGGGGCCGCTTGCACGACGCGAGGGGTGCTCGGCGTCGGCGTCCCGCAGGTCACCGCCACCGCGGACGTTGCAGCGGCGAGGGACGAGCACATGCGCCGCGGAGGCATGAGAGTCGCTGTCATCACGGACGGCGGCATGCGCATCGGAGCCGATGTATGCAAGGCGTTTGCCTCCGGCGCCGACGCCGTGATGATCGGGACGCCGCTCGCCGGTGCGGAGGAGTCCGCCTCGAAAGGCTTCAACTGGGGCATGGCCACGCCCGACCCGAACCTGCCCCGGGGAACCCGCATCCACGTCGGCACCAAGGCGACGCTGAAAGAGATCCTCCTCGGGCCGGCCCGCGTCGACGACGGATCACAGAACTTCGCCGGCGCGCTTCGCTCAGCGCTGGGCGTCTGCGGCGCGCGTGACATCGCCGAGTTCCAGCATGTCGAGATGGTGATCGCGCCCTCGATCACATCCGAAGGCAAGAGCCTGCAGAACGCTCAACACGTTGGCATGGGGAAAGGCTGAGCTGATCACGAGCGCGGCCGTCCCGCAAACAAAGACGAAAGGGACGGGTCCGCGCAGCAGACAGACAGTCCTCGTCCTCGACTTCGGCTCCCAGTACAGCCAGCTGATCGCGCGCCGGGTCCGTGAGGCCAGCGTCTACTGCGAGCTGGTGCCCGGCACGACGCCGTGGTCCGAGCTCAAGCAGCGGGCCCCGGCCGGGCTGATCCTCTCGGGTGGCCCGGCGAGCGTTTACGACGCGGGCGCTCCCCAGGTGGATCCGGATGTCCTCCGCTCCGGGGTACCGGTGCTCGGCATCTGCTACGGCATGCAGCTGATCGCTCATCACCTGGGCGGCAAGGTCGATCCGGGCCACGCCCGCGAGTACGGTCCCGCGCTGCTGGCGGTACGGGAGCCGAGCGGTCTCTTCGAAGGCCTCAATGCGGAGCTTCCCGTCTGGATGAGCCACGGCGACCACGTCGCTAAGCTGCCGCCAGGCTTCCACGCCCTCGCTTCCAGCGGAAACTCCCCAGTCGCGGCGTTCACGAATGGCCTAGGTGTCTACGGCATCCAGTTCCATCCGGAGGTCGTGCACACACCGAGCGGTCGCGAGATCCTCCGCAACTTCCTGTATCGCGTGTGTCACTGCGATCCCACATGGAACGCTGGATCCTTCATCCAGGAAGCGACCGAAAGCATTCGGGCCCGCGTCGGCACAGGTCACGTCATCTGCGCACTGTCCGGTGGTGTCGACTCGGCGGTCGCGGCCACCCTTGTCCACCGCGCCATCGGCGACCAGCTCACGTGCGTCTTCGTGAACAACGGGCTTCTGCGCAAGGAAGAGCCGGAGCGCGTACTGGCTGTAATGCATGGCAACCTCGACATGAACATCCGCTACGTCGACGCCACGGATCGCTTCCTCGATGCCCTACGCGGTGTCATCGACCCCGAGGAGAAGCGGCGCATCGTCGGCCGAGAGTTCATCACGGTGTTCGAGTCCGAGGCCAGGTCGATAGGTCACATCGACTTCCTGGCCCAGGGCACGCTGTACCCCGACGTCATCGAGTCGACAGCGCCTGACGTTGCCTCGACGGCGGTCAAGATCAAGACCCACCACAACGTCGGCGGCCTGCCGCCTGGTCTTCGCTTCCAGCTGATCGAACCCCTTCGCTATCTCTTCAAGGACGAGGTGCGCGCGGTCGGGATCGAGCTCGGAATGCCCGAGGAGATGATCTACCGCCAGCCATTCCCCGGCCCGGGCCTTTCGATCCGCTGCCTTGGGGAGGTCACGGCGGAACGCCTCGAGATTCTTCGCAACGCCGACTGGGTGGTGGTGGATGAGATCAAGCACTTCGGGCTGTACCGCCAGGTATGGCAATCGTTTGCGGTGCTCACCCCGCTCGAGACAGTCGGGGTCATGGGCGACTACCGGACCTACGCGAACGTCGTCGCGGTCCGTGTCGTGACGAGTGAGGACGCGATGACCGCCGACTGGGCGCGGGTGCCGTACGAGGTGCTGGCGCGGATCAGCAACCGGATCGTCAACGAGGTCAAAGGCGTGAACCGCGTCGTCTTCGACATCACGTCGAAGCCGCCGGGCACTATCGAATGGGAATGAAAGGAGCCCCGGAGGCTTCGCCGTAGACCACGAGTGGCGGCGGCGGATGATCGCCGGCCTGCTGGAAGGACAGCAATCGGACGGCGGCTTCGGGGTTCATCCGTACTCGAAGTGGAAAGGCGCGCATTGGCGCCTCGTGTCACTCGTCGAGCTGGGTGTGCCGCGAACCAGCCTCGAGGCGAACCGCGCCGCCGACCATGTCCTCGAGTGGATCGCCGCCCCAGCCGAAGCGCTCGTCATCGCTGGTCGGGAGCGGCGCCACGCGTCGATGGAGGGCAATGCGCTCGCGGTCTGCTCCCGGCTAGGCAAGCATCGTGACCGCCGGGTCCGTCACCTCGTCGAGGTGCTGCTCCGCTCGCAGTGGCCCGACGGCGGATGGAATTGCGACCGCAATCCCAAGGCCACGCACTCCTCGTTCCATGAGAGCCTGGCGCCGATCTGGGGCCTCGTCGAATACCACCGAGAGACCGGCCATCAGGGCGCTTGGGATGCGGCCCAGGCGGCGGGCGCGCTGCTGCTTCAGCACGAGCTCTTCAAGTCGAGCCGCACCGGCGGGCCGATCCATCCCGAATGGATGCACATCCACTGGCCGCACTACTGGCACTACGACTTCTTTCACGGCCTGCGCGCTGTCGCCATGCTCGGGCGAGCCAAAGACCCTCGTGCCGCCGCTGCGCTCGAGCACCTGGAGAAGCTGCGCCGGCCAGACGGGACCTGGCGAGCAACCGGCCGGCGCTACTGGACCAGGACGACCGAAGCGGTGGAGTGGGGCGATGCATCGGCGGTCATCACGGCCGCAGCCGAAAGAATTCGGCCGATGTCGAGATACGTCGCCACGCGGGGCCCATCTAACCTCTAGCGAGAGATGAAGGTTCTCGTCGTCGGATCCGGTGCGCGCGAGCACGCCATCGTCTGGAAGTGCGTTCAGTCGGATCTGGTGGAGCGTGTCTTCTGCGCGCCGGGCAACGGCGGGACGGGCGGGATGGCTCGGAACATCGCCATCGCACCCACCGACGTCGTTCGGCTCGTGAGCTTTGCGAAACAGGAGCGGCTCGGCCTGGTGATCCTCGGTCCCGAGGCAGCCGTGGAGGCGGGCGCAGGCGACGCGCTCCGCGACGCCGGGTTTCAAGTTTTCGGTCCCGGGCGTGAGGCTGGGCGCATCGAGTCGAGCAAGTCATTCGCGAAAGCGTTGATGCGCAGGGCCGGGATTCCAACTGCGGACTTCGATACCTTCACTCAGCCCGCCCCGGCGAAGGCCTGGGCCGCGGCCCGCGACGGACAGGTCGCTGTGAAGGCGGACGGCCTGGCCCGAGGAAAGGGCGTGATCGTGTGCAGCGGCGTGAAGGAATCGGACGCTGCGATCGAGGCGATGCTGGTCGAGAATCGATTTGGAAAGAGCGGGGCGACCGTCGTGGTCGAAGAGCGGCTCGAAGGGCCTGAGCTGTCGCTGCTGGGAGTCACCGACGGCACCGAGGTCATCGCACTGGCGCCCGCCCGCGACTTCAAGCGGGCCCACGACGGTGACTTGGGTCCCAACACCGGTGGCATGGGCGCGTACTCGCCGCCGCTTGCGGTCGACGAATCGGTGGTCCGGGAGGTTGTGAGCACGGTTCTGATCCCGGCGGTCAAGGAGCTGGCAGCCGGCGGACACGCGTTTCGCGGGGTTCTATACGCGGGGGTGATGCTCACCAAGGACGGCGTGCGGACGCTGGAGTTCAACGCTCGCTTTGGCGATCCCGAGGCGCAGGTGGTGCTGCCGCGTCTCGAGACCGACTTTGTCGCCCTGGCGCTGGCCGCGGCCAAAGGCGGCCTCGCGTCGTTTCCTCCGCTGCGCTGGACCGACCGCCCCTGCGTCGGGATCGTGGTCGCATCTGGTCACTACCCGGACGAGGCCGGCATGCAGATCGGATTCCCGATTCGCGGCCTCGCCGAGATGCCGCGCGGCGTGCTGATCTTTCACGCCGGAACGCGCTTTGAGCCGGGTCGCGGCCTGGTCACGGACGGCGGTCGCGTGGTCACGGCGGTGGCTCTGGGCGATACTGTCGCGCAAGCCCGCGAAACGGCGCTCTCCGGGGCTCGGCAGGTACGATTCGAAGGCGCCTTCTATCGGACGGACATTGCTCAGGAGGCGGTCGCAGGGTGACGTCGAGAGATTTGGCTCACAGGTGGTGCAGATGCTAGGAGGCGACGAGCAACGCAGCGAACGCATCAGCGATGCGTGAGCGAGTAGCGCAGGAGACGACAACGCAGATGCGCCGCATGGGGGCCAAAGATCCGACGCCGATCCAGCGACCGCCTCCTTGGGAGGCTGTCAGCGCTTGAATCCTGTCGTCGGCGTCATTCTTGGCTCGAAGTCCGACCTACCCCTCATGGAGGCGTGCGTCAAAGTGCTGGACGACCTGGGTCTCGCGCATGAGGTCAAGGTCTGCTCGGCGCACCGAAATCCGCGAGGCGTCATGGATTGGGCGAGCAGCGCACGCGAGCGCGGGTTGAAGGTCGTGATCGCGGCCGCCGGCGGTGCCGCGCACCTGCCTGGCGTCGTTGCCGCCTGGACTGACCTGCCGGTGATAGGTGTGCCGGTGCCGACACAGCACCTGGGCGGGCTCGACTCCCTCTATTCGATTGTGCAGATGCCTGCCGGCATCCCGGTGGCGACCGTCGCCATCGGCGAAGCCGGCGCGAAGAACGCGGCATGGCTCGCCGCTCGCATCCTGGGGGTCACAGACGTGGAGGTCGAACGGCGCCACCAGGAAAAGCGCGCAGCCCTTGCGGCGCTATGAAGCAGTGAAGAAGAAGCGCAGCGCGCTGCGCCTCGTCGACACCACTTTTCGCGATGCCAACCAGTCGCTGCTGAGCGGGAGCCTCACCGGGGACGAGATCGTCCCGGTCGCCGCCATGATGGACGACATCGGCTTCACCGCCATGGAGGCCTTCGGCGGCGCGACCTTCGAGACTCAGATCCGCCGCGGCGAGGACCCGTGGCAGTACGTGAGAGAGCTGGCGAAAGCGACGCCGAACACTCCCATCCAGGCGCTGATCCGCGGCCAGAACCTCGTTGCGAACCGCAACTTCGCCGACGACACCGTCGAGCTGTTCGTCAAGCACGCCGCGAAATGCGGAGTCGACGTCTTTCGCGTCTTCGATCCGCTCAACGACCTCCGCAACATGGAGACCGCTATCGCTGCAGTCCTCAAGGCAAAGAGGAAGGTGCAAGGCGCGCTGTGCTATGCAGTCTCTCCCGCGCACAGCATCGAGCTGTGGTGCTCGCTCGCGAAAGGCCTGGCGAACATGGGCTGCCACGAGGTGGTCATCAAGGACACCTCAGGTTTGCTCAGCCCTCAAGCGACCTGGGAGCTGGTCACGGCCTTGAAGCAGACGGTCAAGGTCCCGATCGATATCCACTCGCACTGCTCCAGCGGAATGGCCCCGATGGCGTATATGGCCGGCGTTGAGGCCGGAGCCGAGGTGGTCGACGTCGCGATGTCGCCCCTGGCGTGGGGAACGTCCCAACCCGCCGCGGAGAGCGTGGTGGCTGCTCTTGCCGGGGGCGAGTACGACACCGGTCTCGAGCTCGACCGGATGTGGAAGGCCCGGGCAGCGGTCGAGGTGCTCAAACGGAACCATCTCGCCCAGCTGAGCCCGGTGGCCGACCGAGTGGACGCGGACATCCTTCGCTACCAGATGCCTGGGCTGATGATCGAGGACATCTACCGCCAGCTCGGAGCGCACGAGGCCGGCGCGCGTATCCCCGACGTGCTCGAGGAGGCGAACCGCGTGCGCCTGGAGCTGGGGTATCCGCCCCTGGTCGCTCCGGTGCGGCAGATGATCGCTTCGCAGGCCGTCTACAACGTGATCGGCGGCGAGCGCTACGCGACGGTGACGCAGGAGCTGAAGGACTATCTCCAGGGGCTGTACGGCACGCCCCCGGTGCCGGCCGATCCAGAGCTGCGGAGGCTCGTACTCGGCCGCGAGGAGCCGATCACGATCCGGCCGGCGGACCTGCTGGAGCCACAGGTCGAGATGGCCCGCGCACAGGTCAGGAAGATGGGCGTGGAGCCTACCGACGACGCAGTCCTGATCCAGCTCCTGTTCCCCAACCTTGCCGCCGCGTACCACCGTAAGGAGAAGCCTGCAGCCCCCCAGAAAGCCGCAGCAGCGGCACCGGCCGCTCCATCCGACCCGCCTCCACCGGCCACGCCGCCCTCACCACCTCCTCCGCAACCCGCACCGGCCGCCGCTGCGCAGTCGACCGCCGAGTTCGAGGTCGAGGTCGAGGGTGAGGTCTTCAAGGTCCGCGTCACCGGCGCCGGGATGGCGGTCATCCCCGCCACGAGTGCAGGCGCAGCGGCGAGTCCGAGCGCTCCAGCCGCGGCGAGGGCCGGAGACGGCACTGTGGTCGCGCCCATGCAGGGCCTGATCGTCAAGATCCCGATCAAGACAGGCGACGACGTGAAGCTCGGAGATGTGGTCGCCGTGCTCGAGGCGATGAAGATGCAGAACGACATAGTCACCACCGTCGCGGGCAGGGTGCGTGACATCTACGTCAAGGAGGGCCAGGTGGTGGGCCCTAACCAGCCGCTGCTGGCGATCGGATAGATGGCTCGCCTCTTCAAGAAGATTCTGGTCGCCAATCGCGGCGAGATCGCGATCCGCGTCATGCGTGCCTGCCGCGAGCTCGGTATCGCAACCGCAGCCGTCTACTCAGACGCGGACACCAACGCCATCCACGTCCGCTACGCAGACGAGGCCCACCACATCGGTGGCGCCGCGCCGGCCGACTCGTACCTGCACCTGGAGCGGATCGTGAAGACTGCGCACGACTGCGGTGCGGAGGCGATTCATCCCGGATATGGATTCCTCTCCGAGAAGCCGGCGTTCCCCGAGGCTTGCACCGCCGCAGGCATCACCTTCATCGGTCCGCCGGCTTCGGCGATGCGTGCGCTTGGATCCAAGCTTGCCGCGCGCAAGCTGGCGGTCGAGAACGGCGTGCCGGTTACTCCGGGCAGCGATGCAGTGACTGACGCCGCGAGCGCGAAAGCCGCGGCTGACAAGGTCGGCTTTCCCATCATGGTCAAGCCGTCCGGTGGTGGCGGGGGTATCGGAATGAAGGTCGTCGAGTCGGAGAAGGAGCTCGTGGCGGCGGTCGAGACGAGCGTGCAGGCCGCTCGCTCAGCGTTCGGAGATCCAACCGTGTACCTCGAGCGCTACATTCGCAAGCCGCGTCATATCGAGATCCAGGTCATCTGTGACCAGCACGGTCACGCCGTCCATCTCGGCGAACGTGAATGCTCGATACAGCGCCGGCACCAAAAGATCATCGAAGAGACGCCCTCGACCGCGATCAGCGCTGAGATTCGCACCGCGATGGGCGAGGCGGCGATTCGCGCGGTGACCGCCGCCGGCTATGTGAATGCGGGCACCGTCGAGTTCATGTTCAGCGACGGCAAGTTCTTCTTCCTCGAGGTCAACGCGCGCCTTCAGGTGGAGCATCCAATCACCGAGGCCGTCACGGGGATCGATCTGGTCAAGGAGCAGATCCGAGTCGCCTCGGGCATGGAGCTCGGCTTCACCCAGACCGATGTCACGTGGACCGGGCACGCGATCGAGATGCGCATCAATGCCGAGGACCCGACGCGGAATTTCATGCCCAACCCGAAGCGGATCAACCGCTGGGTCGCGCCGGCAGGGCCAGGCGTGCGCGTGGACTCGGGGTTCGGTCCGGGGTCAGATGTGCCGGCGAATTACGACTCGCTGGTGGCCAAGCTCATCGTGTACGGCGTTGACCGCGCTGAGGCGATAGCGCGCGCAGGTCGCGCGCTTCGAGAGTTCGTGGTCGTGGGCCCGTCGACCACGATCCCGTACCACCGCGCGATCATCGACAGCCCCGACTTTCGCGCAGGCAAGCTGAGCACACGTTTCATCGACGACCATCCGGAGCTGGTGGAGAAGGCGAAGGTGTTTGCGGTCGAGCCTTCGCCCTTCGATTACGGGCCGGATCCGCGGCACATCGCGGCCGCAGCAGCGGCGGTTTCCGCGATCGTGAGCAAGAGCTGAGCCGGCTCACGCACCCCGCCAGCGGGCGCCCGTTCGCGGTGGTGGGCACCAGTGAGGTCGGGCGGTCTGGCCAGTTCGCATTGCGCGCGGACCTCATCCGGCTGCCCGGAGGGGAGGAGGTCCCCTACTTCGTCATCGAGAACCCAGACTCGGTGATGGTCGTCCCGCATTTCGACAACGGCGACACGATGCTGGTGAGGCAGTGGCGTCACGCGTGGGAGGACTCCTCATGGGAGGTTCCCGCCGGGACCTTCAACGAAGGCGAGGATCCGCTCGTTTGCGCGCAGCGGGAGCTGGCCGAGGAGACGGGCCTTCGCGCTGCGGCATATCGCCCGCTTGGCATCGTTCACGGCGCGGCCATCCTCACCGGCCGAGCCCATCTATATCTGGCGGAGGGAATCACCGAGGCGGCTCGGCAGCCGGAGACATATGAGCAGGACATGGAGGTGCTGCGGATTCCCCTACGCGAAGCTGTCGACGCAGCGCTCAACGGCGAGATCGAGCACTCGGGTTCGGTGACCTCGCTGGTGCGGGCGGCCGTCGCGCTAAACCTGATCAAGTTCTGACCTGCGCTGCCGAAACCCGCCGCTCCCGGCACCCGCGACATTCAGCACGACTCCGAAACCCGCCGCTGCCGGCAGCGGTGGGAAATCTCAGGCGACCGTTAAGCCTCAGCCGCCGGCGTTCGGGCTCGGGCTCGGGGTCGCGATGATCACCTGCGACTGAGTGTCGGCGCCGGGCCCCACCAGATCGAGATCATATTCGGAGATCACGTTGCGGTTGCCGACGTCCTGCACGGTGGGCAGCACGACCAGCCGGTAGGGAGCGCCCGCCGCAAGCTGCAGGCCGCTGAAGATGACGGTCCGGTCCGAGTACGACACGCTGCCGCCAACGGGCGAGCCCTGGCCGTCCTGGAGCACGACGCCGGCGATCGTGGCCGGCCGCAGGTCGCTGTCGAATGTGACCTCCACCCGAGACGGCGTGATCCTGACCGCCACCACCACCGGCCCGCGGCCGAGGTCACGCACGGGCCCGACGATCACCCTGTCGATCAGGAAAGGATCGTTGGCGCTCGCGCGCTTCAGGATCAGCGTCTCCTCCGACAGCGTCCTCTCGATCGGCCCGCCGCGTCCGAATATCAAGCGCACGACGAATCGCACGGTGTTGGGCGAGGTAGGGTCGACCTCACTGGACAGGATGTAGTACCGCCTGAAACCGGCGTCGCCGCGCGGGATCAGCGCGGGGCCACTCCCGGCGTAGGTGGCCTTGCCGTTGTCATCGAGGAATGACCTTGCCTTCTCGATGTTCCCGTCGAGCCGCGCCTGCATGAAGGCGGCCACCACCGCCGCGGCCTGGTCGATCGCGCTCGGCTGCGGCTGAGATCCGCCAGGTGCGCCGGCGACCCACAGGAAGCCGCCACGCACGAACACGAAGGTGGAGGAGTCCGGCGCCCAGGCCGGCTGCTTGAAGGCCGAGCCGGTCGCCAGCTGCTGCCGGCCGGAGCCGTCGGAGTTGACCTCGATCAGGGAGCTGTCGGTACCGACGATGATCTGCCCCGAGAGCGACCATGAAGGATCGCCGGCCGGCAGGCGCGCCAGGGTCTGACCGTTCATGTCGGCGATCACGCCGTCGTGCATGATCCGCGTCCCGTCCGGCGACCAGCCCTGGAAGTTGCCGCTGCCCGCGGCCAGCCCGAGTCTTGTCGTGGCGCCAGTGGCCACGTCCACCAGCAGGATTGCGCCGCCGCTCCTGAAGGCAGCGTGCGCCCCGTCGGGCGCGATCGAGACGAAGGAGCCTGAGGGATCAGGGCTGGAAGCCAGCTTGACGGGGCCGACACCGCCGCCAGGACCACCGGGACCCGTCGCGAAAACGCCGCTCGGGCCGGCCCAGAACAGCCGGTTCTTGACCCAGACCAGAGCCGTTGCCGAGTCGCCGCCGGCGACGCTGATGGTCTGACCGCCACTGAGGCTCAGCACTTGAAGACGGCCCGCGCGGATGTAGGCGATCCGGTCGCCCCCTGACGAGAGGGCAGGATTCGAGACGCCGTCGGGCACCAGGGTGTGCGGTTGGCCCCCGGCGACCGGCACGGATTGGAGCGCTCCCGCTGCGTTGACGAAGTAAAGAGTCGTCGAGTCGGCCGACCACTGCGGCGAGTAGTCGGCACCTGGCGCAACCGCCAGTCGGTGCTGACCGGTCAGGACGGATCCTCCGCTGGGTGTCGGCGACGGACCGCCACCCGGCGAGGGAGTCGTCGGCTGCGTGACGAAGGTGAACTCTTTCGGCGAGGTGAGCCGCTTGCCCCCCTTGGTGAGCGCGCCGGGTCCGATCGTCACCTGGTACTGCGTGTTGGGGGCGAGGTTGCCACTCGTGGGCTGCACGAACAGGGTCGTATCGCCGCTCCAACGGAATTCGACCGATGTGGCGGGAACTATCTGAATCGCCTGCTCGGTCGACTGATGATCCATTGGCTGGTTGAACGACACCAGGATCGGTTGCTGAAGCTGGACCGCGGTTCCACCCGACTGGGGGCTGCCGACCACGACCTCGCCGTTGCCGCCAGTGCCCTGCGTCTGCACGACCACGAGCGCGATCAGCGCGACCAGGGCGGCGGCGCCCACCCAGGCCACGCGCGGCGGTGCGGCCAGCCGGCGCCACCATGAGCCGCGACGCTCGGTCGCCCCCCATGCTTTCTGCATGAGCTCACGTCGAAGGCCTGACTTGAACGCGTCGTCCAGCGGCGGCTCGGGCGTGTGCGCAGAGCTGAGCATGGCCGCGAGGCGCAGCAGCTCCGGGTCGCGGAGCATGTCCTCGAGCTCGGGGTCGTAGCGCCCGCTCAATCCAGTGGCCTCAGCACGCCGGCCTCGTCTCGAAGCCGGCTGACTCCGCGGTGGATGAGGAGCTTCACCGCGCCTGGCGTCTTGCCCATGGCGAGAGCGATGTCCTCGATCTTCATGTCCTCCTGGAACTTCAGCACCAGCGCAGTCCGCTGCTGGCTGGGCAGCTCTTCGACGATCGCCCAGATCCGGCGGACCTCATCGCGCTGCGCGGCCTGCTCCTCGATCGCAGGGCCCGCCACGGAGAGGTCATGAAAGTCCTCCAGGGGTTGCGCCGGGCGAAGAGTCCGGTAGCGATCGGCGATTGCGTTCACCGCGATCTGGTACAGCCAGGCAGCAAAAGGACGCCCCGTGTCCTGATATCGGGGCATCGCCTTCAGGGCCTTCATGAAGACCTCTGAGGTCACGTCCTCGGCCGCTGTCTGTTCCCTCACTCTTGAATACACGAATCTGTAAATCTGCTGAAAATGCCGGTCATACAGCGCCCCGAACTCTCGTGGGTCACGCTTCGCGTGTTCGACGAGCCTCTTCTCCTCGTCGCGAGTCGGGTCGGTCACCGGCTGTTCAGCTTGTGCGAGTTCAAACGGGAAGCCCTGGAAGCTGGTTACGAGGAAAAGACATGCGCGAAGCGATTATCCCGGCCTGGCCCTACCTAGCTGCGGTCCGGATCTGAGGCCTACAGCATCTAGTGGCCATGCCAGGCCCGGCCACCAGATCTGTGGGATCCGGTGGCGGTTATAATCGCGACGTCCCCGTGATCGTTGGGAAGATTGACCCCTCTTGATCGAGCGCTACTGTCCGCCTGCGATCCAGGCGATCTGGTCGGACCAGCACCGCTTCGAGCTCTGGCTGCGCATCGAAGTCCTGGCGTGTGAGGCCTGGGCCGAGCTGGGGCGTATCCCGGCGTCCGCGCTGCCCAAGATCCGCAAGGCGACCTTCGATCCACAGCGCATCGCCGAGATCGAAGGCCAGGTCGGACACGACGTGATCGCGTTTCTGACCGACGTCAATGCCTCCATCGGCCAGCCGGAGGCTCGCTACGTCCATCTCGGAATGACGAGCCAGGACCTCAACGACACCGCGATGGCAGTGCAGCTCGTTGAGTCGGCGCGGATCATCGGCGCCGACCTCGCCTCAGTCCGTGAAGCCGCCGCCGACGTCGCCGTGCAGCACCGCAGGACGTTGATGGCGGGCCGGACTCATGGGGTGGTCGCAGAGCCGACCACATTCGGGTTCAAGGTCGCAGGTTGGGTCGCCGAGCTCGACCGTGTGAGGAGTCGCCTCGAGCGAGCGACTGAAGAGGTCGCGGTCGGGCGAGTCAGCGGAGCGGTCGGAACGCACGCGACGGTGGACCCTCGCGTGGAGGAGCACGTCTGCACTGCGCTGGGATTGCGGCCGGACGCGGTGTCCACACAGGTGATCGCACGCGATGTACACGCCTCGTTCATGTCGGCCCTCGCCTCGGTCGCCGGCGCGCTCGAGCGGATCGCGACCGAGATTCGGCACCTGCAGCGCAGCGAGGTCGCCGAGGCGTTCGAGCCCTTCGGTGAGAAGCAAAAAGGCAGCTCGGCCATGCCCCACAAGCGCAACCCCGTCTTGACCGAGCGCGTCTGCGGCATGGCCAGGGTGGTGCGCGGCCACCTGGTGACCGCGCTCGAGAACACAGCCCTGTGGCATGAGCGCGACATCAGCCATTCGTCCGCGGAGCGGATCGTTTTCCCGGACGCATGCGCAGCCGTCGACTTCATGGCGATCGAGATGGCCAAGGTGCTGAAGGGGCTCGAGGTGAGGCCCGAGCGGATGCTGCGCAACCTGCAGTTCGCCGGCGGCGTTGCATTCTCGGGCCGGCTGCTGACCGCGCTGGTGGAGGCGGGCATGCCGCGCGAGGATGCTTACGCGATCGTGCAGAGGGCGGCGATGGAGGCGCTCGAGGAGGGCGGACCCGGGTTTCGACTTCTGGTCGAAAAGGACGCAGCGGTGCGATCGCGCATCGGGGATCGGCTCGAGCAGGTCTTCGATCCGTGGGCCGGTCTCGAGCACACGGATCTTGCATTCGAAAGGCTGGGCCTCGGAGTCAAAACGACTTGATCGCGGGTCCTCCAATCACCGAGACCGAGCTGCCGCTCAAGCTCTTCGCCCGCGGCAAGGTGCGTGATACGTACGAGCTGCCGGATGACCGGCTGCTGATGGTCGCAACGGACCGGATCTCCGCCTTCGACCACGTCCTGCCGAACGGAATTCCCGACCGCGGGAAGGTGCTCACGCAGCTGTCGATCTTCTGGTTCTCGCTGACGCACACGTTCCAGGAGAACCATCTCGTCTCGGGAATGATCCCGGACCTGCCCGCGTCGATCCGCGACCAGAGGGATCAGCTGTCGGGGAGGTTCATGATCGTCCGGAAGGCGAAGCGAATCGACTTCGAATGCGTGGTTCGCGGCTACCTCGCGGGCAGTGCCTGGAAGGAGTACGAGCAGTCGCACACGCTGGCAGGCGAGTCGATGCCACCGGGATTGCGGCAGAGCGAGAAGCTCGCCTACCCGATCTTCTCGCCCGCCACCAAAGCCGAGACCGGCCACGACGAGAACATCTCGTTCGACTCCATGAAGAAGGACATCGGGGAAGAGCTGGCGACCAGGCTGCGCGACGCGAGCCTGGAGCTCTACAAGTTCGCCTCTGAGCACGCCGAACGAAGGGGCCTCATCCTCGCCGATACGAAGTTCGAGTTCGGCCTCATCGACGATGACCTCATCCTCATCGACGAGGCGCTGACTCCCGACAGCTCTCGGCTCTGGGACGCAGCGACCTATCAGATTGGAACGTCGCCCGAGTCTTACGACAAGCAGTTCGTGCGCGACTGGCTGACACGCTCGGGCTGGGACAAGGAGTCCGAGCCACCCACCCTCCCGAGTGAGATCGTGGCGCAGACGCGCGAGCGCTACCTCACTGCGTATCAGCGCTTGGTGGGCAAGCCTCTGTTTCCGAAAAAACCGAGGAACGAACGTTGACAGCGATCGTGGCGCGCGTGATCGTCACACCGAAGCCCGCGGTGAACGACCCCCAGGGCATCACCGTTCGGCAGGGCCTGGCCACGCTGGGCTTTGGTGAGGTCACGGACGTCCGCGTGGGGAAGTACATCGAGGTCAGGCTCGACGTCAGAAACGAGAAGGAGGCCCGCGAACGCGTCGAGGCGATGTGCCGGCAGCTGCTCGCCAATCACGTGATCGAGGACTACAGCTTCGACGTCGACACCGACGGGAGATCCTCGAAGTGAGGTTCGGCGTGGTTGTTTTTCCGGGAACGTGGTCAGACCGCGACTGCGGCTGGGTCATCGACCAGGTGCTGGGAGCAGAACTGAGATACCTGTGGCACAAGGACGCGGATCTGAAGGGCTGCGACTGCGTCATCCTGCCCGGCGGTTTTGCTTACGGCGACTATCTCCGCACCGGCGCGATCGCGCGGTTTGCTCCGGTGATGGAGAAGGTCATCGAGTTTGCCGACCAGGGCGGCCTGGTCTGGGGCATCTGCAACGGCTTTCAGATCCTTTGCGAGGCGGACCTTCTGCCGGGTGCGCTCATCCGTAACTCATCACTCGAGTTCCGCTGCGAGTGGACGCACCTCGTCGTCGAGCGCGCCGACCTGCCGTTCACCTCGGGATGCGAGGAGCGCGAGGTGCTGCGGATCCCGATCTCGCATGGCGAAGGCAGCTACTTCGCAGACCCTGCGACACTGTCGCGTCTGGAGCAGAACGGCCAGGTCGTCTTCCGCTACAGCGATGTCGAGGGCCGGGTGCGGCCGAACGCCAACCCGAACGGCTCCCTGCACAGCATCGCCGGCATCGTGAACGAGCGCGGCAACGTGCTCGGGATGATGCCTCACCCCGAGCGCTGCGCAGAGCCTGAGCTGGGTGGAACGGACGGCCTGAAGCTCTTTCGCTCGGTCATGCACAGCGCAGTCGAGGTGCTGACGGTTTGAGCCTCAAACAGATCGACGAACGGCGCCTGCGCGAGGTCGCGCTCACGCCGGACGAGTACCGCGTCATCGTCCAGGCACTCAAGCGACCGCCCAACGACGTCGAGCTCGGGATGCTCGGCGTGCTGTGGTCTGAGCACTGCTCCTACAAGACCTCGAAGGAGCTGCTGCGCAAGCTGCCGTCCACGGGCCCGGCCGTGCTTCAGGGCCCGGGCGAGAACGCCGGCGCGGTCAGCATCGGGGGAGGTTGGGCTGCCGTCTTCAAGATCGAGTCCCATAACCACCCGTCCGCGATCGAGCCTTACCAGGGCGCGGCGACAGGAGTCGGAGGCATCCTGCGCGATGTCATCGCCATGGGCGCTCGTCCGATCGCGCTGCTGGACTCGTTGCGTTTTGGGCCGCTGCCTGCTTCGCGGCGTCACTTCGAGGGAGTCGTGGCCGGGATCGGCGGGTACGGAAACTGCATCGGTGTGCCGACTGTGGCGGGCGAGGGCTACTTCGAGGACTGTTACGCCAACAACCCACTGGTGAACGCGATGTGCGTGGGCCTGGTGCGGGCCGACCAGCTGATGCGCGCGCGGGCGGAGGGAGCCGGCAACAGGCTGCTGCTGGTCGGTGCCGACACCGGCCGGGACGGAATCCACGGCGCGTCGTTCGCATCATTGGAGCTCGACGAGGACAGCGCTTCGCGACGACCCGCGGTGCAGGTCGGCAATCCGTTTCTCGAGAAGTGCCTCCTCGAGGCCTGCATGGATCTGACCCGGACCGACGCGGTGGTCGCCATCCAGGACCTTGGCGCGGCCGGGCTGACGTCATCGGTCGCGGAGTGCGCGGGCCGCGTCGCGGGCGCGGGCGCGCGGATCGACGTCTTACGAGTGCCGCGTCGCGAGCGCAGCATGAGCCCATATGACGTGATGCTGTCGGAGTCCCAGGAGCGGATGCTGGTGGTGGTCCGCCGCGGCCGCGAGCGCGAGGTGCAGCGGATCTTCGAGGAGTGGGACCTCACCTCAGCGGTGATCGGCGAGGTGACCGACGACGGCGCCGTCACCGTGATGGAGGGCGAAGATGAGGTCGCGCGACTTCCGGTCAAGCTGCTGACCGAAGGCGCGCCTCTGAGGCGGTTGACCGGTGTCCCTCCCGAGCCGGCGCCGATCCTGGTCATCGACTCGCTGCCCCCGCCGGCGGACCTGGGTGCCACGCTGCTTCAGCTGCTGGCCAGCCCGAACCTGTGCAGCAGGATGCCGGTCATCCGCCGCTACGACCACATGGTCGGCGACTCCACAGTGATCGAGCCAGGTGGCGACGCCGCGATGCTTCGCGTCAAGGGCACTCGCGTTGGTCTGGCTGTCACCACCGCGTGCAACTCCCGCTACTGCGAGCTCGACCCTAACCTCGGGGCTCAGCTGGCGGTTGCGGAAGCTGCGCGCAACATCATCGCGACCGGGGCGCAGCCGCTGGCCGTGACCGACTGCTTGAACTTCGCCAATCCCGACCGGCCAGAGGTGTACTGGCAGATGGAGGAGACGGTCGCCGGCCTGGCCCAGGCCTGCCGCGCGCTGGAGATCCCGATCGTGAGCGGCAATGTCAGCCTCTACAACGAGTCCTCGGGCGGAGCCGGCATCTATCCCACGCCAGTCGTCGGCATGGTCGGCCAGATCGACGACTACGCCGAGCGCCTTCACGCAGGATTCCGTCACGAGTGCGACTTCGTGCTTCTGATCGGCTCGAGCCACAACGACCTCGGCGGCACCGAGTACCTCAAGGTGGTGCATGGAAAGGTGGCGGGCCGGCCACCCGCGCTGGACCTGGTTCGGGAGCGGGCCGTGAGCCGGCTGATCCTGACCGCCGCCCATGCAGGGCTCTTGCGCAGCGCCCACGATTGCTCCGACGGAGGCATGCTGGTCGCGCTCGCCGAGGCCTGCCTGCTCGCGGGTTTCGGGATGCGTGGCCCGGCACTCGAGCCGGAGCCTCCTCTTCGCCTGGATGCGGCGTTCTTCGGCGAGTCTCCAAGCCGCTTCATAGTCAGTGCGCCATCGCGGGCCATGCCCGAGCTGCAGTCGCTGGCGCGCCGGCATCACGTCGAGATCGCGCTTCTCGGACTGGCCGGCGGGGACGTCCTCGAGCTCGAGGGCCAGCTGCGCGTCCCGCTTTCGGACCTTCGTCAGGCATGGGAAGGAGGTCTCGCCTAGCCGATGTGCGGAGTCTTTGGCATTTGCGCCGCTGCCGGAGTGGATGTGGCCAACCTGACTTACTTCGGGCTGTTCGCTCTCCAGCACCGCGGCCAGGAGTCGGCCGGCATCGCGGTCTCCAATGGCGAGACAGTGCGCGTGCACCGCGGCATGGGTCTGGTCGCACAGGTCTTCTCACCGGCGACGGTGCACGACCTGGGCGAGGGCACGCTGCTGGCGCTTGGACACACCCGCTACTCGACGACCGGCGCAAGCCGCGCCGAAAACGCACATCCCCTGCCTTTCAATCACCCGCAGCTTGGCCCCGGTGCCATTGCTCACAACGGAAACCTTCTGAACGCCGAGGCTCTGCGCCGCTCGAGACGTCTCTTGACACGGAGGTGATGGCGCGTCTCATCGAGCACACGCACGGCCGCACCTGGGAAGAGGTGATCCGCCGCTCGTTCGCGCGAGTGGTCGGCGCCTACTCGTGTGGTGTCATCACACCCAACCAGCTGATCGCCCTGCGCGACCCTTACGGATTCCGTCCGTTGTGCATCGGGTTCATACCGCTTGCTGGACAGCCGGCACACGTGGTGGCGTCCGAGACCTGCGCCCTCGACACCGTGAACGCGACCTTCGTGCGCGAGGTGCAGCCGGGCGAGATGGTGGTCATGGACCAGCATGGAGTGCACAGCGTCACCTTCCAGACGTCAAACAAGCACGCGATGTGCGTGTTCGAGTTCATCTACTTCGCCCGGCCCGACTCCATCCTCAAAAACTGCGAGCTCGAGGAGGCGCGGATCCGGATGGGCAATGAGCTGGCCAGGGAGGCGCCAGTCGAGGCTGACATGGTGATCCCGTTCCCCGACTCGGGGACCCCGGCGGCGATCGGCTACGCGGAGGCTTCGGGCATCCCCTTCCGCGAAGCGCTGATGAAGAGCCGCTACATCAACCGCACCTTCATCCAGCCGGATCAATCGTTGCGTGAGTCAGGCGTGATGCTGAAGCTGAACCCGCTGCCTCGATCCATAAGAGGAAAGCGGCTGGTGGCGGTGGACGACTCGATAGTGCGCGGCACCACGTCGAGGCGCATCATCGACCGGCTTCGTACCGCGGGGGCCAAGGAGATCCACATGCGCATCTCCAGCCCGCCGATGAGGTTCCCGTGCTTCATGGGTGTCGACATCGGATCGACCAAGGAGCTGATCGCATTCGGCCGCACGGTGGAGGAGATCCGCAAGCACATCGGAGCCGACAGCCTCGAGTACCTTTCGATACCGGGCCTCATGCGAGCGATAGGTCGCGGCACCGCTCAGGAGTTCTGCCGTGCGTGCTTCGACGGCTCATACCCGGTCCCAGTGCCGCAGCAGCTGGAGATGGACAAGATGCAGTTCGAGCTGCCGCTCAAGTCCGACCACGTTCCCGGTCCGCCGTCGCCGGCCCTCACCCCGAAAGCCTGATGTCAGCGGAGGGGCTGTCGTACGCCGCGGCCGGCGTCGACATCGAGGCGTACGAGCGGGCACTGGAGCGCGTCAAGCCCCTGATCGCGGCCACGCATGGCAGGGAGGTCGCCGCCGGAGTCGGTCCCTTCGCGGGCCTGTACTCGCTTCCGGACGGCAGCCACCTCGCCGCCAGCGCGGATGGTGTGGGCACCAAGATCAAGCTCGCGATTGCGGCTTCCTCGCATCGCGGCATCGGCGTTGACATCGTCAACCACTGCGTCAACGACATCGCCACCGCGCGCGCGAGGCCTCTCTTCTTCCTCGACTACTTCGCAACGGGCAAGCTGGAACCCGACGTCTTCAATCAGCTGATCGAGGGCATGTCGGAGGCCTGCAGCGCTGCGGGGTGTGCCCTTCTGGGCGGTGAGACTGCGGAGATGCCCGGCGTCTACTCGCTTGGCGACTATGACCTGGCGGGCTTCATAGTGGGCCGGATCGAGCCTGGTCAGCGGCCTGACACGAGCAGCATCAGCGAGGGCGACGTCCTCGTCGGCCTCCCCTCGAGCGGCCTCCACACGAATGGCTTTTCGCTGGTGCGCAAGGTTTTCGAAGACGTTCCGCTGAAGAGGGTGTTCCCTGAGCTGGGCAAGCCGTTGGGCGAAGTCTTGCTCGAGCCCCACCGGTCGTATCTGCAGGAGCTCAACGCGATGCGTTGGAAGGGGGGCGCGCACGTCACCGGCGGTGGCATCCTCGGCAATCTGCCTCGCTGCCTGCCCGAAGGTTTGGGCGCCCGCCTCGATCGCCGCGCGTGGCAGGTGCCGCCGGTCTTCGAGCTCATCCGCAAGCGCGGCCGTGTCTCCGACGACGAGATGAACGGCACGTTCAACATGGGCCTTGGAATGGTCCTTGTCTGTTCGCGGGACGACGTTCAGAAAGGAGCGATGATCGTGGGGGAGGTCGTGCGGCAGACCGGGCCTGACAGGGTAGAGATCCACTGAGAATCGGCGTCTGCGTCTCCGGACATGGCACGAACCTGCGCAACCTGGTGGAGCGCGGCTTCGACGTGGTCGCCGTCGCCACCAACCGGCCATCATGCGGGGGTGCGGCGTTTGCGCGCGAGCGCCGGATTCCGCTCGGGGAGCTGTCACAGAAGCGATTCGCCTCGAACGACGAACGGGATTCGGCCATGCGCGACTTCTTCCGGGCGCACCGCGTCGAGCTGGTCGTTGATGCGGGTTACGACCGCGTGCACGCCGAACCCTTCCTGAAGGCCTTCTCCGGCCGGATCATCAACGTCCACCCATCGCTGTTGCCCGAATTTGGCGGCGGGATGGATGCCATCGAGCAAGCCCTTCGCTCGGGCGTCGATCGGACGGGAGCCACCGTGCACCTCGTCACTGGCGAGCTCGACGCGGGTCCAGTCCTCGTGCAGGAAGCGGTACCGATCCTGTCCTCCGACACGCTCGAAAGCCTGACCCGGCGCGTGCACGAGGCCGAGTATCGGCTGCTTCCGGCCGCTATCAGGTTGATGGAGGAAAGGCTTGCGAGCCCTGCTGTCGGTTAGCGACAAGTCCGGGCTGGCGGGTTTCGCGCGCGGTCTTCAGCGCATGGGATTTGAGATCTATGCGACAGGCAGCACACTCGAGGCTCTGGTGGACGCAGCGGTGGACGCGCACCCGGTCTCCGACCTCACGGGATTCCCGGAGATCATGGACGGGCGGATCAAGACTCTGCATCCAGGCGTGCACGCCGGCCTGCTGGCCCGGCGCAACAAGCCGGACCACATGGCGGCGCTGGAGCGCCACGGGCTGAAGACGATCGACCTCGTGTGCTGCAACCTCTACCCCTTCGTCGAGACCGTAAACCGGCAGGGTGTCACGGTCGAAGAGGCGGTCGAGCAGATCGACATCGGGGGGCCGGCGATGATCCGGGCCGCAGCCAAAAACCACGAGTCGGTGGTGGTCGTGGTGAGGCCCGAGCGCTATACGCAAGTTCTCGAGGAGCTGCATGCGGGCGGTCCCGATCAAGCGGCCCGCCGCAGGCTGGCCGCGGAGGCCTACGCCCACACGGCCGCCTACGACGCGTGGATCGCCGCCTACATGCGAGGGCATGACGCGCCGGGATTTCCAACCGAGATTTCCTTCGCCGGGCGGCTTGCGCAACCGCTCAAGTACGGAGAGAACGAGCACCAGCAGGCCGCTTTCTACAGGTTCGGACCGGACCCAGGAGGTCTCGGCGGCGCGCAACAGGTCCAGGGCAAGGAGCTCGGTTTCAACAACATCCAGGACGCCTCGGCCGCGCTTCAGCTCGTCAACGACTTCAATCGCCCGGCGGTGGCGATCATCAAGCACACGAACCCGTGCGGCCTGGCGGTCGCGGACGACCTGGCCCTCGCCTACCGCATGGCCTATGAATGCGACAAGGTTTCCGCGTTCGGCGGAGTGGTTGCAGTCAACGGTCAGCTCGATCGGGCCACGGCGGAGCAGATCGTCCAGATCGTCACCCACGTCGTGATTGCGCCGGAGGTCCTGGATGAGGCGACTGAAGTTCTGGCCCGACGCAAGTCGATGATCGTGCTGGTCGCCGAGCCGGCGCGAAAAGTGCTGCTCGACTTCGACGTGAGGTCGGTGCCAGGAGGCTTCCTCGTCCAGGACTGGGACCGTGAGGGTTTCGATCGGGCCGCTTGCACGGTGGCGACGAAGCGGACACCCACTGAGGCCGAGTGGGAGCAGCTCGGTTATGCCTGGACTGCAGTGAAGCACGTGAAGTCGAACGCGATAGTGATGTTCAAAGAGGGCTCTGCGGTCGGCGTGGGCGCAGGGCAGATGTCTCGCGTGGAGGCGGTGCAGATCGCTGCGCACCGCGCGGGCGAGCGCGCCGTTGGGTCGGTGATGGCGTCCGACGCCTTCTTCCCTTTTGCCGATGGCCTGGAGGAGGGGATCAGGGCAGGAGTGACGGCCGTGATCCAGCCCGGCGGCTCGCTCAAGGACGGGGAGGTCGTCGCGGTCGCAGACTCAGCCGGGATCGCGATGGTGATGACCGGGCGCCGCCATTTCAAACACTAAGCTGAGGTCATGAGTGAAAGACCTCAGATTCCGCCCGATATGAAGGAGTTCAACCTCAAGCTTGTCGAGGAGTTCCGGGCCAATCACGGCGTGCTCACCGGCCAGATGGCCGGTCGCCAGGTGATGCTGCTCACGACCACCGGCGCCCGCACGGGATTGGAGCGCACCGTGGTCATCGGCTACCGGCGCGCGGACGACCTCTTTGTCGCGATCGCGTCGAACAACGGCGCGCCATCGGATCCCAAGTGGTTGCGCAACCTCCTCGCGGATCCCAAAGCCACCATCGAGGTCGGCCCAGAGAAGCTCGAGGTGCGGGCCCGTGTGGCTGAAGGCGCCGAACGCGAGCGCCTGGGGGCTGTGGTCGAGTACCTGGACCGGCAGCAGAAGCTCACAGGCCGCGAGATACCTGTGGTTGCACTGGAGCCGGTGAGATAGCCAAGACGTCCTTTGCCGGCGAGCGGCCAGAGCATCACATGAAGAAGACGCGCGTGGAGCACCCACGGGTCACGTGCGGCACCTGCAGGATGTTCGACGGCACCGCCTGGTGCCGGCACTGGAACTTCCACACCACGGCGGAGTCACCGCCATGCCGGTTCTATACGAAGGCTCCCGCCTAGTTCAGCCTCTCCACGATCATCGCCATCCCTTGACCGCCGCCCACGCACATCGTCTCCAGCCCGAAGGTCTTGTCCTTGTCACGCAAGCCGTTGAGCAGCGTGCACAGAATGCGGGCTCCCGTCATGCCGAATGGATGTCCGAGCGCGATCGCGCCACCCTGAGGATTGAGCTTGTCGCTGAACGGATCAACCCCGATGCCCCGCGCCGACGGGATCACCTGCGCCGCAAAAGCCTCGTTGATCTCGACGATGTCGATGTCGTCGATGGTCATCTTCGCCCGCTTGAGCGCTTGCCTCGAGGCGTCGATCGGCCCGAGGCCCATGAACTCGGGCTCCAGCGCCGACAGACCGGTCGAGACCACTCGGGCGATCGGCTTGATCCCGAGCTCCTTCGCCTTGCGATCTGACATCACGACCACGGCCGCCGCACCATCGTTCAGCGGGCACGAGTTTCCGGCCGTGACGGTGCCGTCGTCGCGGAAGGCCGGCTTCAGCGTGGCAAGCACCTCGACGGTGGTTCCGGGCCGAGGACCATCGTCCTTCATGAACGTCTCCCCGCCGGGCAGCTTGAAAGGGATGATCTCGCGATCGAAGAAGCCGTTGTCGCGCGCAGCGACCGCGGCGGCCTGGCTCTTGACCGCATAACGGTCTTGCTCGTCGCGGCCGATCTTCTCCCGGCGGGCGACGTTCTCAGCGGTCTGGCCCATGGCGATGTAGATGTCCGGATACTCCTCGGTGTTGCCGGGCACCAGCTTTGAGTTGTAGGTGTCCGGCGCGTCCGGGTAGCCGCTGCCATACCGCGAGACACATTCGACACCAACCGATAGGAACACGTCTCCCTCGCCGGCTTCGATGGAATGCGCCGCCATGCGCGTCGTCATCAACGATGAAGAGCAATAGCGATTGACCGTGACCCCGGGCACGTCGAGCCTGGCCAGGATGGAGATCACGCGGCCGATGTTGTGGCCCTGCTCGCCGCCGGGGAGTCCACAGCCACAGATGAGGTCTTCGATGTCGGTGTGGTCGAGCTCGGGCACCTTCTCCAGGACCTTGGTCACAACGTGAGCGCCAAGATCGTCCGGTCGCACGTCAACCAACGATCCTTTGCGGGCTCGACCGATCGCAGATCGGCCAAGCGCGACGATCACGGCCTGGGTCACAGCTCGATTATCGCCCCTGGCTCAGCGAGGCCGGCGGCCGCGGAGGGCGAACAGAAGGAAGGCCACGAAGGACATCACGACGGCGAGCACCATCGGGCCGGCACTGAGGTTGAGCCAGCCGCCGAGGACAAGGATGAGCAGCAATGTCGGCAGCCACATCGCGCCCGCCAGCTCCCAGCGACCAACGTTGCGCTGCCGGCGGCTTTCCATGAGGAGCTCCCGTGGAAGCGGCTCGGTGGCGTCGAGAGGAGCAAAGATGTCGTTCATTCGGGCCCGGTCCAGGCTGCGTAAGCGGGTATCTTCCATCACTCGCCCAGTCGATCTTACGACCGTGTAAGCAATGCCTCGCGTGTAAAAAGCCGCAGCGCAGCCAGCCAGGAGATGAGCCCGGTGGCGACCAGGCTGAAGGTCGTCACGCCGAGCGCCGCCCAGTCGACGGCGTTGTGGACGATTGCCTCTCGCAGCACCAGCACTGCGTTGAGGATCGGGATCAGGTAGTACGCCAGGCCCGGATTGAAGTCCGGGATGAAAAGGATGATCGAGGCCGGGAAGATCGTGATGAAGTACAGCGGCGTCACGTAAGCCTGACCCTGCCGGAATGTGCGTGCCAGCGTCCCCAACGCCAGGGTCACCGAGCTGAAGCTCACCGCGATCAGCAGGGCGACCATGACCATGACGGGTACCGCGACCGGGTTGATGGCGAGGTGCGAAGAGATGCCGGCCTCGCTCGGCAGAGACACCTGCGAGAGCGCGATGAACATCGAGGCTATCGCCGCGATGGCGGCCACGAGGCTGATGGTCGTAACCGCTGCGATCTTGCCGAGCAGCACGCGGCTGCGTGGAGCAGGTGTGAGGAGCAGGCTCTCGAGTGTCTTGCGTTCACGTTCGCCGGCCGAGCTGTCGAGCGCGGCCGAGAAGCCGCCGGTGAGGATCATGGTGATCAGGATGTAGGGCAGGAAGAAGCTGAGAAACGTGTTCTGCGCCGCTGCGGCGGGCGAGCTGAGGGGATGCGGAACAACCTTCAGGGGCGTGAGGATGGCGGGATCCACGCCCTTTGCGTGCAGTGCCGCGGCGGCCTTGGCCGCGTTGTAGTTACCGAGAATGACCTGCAGGCGGACGTCCGCGATCTGGGCGCTCTGGCGTGTTGGGTCGTAGTACTCGTCGATCTCCCCGGGCAGAAAGGCCACCGCCAGGTCGACCTGCCGTTTGGCTGCCGCCGCGGGGTCATCGACCCTCTCGAGCTTGAGCCCGGTAGACGTAAGGAGAAGGTCCAAACCTGTCGGGATCGTCCCCGTGTAGCCAAGCGTGTAGACCTGCGTTGCCGTCCGAGTGGACACCTGGGTGACGATGCTGAGCACGATCGGCGTGGCCAGCGCTGAGAAGCCGATCGCGATCAGCGTGCGCCGGTCGCGGAGGATCTCGACCAGCTCTTTCCGGTAGACGATCCAGGCCGCTCGCATCAGCTCACCTGGACGAGGTTCAGGAAGGACTGCTCCAGGTCGCGGTGGGCCCCGCGCACCTCGGCGGTGGATCCGGTGGCGACGACGCGACCCTCGTGGATGATCGTCACGCGGTCGCATAGGCGCTCTGCGTCGTGCAGCACATGGGTCGAGAAGATCACGGACTTACCGCGATTCTTTGACTCCACCATGAAGTCGCGAATCTCTTTGGATGCGAGCACGTCGAGGTTGGAGGTCGGCTCATCGAACATCAGCACCGCCGGGTCGTGAACGATGGCGCGGGCGATCGCCACCTTCTGCTTCTGGCCTGACGAGAGGCTCTCCGCCCGCTGGCCGGCGAACTCGCGCATGTCGAGGCGATCCAGCACTGCCTCCACGCGAGGCCTTACATCGCCATCGATGACTTCGCTGAGCCGCGCGAAGTAGGCGATGTTCTCGCGGGCGGTGAGCCGCGGATAGACCCCGATCTCGGCTGTGACCACACCCACCCGGCGCCGCACCTCTGAAGGCGCCGTGCGCGTGTCGAAGCCGAGGACGTTGATCGACCCGGCATCGGGCGCTAGAAGCGTGCAGATGAGCCGCAGGGTGGTGGTCTTGCCGGCGCCGTTGGGCCCGAGCAGCCCGAAGATCTCGCCCTTGCCGGCGATGAACGAGATGCCGTGAAGCACCTCCTTCTTTCCGAGCGTCTTCTGCAGCCGCTCGACAGTGACCGCAGCGTCGGTCACTTCTTCTTGGTGGTTGTCTTCTTGGTGGTCGTGGCCTTCTTGGTCGAGGTCGCTGGCTTCTTCGTCTTGGCCGAAGACGCGGCCGGCTTCTTGGCCGCAGCCTTCCTTGTCTTGGTTGCGACCGGCGCGCGCACAGGCTTCGCCTCAGGTGGTGCCTCGGGCACTGGGGCCGGCTCGGCCGGGGTCTCCTCCTCGACCGGCTTGACTGCCGGGACGCCCATCGTGTTCGAGAGCGTGCGGTTGCAGCTCTCGCACGTGACTATCATCCGCACCAATCCGCCGAGATGCCGCTCCTCACGACGCAGGTTGCGAGTGCGCTGGCAGAAGGGGCAGTAGCCCACCTCTGTCGTGACCGTCACGTTGACGCCAGGCGCCGTCATCTCGCGATCTACGGTAGCTGATAGACTTTCGCGGCAATAGGGCAAGCGCGTTGCCCCGCCTTTAAGTCCGGTACAGAGATGCCGGGAAGGAGGAATTGATGGCCATCGGTTCTCGACTGCGGCACATTGTCGAAAGCCAGCAGTTCTCGCGTGCCATCCTCGAGGAGGTCTTCGCGCGCGCCGATGAGATGAAGAGCCAGCCTCACCACTTCTCTGGGCGCCTCAACGGGCAGCTGATGGCGGCTCTCTTCTACGAGCCATCGACTCGAACGCGCCTGTCATTCGAAGCCGCGATGCTGCGCCTGGGCGGCCGCACCATCGGCACCGACAACGCTCGCGAGTTTTCGTCGGCAGCCAAGGGCGAGACCCTCGAGGACACCATCCGGATCGTCAGCGGCTACGCCGACGTGATCGTGCTCCGCCATTACGAGGAGGGCGCCGCGAGAAGGGCCGCTGCGGCGAGCTCGGTGCCGGTCATCAACGCGGGCGACGGGCCCGGCCAGCATCCGACCCAGGCGCTGCTCGACCTCTACACCATCCGCGATGAGCTCGGACATGTCGATGGGATCCGGATTGCGATGGTGGGCGATCTCGCCAACGGCAGGACAGTGCGCTCGCTGACCTACCTCTTGAGCAAGTTCCGCGACATCAGGGTCTGGTTCGTGGCTCCGCCGGCGGTGGCGATGCGGGCCGACCTCAAGGCCCACCTCGACGAGAGCCAGGTCCCGTGGGCCGAGACGGAGGACCTGGAGGCAGTGCTGCCCCAGGTCGACGTCGTCTACCAGACGCGGATCCAGAAGGAGCGCTTCACCGATGAGGCCGCCTACCAGGCGGTCAAGGGCGTGTACCGAATCGACAACCGCGTGCTGGGCCTGATGCGCAAGCAGGCGATCGTCATGCACCCGCTGCCGCGCGTGGACGAGATCGCGCAAGAGGTCGACGCCGACCCCCGCGCCGCCTACTTCCGCCAGGCTCGCAACGGACTCTTCGTCCGCATGGCCCTCCTGGACAAAGTTCTTGCGTGATGCGCCACTCGACACATTTGTATGCAAAGACACGGAATTCGGGGCTGATTCACCTCTTTTGTGTGCAAACGAGCAGTCGGTGACCCGGTCATGAGTGTCACCGAGCGGCGACTCAAGGCGATCGTCATGGATGCGGACCAGATCCGCAGGTCCTTGTCCCGAATCGCTCACGAGATCGTCGAGCGCAACCACGGCGCAGGTGATGTCGTGCTGGTCGGGGTTTTCTCGCGCGGAGATCACCTCGCGCGCCGGCTGGCAGCGCAGCTGGAGGAGCTCGAGGGCCATCCGGTCACGGCCGGTGCCATCGACACCAGCCGGCATCGCGACGACCTCCATCTTCGCGAGCCCGCCCATCACCTCTCCTCGCGAGTGCCTGACGTGGACGGCAAGGTGGTCGTGCTGGTGGATGACGTGATCCACCACGGTCGCACCGCACGCGCGGCGATGGACGCATTGATCGAGTTCGGGCGCCCGCGCGCCATCCAGCTTGCGGTGCTGGTGGACCGCGGCCACCGCGAGCTGCCGATCCGGCCCGACTACGTCGGCAAGAACGTCCCCACCGCCGACACCGAGCGGATCGAGGTGCAGGTGGTGGAGGAGAACGGCATCGACCAGGCGGTGATCATTGCCGGCTAAGGGGTTCGCGGCCTTGGTGCTGGAGGACGGTCGTGCGTTCGTCGGCCGGCCCCTCGGGGCAGACGTGGCCGGTGTCGGGGAGGTTGTGTTCAACACTGCCATGACCGGTTACCAGGAGGTAGTCACCGATCCCTCCTACGCCGGCCAGATGATCTGCATGACGTACCCGCTTCAAGGCAACTACGGCGTGAGGCTCGCGGACGCTGAGTCATCGCGGCCGTGGGCGCGGGCGCTGATCGTGCGCTGGGCGTGCGCTCAACCCAGCCACCATTCGAGTGACGAGTCGCTGGACGACTACCTGAGGCGATGGTCGGTGCCCGGCATCACTGACATCGACACCCGAGCCCTGACCCGCCACCTGCGCATGCAAGGCACGTTGCGGGCGGTCCTCACTCACGAGTCCACGCGACCGAGCGGGCTGCGGCTGCAGGAGCTGGCGGAGGAGGCGCGAGGGGTGCTGCCCCTGTCTGACCAGGACCTGGTCTCTGAGACCTCGCGTACCGTCAGAGAGGACTGGCTTGAGCCGCTGCCTCCAGAGCTCAAGCCGCCGGCTGCGGCAGACGGTTCCGGCCTGACGATCGCCGTCGTCGACTACGGCGTGAAAACGAACATCCTGCGCTCCCTCAGGGAAAGAGGCTGCCGCGTCGTGGTGCTACCTCACACCGCCACATGGGAGGAGATCGAGGGTCTCGGTGCCCACGGTCTGGTGCTCTCGAACGGCCCCGGCGACCCGTCCGTCCTCGACCGACCCGTGCAACTTGCTCGGGCAGCGCTCGGCCGCCTCCCCCTGTTCGGCATCTGCCTCGGCCACCAGATCCTTGGCCGCGCAGCCGGCGGGACCACTTCGCGCCTTCCCTTCGGGCATCACGGCGCGAACCACCCGGTCAAGGATCTGCAGACCGGGCGCGTGCACATCACGAGCCAGAACCACGAGTTCCAGGTCGACCGCGCCTCCCTGCCCGAGGGGGATTTCTTCGTCTCGCACGTGAACCTGAACGACGCCTCGGTCGAGGGCCTCAGCCACCGCACGCTGCCCGCGTTCAGTGTCCAGTATCACCCCGAGGGCTGCCCCGGGCCGCAGGACAACCAGTACCTGTACGACCGCTTCATCGAGATGGTGCGGAGCAGGCGCCCGCCCATCGAGCAGCTGGTTCCGCCGGCCACCAAAGGCCGTCCGCGCAAGGTTCTGATCCTCGGCTCGGGACCGATCGCCATCGGCCAGGCGGCGGAATTCGACTACGCCGGCACCCAGGCCTGCAAGGCTCTGCGCGAGGAAGGCATCACGACGGTGCTCGTGAACTCCAACCCCGCGACGATCATGACCGACGAGGGCGTCGCGGACCGCGTGTATCTCGAGCCGCTGACAGTCGACGCTGTGGAGCGCGTGATCGCGCGCGAAAAGCCTGACGCGCTGTTGCCGACGCTTGGCGGCCAGACCGGCCTGAACCTCGCGACCGAGCTTGCGAATGCCGGGGTGCTTGAGCGGCACCACGTCACCCTCCTTGGAGCCGGCATCGATACGATCCGGAAGGCCGAGGACCGCGAGGCGTTCAAACGCATGCTCGAGTCCATCGACGAGCCGGTGCCGGTTTCGCGAGTATGCGAATCGGTCGAGGAAGCCGAGGTTTTCGCGGCCGAGGCCGGCCTGCCGCTGGTGGTCCGGCCGGCCTACACCCTGGGCGGAACCGGCGGCGGTTTTGTGACGACACACGAGGAGCTGCACGCAATCGCCGAGCGCGGGCTTGCAGCCTCGCCCATCCACCAGGTCCTCATCGAACGTTCGCTGTGGGGATGGAAGGAGATCGAGTACGAGGTGATGCGTGATGCCGCCGACACCTGCATCACCGTCTGCAACATGGAGAACCTGGACCCGATGGGGGTGCATACGGGAGACTCGATAGTGGTCGCGCCGGCGCAGACGTTGTCGGACCGAGACCACCAGATGCTGCGATCGTCGGCCATCCGCATCATCCGCGCGCTTGGCATCGAAGGCGGCTGCAATGTGCAGTTCGCGCTCGATCCGGGCAGCTCGACGTACTACGTGATCGAGGTCAACCCCCGGGTCAGCCGCTCGTCGGCGCTGGCCTCGAAGGCAACGGGGTACCCGATTGCGCGGGTGGCCGCGAAGGTCGCGGTGGGGCGTCGCCTCGAGGAGATCCGCAACGAGGTAACTGGCCGCACGTTCGCCGCGTTTGAGCCCGCGCTCGACTACTGCGTCGTCAAGATCCCGCGCTGGCCGTTCGACAAGTTCCCGGCGGGCGACCGGCGCCTTGGCACCCAGATGGCCTCGACCGGCGAGGTGATGGCGATCGAGCGCACCTTCGAGGCCGCCCTGATGAAGGCGATCAGGTCCCTCGAGCAGAAGCCGCCGGGGGCCGAAGAGCTTCGCCGGCGCGACCTGATCGACGAGCCCAACGATCGCCGGCTGTTCGCGCTGCTGGCCGCGCTCCGAGGCGGCGCGCAGCCTGAGCTGCTTGCCGCGCGCAGCAAGATCGATCGCTGGTTCATCGACCGACTGGCGGCCATCGTCCACCTGGAGCAGCAAGGCGACGTGCAGGAGCTGAGGCGGGCGGGATTCTCGGAGACGCAGATCTCAGCGCTGAAGGGCGACCTGCTGCAGCCGGCGCGGCCCTTCTACAAGCTCGTGGACACCTGCGCCGCGGAGTTCGAGGCCGCCACGCCCTACTACTACTCCTGCTGGGAGGACGAGAACGAGGCCGAGCCTGATTCGCGGCGCACTGTCATCGTCATCGGCTCCGGGCCGATCCGGATCGGCCAGGGGATCGAGTTCGACTACTGCTCGGTGCACGCGGCGTGGGCGCTGCGCGAGGCGGGGGTGAGGGCGGTGCTGGTCAACTCGAACCCCGAGACCGTCTCCACGGACTTCGACACCTCCGACCGCCTCTACTTCGAGCCGCTCGACGAGGACGGCGCGGTGCAGGTGGCCGAGACCGAAGCCGTCGCAGGCGCGCTGGTGCAGTTCGGCGGGCAAACCGCGATCAACCTGGCCGAGCGACTCGAGGGCCGCGGCGTGCCGGTGCTTGGATCGAGCGTGAGCGCCATCGACCTCGCCGAGGATCGCAGCGCGTTCGCCAACGCCCTTCGAGCGATCGGCATCCCGCAGCCAGTCGGCGGCACGACGACCACTGTCGAGGATGCAGTCGCCATCGCCGAGCGAGTGGGTTACCCGGTGCTGGTGCGGCCTTCATACGTGCTGGGCGGCCGAGCGATGGAGATCGTGCACGACGTACGCGAGCTGAGGCGATACATGACCTGGGCGATCAGTGCGATGCCGCGCGGCACAGTGCTGGTCGACAAGTATCTGCAGGGCATCGAGGTAGAGGTCGATGCGATCAGCGACGGCGATACTGTGGTCATCCCCGGCGTGATGCAGCACGTCGAGCGTGCAGGCGTGCATTCAGGCGACTCCTACGCCGTCTACCCGGCACAGAGCCTCGACGCGCGCCACCTCGAGGACGTCATCGACTACACAGTGCGGATCGCGCAGCACCTGCGCCTTCGCGGGCTGGTCAACGTGCAGTACGTCGTGCATCGTGGGAAGGTCTACGTGCTCGAGGTCAACCCGCGTGCCTCGCGCACGGTGCCGTTCCTGTCCAAAGTGACCGGCGTGCCGATGGTCAAGCTGGCGACCCTGGTTATGCTCGGCGAGGCGCTGACCGGCATGGGCTGGCACACCGGGCTCGTGCCCCCGCGGGACGTCGTGGCGGTGAAGGCGCCTGTGTTCTCGATGAGCAAGCTGCCCGCCGTCGACTCCTATCTGGGTCCGGAGATGAAGTCGACGGGCGAAGCGATTGGCATCGACAGCACCCTGGACGCCGCCATGCGCAAGGCTTTCGCGGCGTCGGGTGTGCATATCCGTCGCGGGGGCGGAGTGCTGCTGACGATCGCTGACGCCGACAAGCCTGAAATGTTCCCGATCGCCTCCCGGCTCGTGGAGATGGGTTGCAAGCTCGTCGCCACAGAAGGCACCGCGCGTGCGCTCAAGGCGGCGGGCTTCTCTCCGCGAGTCGTGGCGAAGATCGGTGAGGAAGGTCCGACCGTGCTTGACGTCATCACGCAGGGACAGGTGGACCTCGTCCTCAACACGATGTCCAACATCTATTCGGATCCAGGCGAAGAGGGCGGGCCAGTCTTCAAAGACGGATTCGAGATCCGCAGGGCTGCGGTCGAGCGGCGCATCCCGTGCCTGACCTCGCTGGACACGGCGACGGCGCTGCTTGAATCGGAGACCGCCGCGCCCGCGGACATGGTGGTCAAAACCATCGACGAGTGGCGGGCAGGACAGCTTGTTCCTCACTGACGCAAGGGTCGAAGGCCGGCGCCAGGTGGCGCGCGCGATGTGGGTGATCACGCTCGATGCGCCCGAGGTCGCGGCCACGGTCAAGGCAGGCCAGTTCGTCAACCTCGGCTTGAATCCCGGGCCGCTTCTGAGGCGGCCTTTCTCGGTCTATCGCGCGATCGAAGACCGGATCGAGGTCATCCTGCAGGCGGTCGGCGCGGGGACCGCGCAGCTGCTCGCGCTGCGCGAAGGGGATTTGGTGAGCTGCCTGGGCCCGCTCGGCCGAGGCTTTGAGATCAGGTCCGGCGGGCGCAGTGCCGTTCTCATCAGCGGCGGGCTCGGAGTCGCTCCGATGCCGGTGGCCGCACGCGACGCCCGGGCCGCGGGGCTGCAGGTCACCTGGGTGCACGGGGCCAGAAGCGCTGAAGACCTGTGCTCAGAGTCAGACGGCGATGCGGTCATCGTGGCCACCGATGACGGCTCTGCAGGCTTCGCCGGCACGTCGGTCGCGGCCGCGCCCGATGCGGACCTGGTGCTTGCGTGCGGCCCCAACCGGATGCTTGCGGCAGTGGCCGGACGATGGCCTGACGCGCAGGTCGCGGTCGAGACCTACATGGGCTGCGGTACGGGTGTCTGCCTCGGCTGCGCAGTGCCGCTCAAGCGTGGCGGGTACGACCTCGCGTGCACCGAAGGTCCGGTCTATCGCGCAGGGGACGTCGACTGGGCGGCGCTGCCGTCTCACCTGCATTACGCCGCCACGGCATGAGCGTCGACATGACGGTTCGCATCGGCGGCCTGCAGCTCCGCGGACCGGTGATGGCTGCTTCGGGCACGTTCGGTTACGGCACAGAGGTCCCGCTGCTCGAGCGCCGGGCGCTGGGCGCGATGGTTTCAAAGGGCATCTTCCTGAAACCCCGCCACGGCACCGCTCCTCCTCGAATCGCTGAGACGCCTTCGGGCATGCTCAACGCGATCGGCCTTCAGGGACCGGGCGCAGAGGCCCTCATCCGCGACTACGCGCCTCAGTGGGCCGGGTGGGAATTTCCGGTGCTCGTCAACATCAACGGTGAGTCCGTCTCGGACTACGGGGAGCTGGCCGCGCGACTGGACGGAGTACCAGGCGTGGCCGGGTTCGAGGTCAACATCTCCTGCCCCAACGTCGAGCAGGGCGGCATGTACTTCGGCAACGACCCTCGCGCGGCGGCGGCGGTGACCGAGGCGGTGCGCCGTCGCACCCGCCTCCCGGTCTGGGTGAAGCTCACGCCCATGGTCGCCGACATAGGCGTCATCGCCCGCGCCGTCGAGTCGGCCGGTGCCGATGCGGTGAGCGCGGTGAACACCTTCGTGGGCATGTCGATGGACATCAATGCGTATCACCCCCGGCTCAGCTTCGGGACCGGTGGCCTGTCGGGCCCCGCGATCAGGCCGCTGGCCGTGCACCTGGCGCACCAGGCAGCACGCGCTGTCGACATCCCGGTCATCGGGGTTGGCGGCATCATGCGAGCCGAGGACGCGCTCGAGTTTCTGATCGCGGGGTGTACAGCGGTGCAGGTGGGCACCGCCACGTTCGTCAACCCGAAGGCGATCGCTGACGTGCACGATGGCATCGCCGCCTACCTCGCCACGAAGGGTTTCGCCTCCCTGGCCGAGCTGCCGAGATACTTACCCCGGGATTAGCTGGTGTCGACTGAAATGCCGCCTGCACGCGACCCGTATGCATCCGAGAAGCTGCAGATCCTCGCCACGGAGCACTGGAGCCTGCTCGCGACCCGTGCGCTGACGTACTCCGAGTCGCTCGGCCGGGTGAACATGTTCCTGGGCATCCTCTCCGGCGCCGTCATTGCGCTGGCGCTGGTCGCGCAGGCCGATCACTTCGGCACCGCATTCATCTCGATCGCGATCTTCATGCTGTCGGTGGTGCTGGTCGTGGGCATCTTCACGGTCGCTCGACTGATGTCGCTCAATCGCGACGACTTCCGCTGGGTGATCGGCATGAACCGCCTTCGCAACGCGTACCTGGATCTTCATCCGGAGCTGGCAGCAAATTTCATGACCAGCCCCTTCGACGACCTGCCGGGGGCGCTGCACACGCTCGGCATCGATGTCCGGGGCGCCGATCGTCTGGGCTCCATGTTCCACGGTCTCCAGACGCTGCCGGGCATGCTTTCGGTGATCGTCGCCGCCGTGGCGGGCGCCATCGGTGGCATGGTCGCCGTTGGTTTCGCGGCGCCGCCGGTGGCGGTGCTGCTGATAGGGGTCGCTTTCTTCGTGCTCGCCTTTGTCCTGATCGGGATCTGGGGAAGGCGGTCTGTTCAGCGGCTGGATCCCGGCCTCGAGCCCCGGTTTCCCTCTCCTAAGAGCTAGTTTCCTACAGTCCAGCCGTCAGAATCGGTGACCGTGCTGGAAGTCACCGGGCTAGCCAAGCGCTACGGGGACGTCCTTGCGCTGACCGATCTGACGGTGAACGTGGCCGAGGGCGCTTGCCTCGTCCTGCTCGGACGGAACGGAGCGGGCAAGACCACGGCTCTTCGCTGCATGGCAGGCGTGCTCACCCCCACGGCCGGAAGCGTGCGGGTGGATGGCATCGATGCTGCCGCCGAGCCGGCGGCGGTGCGCGAGCGCGTGGGCCTCATGCCGGAGCTGCCCGGCCTGTACGAGCGGATGTCAGCCCGCACTTACCTCGACTATTTCGGCTCGATCTACGATCTTCCAGCGCAGATTCGAACCAGGCGGATCGAGTCCCTGCTCGAGCTCTTCGAGCTCAGCGACGCGGCCGATCGCTGGCTGGGCAGCTACTCCAAGGGCATGCGGCAGAAGGTCG
>VBFO01000107.1 GCA_005881025.1 Chloroflexota bacterium | reverse complement strand
AAAACCTGGAGTACCAGGATCAACATCGCGGCAGGAACGACCAGCCAGAGCTGAGGCACGACGTCTCTCGTGAGAAGAGAGGCTCCAGCGGCGATGGCGCCCAGGTCGGCTCCGGCGTTGATCGTGTTGGCCACGAACAGAGCGGCGATGCTGAACCCGACCAGCGCCCGGGGGAATTTGCGCCGGAGCGCGACGCCGAGGCCGACTCCTGTGTGGAGCGCGATTCGGGCACACAGCTCCTGGACCGCCGCCATCAGCGGGAGGGTGAACAGGGCGGTCCACAGGAAGCCGTATCCAAACTGGCTTCCGACCTGTGAGTAGGTGCCGATGCCGCTGGGGTCGTCGTCGCTTGCTCCGGTGATCAACCCAGGGCCCAGCAGCTGGAGCCAACCGAGCGGTCCTCTTCGCCGTGTGACCACGCCCGTGCTGGGGCGATACGAGCCCTTCAGCAGCTCTTCCGAGGGCGGTTCGGTGTCTGGGCCTGCCCGGACGGCCCTCAGGATCGGGTCCTCGACCTCCGTCCCAGTTTCGCCGGGATCGTCGTCTTCCGGCTCCGACACAGGTTGTGTGGCTCGGTGTCCCACGCTGCTAGGGGAACGCGCAGCCGTCTCCAGGCGACAGAAGGTAGCCGGGAGTCGAGAGGTGCCCGGCTAGACTGCGGCGCGCGATGGACCGCACGGCACCGGCGATCTTCGAGCTCGGCCTGGTCCTGCTGCTGGCCGCGCTCGCGGGCAGGGCGGCGCGGCGCATCGGGCTGCCGGCGGTTGTTGGCTACCTCGCGATCGGGATCCTGGTCTCACCCTTCACGCCGGGCTATGTCGCCAACCGCGAGCAGCTGGCGATCCTGGCGGACGTTGGAGTAGTCCTCCTTCTGTTCGAGGTCGGGATCGAGATCAATCCGATCCACCTTGCGCGCAGCCGCCGCCTGCTGCTGCTGGCGCCGCTTCAGGTCGTGGTGACGTGGGCCATCGCAGGGGTCGTGTTCTGGGCCTTGGGGATAAGCCTGGCCGGAGCGGCGATGGTGGGTCTTTCGGTGGCGATGTCTTCCAGCGTCGTGGTCGTCAACATCACGCGCAGCCTCCGCCGGACGACGGATCCACGGACAGATGAGGCCCTGCTGGGCTGGAGCGTGATCCAGGACCTGCTCGGCGTGAGCGCGGCGCTGGTGCTCATGGTGGTGATCGGGCTGGGCGGGCGAACTGGACCGATCGCCATCGCCGAGACGCTAGCTTTCATCGCGCTGGCAGTGGTGGCCGCCCTCTTGCTGCCGTGGCTGCTCACGCGGCTCAAGGCCGAGCACGACCTCTTCCTGCTGGTCTCAGTTGGCAGCGGCCTGCTGCTGGCGGGAATCGGTTCGCGATTCTTTGCCATACCTCTTGCTCTGGCTGCGTTCGTGGCCGGGCTTGCGATCACCGAAAGTCCTGTCGCCGACGAAGCGCGGCAGCGGCTGCTGCCATTTCGAGATGTGTTCGCAGTGATGTTCTTCGTGTCCCTGGGCACGGTCATCGATCCGCGTGCGCTGGGCGGCGCCCTGTCCTGGGTCGGCCTCATGCTGGTCCTCGTCATCGTCGCCAAGGTGGTTCCCGCCTGGGCGCTGACCAGGTTCGGCAGGTTGCCCGCCCGCCCTCTGCAGCTGGCGATCGGGCTGGGGCAGGTAGGCGAGTTCAGCTACGTGCTGGGCGCACTGGCGCTGACAGCTGGGCTCATCTCGAGCGCGGTTGACTCCGCCTTGATCGCGGCGGTCGTGATCAGCATCGCCGTCTCATCGGTCATGGTTCGCCTGGTCCATCGCCCGGCGTAAGCCCTTACTTCGTGCCGGTCACGCCACCGTCGATGATGAGCCCCGACGCCATCACAAACCTCGACTCGTCCGAGGCCAGGTACAGAGCCGCCGAGGCGACATCCTCGGGACGGCCGAGCTCGCTGGTCAGCTGCCGCTTCCGAATCGAGGCCAACCCCTCCTCGGGATCCGCATATGCCTCCTTCAGGTAGCGCTCGACGAAAGGAGTAAGGATCGTGCCCGGCAGCAGTGCATTGACGCGAATGCCGTGCTGGGCAAGATCGACCTGCATCGATCTGGTCATCGCCAGCACCGCTCCCTTCGACGCGGCGTACGAGACTCGTCGCGCCAACCCGATCTCTGCGATCGACGAGGACATGTTGATGATCGAACCCGAGCGCTGGCGGATCATGTGTGGCACCACTGCCCGGGCCATCAGGTACACACCGCGCACGTTCACCCGCATCACGCGATCGAATAGCTCCGGGTCTGTTTCCACCACGTCGCCCACGCCGGCGATGCCTGCGTTGTTGAACAAAACGTCGATCCTCTTGTGGCGCTTGACGACGCGGTTCGCGACCGCCACCGTGCCGGCCTCGTCGGTCACGTCGACGTGCTCGGCGGAACCACTGCCACCCGCTTTGCGTATCGCGGTGACGGTCGAACGGGCTGCCCGACCATCGACATCGGCCACCACGACGTGGGCGCCCTCCGACGCGAAGAGCTTCGCCGAAGCCTGGCCGATGCCCGAGCCTGCACCGGTGATCAGGCAGACCTTTCCCTCGAGGCGTCGACTCATGCCCACGCCGGCCCGCCGGGAAATGAGTACGTGCTCAGGGAGTCGCGCTTCATCTCGGCGCTATAGCCCGGCAGGGTCGGACACACATAACGTCCTCCGGCCACCACGGCCGGGTCGACGAAGTGCTCGTGGAGGTGATCCACGAACTCGCAGACACGGTTCTCCAGCGAGGCACTGACCGCGATGTAATCGAAGATCGACAGATGACGCACGTACTCACACAGCCCCACACCGCCTGCATGAGGGCATACCGGAACGCCGAACTTCGATGCCAGCAGCAGTACCGCGATCACCTCATTCACCCCGCCGAGCCGGCAGCTGTCGATCTGGCAAAAGTCGATCGCTTCGGCCTGAAGCAGCTGCTTGAAAACAATCCGATTCTGGACATGCTCGCCGGTCGCCACCTTGATCGGCCTGATCGCATCGCGAATGCGCCTGTGTCCCAGCACGTCGTCTGGGCTGGTCGGCTCTTCAATCCACCAGGGGTCGACCTCAGCCAAAGGCCTCATGTAGGAGATCGCCTCCTCCACCCCCCAGACCTGGTTGGCGTCCAGCATCAGGGCGCCATTCGGTCCGAGCGCGTCCCTCAGTGCGCGAGCCCGTCTCAGGTCGTTTTCAGCGTCGAAGCCGACCTTCAGCTTCAGATGCGTGAAGCCTTCCCCGATCGCCTCTTCAGCAAGCTGCTTGATCCTCGCGTCTGAGTAACCGAGCCATCCGGCGGAGGTGGTGTAAGCAGGAAATCCGTCGCGTCGCATCTCCACCTCGCGCTCAGCTCGCGACGGCAGCTGAGACTCGAGCATCGCCACAGCTTCGGCAGGTTTGAGCGCATCTTCGATGTACCGGAAATCCACGCAGTCCACCAGCTGTTGAGAGGACATGTCCACGAGCAGCTTCCAGAGCGGCTTGCGTTCCAGCCTGGCGTAAAGGTCCCAGACGGCGTTGACCAGCGCTGCGGTGGCGAGATGCACAACCCCCTTCTCCGGGCCCAGCCACCTCAACTGCGAATCGCCGACCAACCCCCGCCAGAAGCCGGCCATGTCGGCGGCGATGTCCTCCATCGTGAGCCCGACTACGTGGTTCGCCAGCAGGCGGACCGCCTCGACGCAGAGCTCAGTGCCCCGACCGGTTGTGAATGTGAGTCCGTGCCCCGAGAGCCCGCCGGGATCATCGGTCTCCAGGATCACATACGCGGCCGAGTAGTCCGGATCGCGGTTCATGGCATCGGAACCCGCCAGAGTCCGCGAAGTCGGGAACCGCACATCGCTCGCGACAGCATTCAGGATCCGGGTCGCCATCGGAGGCTATGATCGCCGACGGCGATCGATGAACGTCGGCAACAGCCTCTCCCTGATAGTCGAGCTTCCCGGCTGAACGCGACCGACCCGGTTCGCCTCGGACGCACTGCTCTGACTGTCACCCGTCTCGGTCTTGGCACCGCACCCCTGGCCGGGCTGTATAGGGCGGTCTCGGACAGCGACGGATCCGCGGTGGTCCAGGCCGCCTGGGATGCGGGGCTGCGCTTCTTCGACACGGCGCCGCTGTACGGCCACGGCCTCGCAGAGGCGCGGGTGGGACGCGTGCTGCGCGAAATGCCCCGCAATCAGTACACGCTCGCCACCAAGGTGGGCCGGCTGCTCAAGTCGGACGCTCCACCCGAGCCTGGGCAGGTATTCGTCGGGACACCGCCTGTGAACCCCGTCTTCGACTTCTCGTACGACGGCGTCTTGAGATCAGTGGAGGAGAGCCGCCGGCGGCTGGGAATCGACCGCATCGACATCCTGCACATCCACGACCCCGACGATCACTACCAGGACGCGCTCCACGACGCCTACCGCGCGCTGGACGAGCTTCGCCGCGACGGCGTGATCGGTGCAGTCGGCGCCGGGATGAACCAGGCCGAGATGCTGACGCGATTCGCACGCGAGGCGGACTTCGACTGCTTCCTCCTGGCGGGCCGCTACACGCTGTTGGACCAGGTGGCGTTGAGGGAGCTGCTGCCGACCTGCATCGAACGAGGCGTGGCGATCATCGCCGCGGGCGTCTACAACAGCGGCATCCTCGCAGACCCAAAGCCCGGCGCTCACTACAACTATCGCGACGCCCCCGCCGGGCTCATCGATCGCGCCCAGAAGGTGCGCGATGTGTGCGGTCGCCATGGCGTTCCGCTGCGCGCCGCTGCCATCCAGTTCCCGCTTGGCCATCCAGCGGTGCAGACGGTGGTGGTCGGCTGCAGGTCGGTCGAGCAGCTGGAGGATTCGGTGCGCATGTTCGAGACCAAGATCCCATCGGCGCTTTGGGAAGAGCTCAAGGCGGAGCATCTCCTCCCACAGGAAGCTCCGACCCCGAGTTGATCGTCGACTCGCATCACCATCTCTGGGACCCGTCTCGTCGCGCCTATCCGTGGATGGGCGAGGCGCTCAAACCCATCCGCCGGCGCTTCGGACCGGAGGACCTCGAGCCATTGCTTCACCAGAGCAGCGTGGACCGCACAGTGCTGGTGCAGACGGTGTCGAGCGGCGACGAGACGCGCGAGCTCCTCGGAACTGCGGCGGAGAGCGACTTCATCGGCGGCGTGGTCGGGTGGGTCGACCTCACTGACGGCGGTGTCGAGCGGTCGATCTCCTCGCTGCGCGCGGCACCCGGAGGTGGACGGCTGGCCGGCATCAGGCACCAGGTGCAGGACGAGGTGGACCCTGATTGGCTGCTCAAGCCGCAGGTTCAGCGAAGCATCGCCGCGATCGGTGAAGCCGGCCTTGTCTACGACCTGCTCGTCCGGATCGAACAGCTACCGTCGGCGCTCGAAACGGCGAAACGGCATCCAGAGGTGCAGTTTGTGCTCGACCATGCGGCCAAGCCGCGGATCGCGGCCGGGTCGAAGGACTCGGAGTGGGAAGCACTCATGACGCCGTTCGCTGACCGTCCCAACGTCACCTGCAAGCTGAGCGGCCTGATCACCGAGGCGGACTGGGCGACATGGACGCCCGAGCAGCTGGAGCCGTACGTCAGACGGATTCTCGGATGGTTCGGACGTGATCGCTGCATGTTCGGCTCCGACTGGCCGGTGTGCTTGCTCGCGGCCTCCTACTCAGAGGTGATGGACGCGATGAAGGCAATCGTTGGTGACGACGATTCGATCTTCGGGACCACGGCGGCCCGGGTCTATGGGCTCTAAGCGACCTTGTCGACCATCGCCGCCCAACGCTCATCGATCCGCCGCCATTTGTAGATCGCAAAAGCGCCGGCCCACGTGACGATGAAGGCCGCGACGATCACGTAGCCCGCCTGCCCGATGAAGTCGAAGCTCGCGATCGCGTCGAACAGGGTGCCGTGAAGGTGAAGGATCTGTATCAGCACCTGTCCCAGCTCGACCACGCCAACGAACAGGGCCACGAACACCGAAAGCGATGTCACCGTCAGGTTGTAGAACACCTTGCGGATCGGGCTCGCGAACGCCCAGGAATACGCGTTTGACATGAACGCTCCGTCAGCGGTGTCCATGAGCGACATGCCGGCGGCGAAGATCAGGGGTAGCGACACGACCGCGCCAAACGGCAGGCCTTGCGCTGCAGCCCCCGCGGAGATGGCCAGCAGCGCCACCTCCGACGCGGTGTCGAAGCCGAGTCCGAACAGGAAACCGACCGGATACATCTGCCAGCTGTGCTCGATGACCCGAAACAGGCGGCCGAAAATCCTGGTCATCAGCCCGCCCGCCAGCAGCTCGTTCTCCAGGCCTGCGCTGTCGTAATGACCTGCACGCATGCGGCGGTAGACGCGGATGATGTCGACGAGGATCAGCAGGTTCAGCACCCCGATCAGAACCAGGAAGCCTCCCGAGACGATGGTTCCCACCGCGCCGCCGATGTTGCGAAGCTCACCGTTGTCGCCGACGACGCCTTGCACGATCGTCTTGACCGCGAGGCCGAGCGCGACCGCGATCAGAAAGACGACGGTGGAGTGCCCAAGCGAGAAGAAGAAGCCGACGCCCACAGGTTTGTTGCCGCTCTGCAGCAGCTTGCGGGTCGTGTTGTCGATCGCAGAGATGTGGTCGGCGTCGAAGGCATGGCGCAGGCCAAACGTATAGGCGAGGCCGCCGAGGCCGAGGAAGGCGGGGTGATTCCAGCCATACAGCAGGAGCAGTCCCCAGCCGATCACATGCAGGACGCCAACGCCGCCGAAGAAGGCGCCCAGCCGTAGCCGCGCAGCGCTATCGAATGAGCCGGCCAGTTTCGCCCCCATCAGCTGCAGCCTAACCGTTATTGCGACAAAGTCGCAACTAGGCATCGTGACGCCCCGAGCTGCGTGCGGGCCGGTAACCTGCGATCAGCATGGACTTCGATCGGCTGCCGGCCCAGGTCCAGCTCGTGCTGAGGCGCTTGGCGCAAGCGGTCGGCGCCCGCGAGCCGGCGATCAGGGCTCATGTCGAGATGGTTCGCGCCGGGAACCCTCACCTCACCAATGACCAACTTGCCCAGCAGCTCATCCGTTCCACACGGCGCAGAGTTGCGGCAACAGGAGCGCTGAGTGGAGCCGCCGCGATCGCGCCCGGTCTCGGAACAGTGCTGGCGGTGGGCACCATCACGAGCCAGGCCTTCTACGCCCTCGAGCAGGAGGTCGAGCTGGTCCTGGGGATCGCGATCATCTACGGCCATGAGCTGAGCGGGTCGGACGACCGCGTCGTCGAGGCGCTGCTCGTCGTGGGCCTGGCGAGCGGGGCGGTAAAGCTGCGCGAGGACGTGATGATCGCCGGCGGTGAGCGCATCGCGGTGGCGGCCATCCGCCGGATGCCCGGATTGATAGTGGCCCACAGCGGCGGACGGGTCCTGACCCGGATCATCGCCCGCTTCGCGACGAGCGGAGCCGCGAAGCTTGCCGTTCGGGTCGTCCCGCTCGCGGTCGGAGTCGCCGCCGGTGCGGGGTTCGACTGGCTCGCTGTCACGGGCCTCGGACGGGCGGCGATGAGGTACTACGGGCCCGGAGGACCAGGCGCCCGGCCGCTGCTACTTGCTCCGGAAAATCCCTCGCACGTCGAACTCGGCAGCTGACGCGATCTGGTCGAAGCCGCACTTCCTGGGCGGCTTGTCCGGTCGCCAGCGCAGAAAGCCGGTGGCGTGGCGGAACCTCTCCCCTGCCTCGAGCTTGTCGTAGGTCACCTCGCACACGAGCTCCGGACGCACCCCGACCCACTCGGTGTCCTTGTCCTTGCCTCGGGACCATCGGCTCAGCCCGCCAGGCATGCGGCCTGGGTTGGCGTTCCACTCCTCTGCCGGGATCGCAGTCTCGAGCGGCTTCAACCTGGCGATGAGCTCTCGCTTCTCGGCGGCGTTGAAGGATGAGGTGTGGCCTACGTAGTGGAGCGTCCCCTTCTTGTCATAGAGGCCGAGCAGCAGCGCACCGAGAGTCTTGCCGTCGTTTGACCTGCGCCATCCGATGACCACGCAGTCGGCGGTGCGCTGGTGCTTCACCTTCACCCAGAGCCGCTTGCCGGGAGCGTACGTGCCGGTCCACGACTTCGCGATCACGCCGTCCAGGCCCGCGCCCTCGAACTGCTCGAACCATCTGTTGGCGGTCTTGGGGTCGCGCGTGTAGGGGGTCATGAAGATGGGGGACGCGGCGCCCTTGAGGACCGCCTCGAGCCGCTTGCGCCGCTCACCCAGTGGCCTGGAACGGAGATCCACGTCGCCCGCGGCCAGGATGTCGAAGGCGATGTACCAGGCCGGCGTTGCCTCGCTGAGCATTCGCACGCGCGACTCGGCCGGGTGGATCCGCTGCTGTAAGGCACCGAAGTCGAGTCCGTGCTTGGCCACGACGACCAGCTCGCCATCGAGCACCAGCCTTTTTTCCCGCAAGGTCCGAAAGGCCGGCAGCACCTCCGGAAAGTAGCGCGTCATCGGTCTGGCGCCCCGGCTGACCAGCTCGACCTGGTCTCCATCGCGGAACACCAGGGTCCGGAAACCGTCCCACTTCGGTTCGTACTCCCAGCTGTCCCCCTCCGGAATGCCGTTCGCCGAGGGCGCCGACAGCATCGGCTCCATGTCCAGCTTGATGGGAAGCTTCATGGGGCTTTTCCCCAGGTGTCTATATCTTGTGGATCGTTGATGGCTGTGCTACCATATCGGTGGCCGGTAAGCTCGGCCACTGAAAATCGACTTCACGCCCCCACCCCAGCCTTGAGGACCTGCGCAA
>VBFO01000106.1 GCA_005881025.1 Chloroflexota bacterium | reverse complement strand
GGCTCTGCGAGGCCGCACCCTGGCTCGGCTGGCTGCACGACACTGCAAGCAGAAGCGCGAGCACGGCGGCCCTCATGCACAACTCAACAGGGGCCGCCGGCAAACGTTACGACCGCACGCCGATCTATCTTGTGTGCGCTTGTGGATCGCGCCATGAAATCCTGAGGGACTCTGCTTCGGACGCGGGTTCAACTCCCGCCGCCTCCACCAAGCCGAGCACGGGCTCTGGTTCCGGCTAGTTGAGATTCCCGGATAGATCTGTCACAGGTTCGGGCCGCTAAATGCGGTCGAATAGCGCGAGTGCCGGCACCCGCGTGACTCGAAGCATCGCGAAGAACGCGAATGCCGGCACCAGCGGGTTTCGCGGAATGTGTGCAGGAAAATCAGCTAGTCGTTTCTCGAGTGCGGGAACCAGCGCTCTTTGTAGTCGGTTCGGCCGTCCGAGAATCCGGGCCTCGAGTCCGCGGCCAGGGCCCCAAACGCGAGTGCGACCAGACAGAGGATCAGCAGGCCGATCGGCAGGTCCCAGGAACCCATCGATCCGACAGTAGGCCGTCTCCACCAGAATGTGCGGGCGATCATGAGATTCAGGTCTCGCTTGCTCGTCGGCGCTCTTGTGCTCGCCCTCGGTTCATGCGGCCAGTGCGGGTCCAGCTCGAGCAGCGCGCCCGCCGTGCATCTCGTCTTCACGGGTCCGGCCGCCGGCACCCCCGCCAGCGGCACTTCAGGCTGCCAGGCCTTCACCAGCTCCAAGCGCTTCGGCTATGAGCTGGATGGCGCCCAGATGAACGGCCAGGACGTGGTGCTGACGATGACGGTCTACTCGAACTTCAACGGGCAGGGGACGTACCCGGTCGGAACCGTCCTGGACGGCGGCGCAGAGCTCAGGCTCCAGGTGGGCTCGTACGTAGGCTCGACCACCTCCGGCGCAGGGGAGCTCAAAGTCGACCCCGGCGGGCGTTCGGGCACGATCGACGCCGCTCTCCCGGAGGGTGAGCACGTCAGCGGCTCCTGGCGGTGCGACAAATACGAGGTTCTGACCAGCTAGGGCCAGACCGCTTATTTGAAGCTGTGAGGGGGCAAACCCGGTAACCTTCGGCCGGGAATTCGAATTTGAACCACCTCTGGCAGCGCTTTCTACTCGCCAGCTCACTTTTGGCCGGCCTCGCAATCGGCGTAGGGGCCACCGTTTTCGGCTACAGCAACCTGGTTACCGTGGATATCCACTGGTCGGTTCTCCGCCTCACCGGCGTTCCTTTATGGACGGTCGCCGTCGTCCCCGTGGCGCTGATCCTGATCGCCGGGACCATCTACCACTGGCTCGACGGCCTCCACCACTTCACTGAGCACATGCGCCACCGTCACCGCGTTCACGAGCTGGAGCAGGAGGTCACCCGCCTCCGCGCTCACCTTGACCAGGTCCTCGAGATGCCGGGTCGAGACGTCAAGACGCTACCTGCCGAGCAGGACGAGCCGGAACCCGTGCCGGCCCCCGAGGCCACCCTTCCGGAGCCCGCACCTGTGATCGACACCGAGCCCGTCACCGAACCCATCGCGAAGGCGGCGTCCAGGAAGTCGAGCAAGCGCCCGAAGATCAGCCTCGAGCCTGCGCCCGAGCACACCAACGGGGCTGACGCCGAGGTCGCCGCCGTCCCCGCCCCGGAGGCATAGCACCGGGTGGCAGAACGTCGTCGGGCCGGTCGTCTTGTCGTCCCTCCGCGCCAGGATCCGGCCGACAAAGCGCTGCTCGAGCGCAGCGCCATCGAGGAGCTCTCACACCACGCTGACCCGTGGCGAGTCCTGCGCATCCTGTCGGAGTTTGTGGAGGGCTTCGACGCCCTGAACGATGTCGGGCCCGCTGTGACCGTCTTCGGCTCGGCGCGCACGAAACCGGACGAGCCCATCTACCAGGCCGGCCGCGACCTTGGGGCAGCCCTCGCGCGCCGTGGCTTCGCGGTCATCACCGGCGGTGGCCCCGGGATGATGGAGGCCGTCAACCGCGGCTGCCATGAGGCAGGCGGCCTGTCGGTCGGCTGCAACATCGAGCTCCCCAGCGAGCAGGAGCTGAACAAGTACGTCGACCTCGGCGTGGAGTTCCGCTACTTCTTCGTGCGCAAGAACATGTTCGTCAAGTACGCGCGCGGATTTGTCATCTTCCCCGGCGGCCTGGGCACCCTCGATGAGCTCTTCGAGTCGCTGACCCTCGCACAGACCGGCAAGATCGAGCACTTCCCGATCGTCCTTTTCGGGTCCGCGTACTGGAAGGGACTCCTCGACTGGATGCGGGCGGTGGTGCTCGGGCACGGGGCGATGTCTCCCGACGACTTCGAGCTGGTCAAAGTGACCGACGATCCCGAGGAAGCTGCTGAGCTGGCCACGCGGCCGCTACCGGTCGAGGTGGACGAGCCCCGGGAGGAAACGGGGGAACCGAAGGCGGAAGCGCGATAGGTCGCCCCACGAAATCGGAGGCGTCGCCGTGATTTCGCCGGGACCCGTTGAGCAAGCCGCCGGGCCACTCGACCTCTACTTCCTGGCCGACGGCGCGCAGACCGACACCGACGTCGGGCAAAGGGTGACCTCGTTCCTCGACGGCGCGACTCAATCGCTCGAGATCGCCATCTACGACCTCCGGCTCGCTGCCGGGCCCGGCACGAGCATGCTCGCCTCATTCCACTCTGCCCAGAAGCGTGGCGTGGCCGTGAGGTTGATCTTCAACCAGGACCACGCTCAGACCATCCCGGTTCCTCCTCCGCCCGAGATCGACTGGGAGTTCGTCGATCAGCTGAAAGCCATCGGCGTCGCGATCAAGGCGGTGCCTGGAGTGCCGGACCTGATGCACCACAAGTACGTGGTTCGGGACGCCGCCACTCCTCGAGCGGCGGTCCTCAGTGGATCCACGAACTGGACCAACGACTCCTGGACGCGGGAGGAGAACATGATCTTCACCGTCGACTCGACGGAGGTGGCCGCGGCCTATCGCGAGGACTTCGAGCAGCTCTGGTCGCAGCCGGTAGTGGCCCTTTCCGGTCGGATCACGAATGGATGGATGTCACTCGCCGGCGGCACCAGGGTCCGCCCCTACTTCTGTCCCGGTCGCGCGATGAAGCTCGTGCACGCGATGTCGCGATCGCTGGAATCCGCGCGCCGGCGGATCCGGGTCTGCTCGCCGGTCATCACCTCAGGCCCCATCCTCGGCACGCTGGCCGAGGTCTGCGAGCGCGGCGACGTCGATGTCTCAGGTGTCTACGACGCAACCCAGATGGATGAGGTTCAGCGCCAGTGGGGCGCTCAGGCCACCGCCTCCTGGAAGATCAACGCCTTCCATTCCATCGTCGCCGCCGCGTCGTTCGGGGCCAAGCGCTCGACGCCTTACGCTAAGGGCACTGTGCACGATTTCATGCACGCCAAGATCTTGGTCGCGGACGACTACGTCTACATGGGCAGCTTCAATCTCTCGCACAGTGGAGAGAACAATGCCGAGAACGTCCTCCAGGTCGAGAGCGCGACGATCGCGGATCAGTGCATCGCTTACATCGACCAGATCGCGACGCGTTACGGCGGGTCTACCCTGAAGGCTCAGTAGCCTGCGGGCGCGGGTCCTCTGGCTGGGCGCAGCCGCGCTGGCAGTCGCAGCCTTCGCCTTCATCCAGCTGCTGCCGGTGCTCCGCCCGCAAGCGGGCACAGTGGTCATCGCCGCTGCAGGTCGCACCGCCGGAACGCTAGAAACCACGCAGGTCCGCCTTCATGGAACTGCCGGGTGGGCGCCGTTAGGGACGATCTCGGGACAGTTCCCTGCGGCTCCCGGCCAGCGTGAGCTGCTGGCGGTCAGCGTGACGGCGGGGATCTACGACGGGGTGAGCCTCGGCGCGGAGACCGTGTCGGTGCGAGTCACTGTCAGCTCAGGCCAGGTGGAACCGATTCTTCTCGGCATCGACGACGGCCGTCTGATTCCCGGCGCTGTCTATGCCGGCAACGACGAGCTCAACCTCGGCCTCGGCGAGCTGTCCGGGAAGTTTGTGGCCATGCCTCCGTTCGCGCTGCATGACCAGGATGGTCACGCCTTCGACAACGAGCGCGTCGCCGGTCGCGACCTGATCATCGCCGCCTTCAACACCACCTGTCACGAGACCTGCCCGCTGTACACCGCCCTCTTCTTCCAGCTGCAGAGAAACCTGCCCGGCGGCGTCGCGCTGGTGGAGGTCACGACCGACCCCGTCACTGACACGCCGGTCGCCCTGAATCGATACGCCCAGAGCATCGGTGCGAAATGGACGTTTGCGACCGCATCGCGCGGAGCCCTGGAGACTTTCTGGAAGCCCTTCGCTGTGGACCTCGCCAGTGGTGACACACACACGTCCACGCTGGCGGTGGTCGACCGGCATGGCTACGTGAGGCTGGTCTATAGGGGCGTGCCGAAGGTCGGCCACGACATCCCGCCGGCCCTTGCCGAGACGCTCAGCGCCAAGGGCCTGCATGAGCTAGCCTCGGGCGGCGACGGCTGGGGCTCCCCAGACGTACTGCAGGCGTTGCTCACCATCACGGGACCGCAGCCGCCTCTGAGTGGGAGCGGCGGCCGTGCGGCGGCGTTCTCGCTGGCGGCCACCGATGGGACGACGATCAGCCTCGGGCAGCTCTCCGGGCACGCGCTCGTGATCAACTTCTGGGCGACCTACTGCCCGCCGTGCCGCGCCGAGATGCCGATGCTCCAGCGAGTCATGAAAGGCCAGAGCGGGGCGGAGCTCGTTCTGGTCGACGAAGGCGATACCAGCGCCAACGCGCTCGACTTCCTGCGCTCATTGGGCATCACCCAACCGTCCTTGCTGGACACCGACCTCAAGGTTGGCCACGAGTACGGCGCCATCGCCCTGCCGACCACCGTGTTCGTCAACGCCGACGGCACCATCGCGGCCCGGCAGCTCGGGCAGCTGGACGAGCGGGTGCTCGCGGCCCGGCTATCGACTCTGGGACACTGATGCCGGTGCAGGCGGTATCGCTCTTTCGCCGGCTCGCCGTCGTGACCGCGGTCTTTGCCTATCTGCAGATCGCGCTTGGCGGTGTGGTGAGGGTTTCAGGCTCCGGGCTTGGATGCCCCGACTGGCCACTCTGCCACGGCCGCCCCTACCCTCCCGCGGACCTGCACGCGATCATCGAGTACTCCCACCGCACCGTCGGCACGATCACCGGCGTCCTGATCATCGCCACGGTCGCAGCTGCTTGGCTCTTGTTCCGCACCCGGAGACCGGTTGTGGCCTGGCTTGCCACAGCGTCGCTGGTCGCGATCGCGGGCGAGGGCGCGCTTGGCGGCGTGGTGGTGGCGCAGGAGCTGGCGCCCTGGCTGGTCGCATTCCACCTCGGGCTGGCGATGATCATCCTGGGCGCGCTGATCGCGACAGCGGTCATGTCGATGGAGGAATCGCCGGGCGTGGCCGACTCGAGATTTCGAAAGCTCGCGGCCTGGTCGGCCTTTGGGACCTATGTGCTGCTCCTCACCGGATCGACCGTGGTCGCAAGCGGTGCCGATGAGGGTTGCCACTCCTGGCCGCTGTGCGGCGGCGGTTTCATGCCGAACTTCTCAGGCGCCAACGCCTTCACCATGCTGCACCGCGGTGCGGTCCTCATCATCGGAGCGCTGCTGATCTACGTTCTGATCATGGCTGTGACTCGCTGGGGCTCGATCCGCGGCGTGTCACTGGTTGCTCTGGCGACGCTGGCCATCTTCGGCGTGCAGGTCCTGGTGGGCGCGGGCGCCGCACTCACGGACGGCGCGCTGGCCGGGGGACTGCACGTCGCTCTGGCCACCCTCGTTTGGGCGGGAGCTCTGACCACCGCCCTGCTCATGCTCCAGCGCGCTGACGTCACCGCTGCAAGCGCACGCCTGCGAGTGGAGCGGACCACGAGTTGAACGCGGCCAGCGCAACTATGCGCAGCGGCATGATGCAGGTCCTCGGCGACTACGTCAGTCTGCTGAAGCTCAGAATCGTCCTGCTGCTGGACGCGACGGCGATCGCGGTCATGATCCCCGCCGCGCATGGGCACCCGGCGGCGCTGCCGGTGCTGGCGGTCCTCATAGGAGGCACGCTCGCGGCTGGCGGCGCGCATGCGATCAACTGCTGGTTCGACCGCGACATCGACGCTGAGATGAGCCGCACCCGCCGCCGTCCCCTGCCGGACGGACGCATTCCGGCGGTGCACGCCCTGGTGATAGGTATCGTGTTGAACATCGCGGCTTTCGCTGCGCTGTGGGCCTGGGCCAACCTGCTCGCCGCCTCGCTCGCGCTCGCCGGCACCCTGATCTACGTGTTCGTCTACACGGTCTGGCTGAAGCGGACCACCCCGCACAACATCGTCATCGGTGGCGCTGCCGGCGCGATCCCGCCACTGGTCGGGTGGGCGGCCGCCACCGGAACCGTTGACCTGACCGCGCTCGCCTTCTTTGGAGTCGTGTTCTTCTGGACCCCGCCGCACTTCTGGGCTCTGGCGCAGATGATCAAGAGCGATTACGCGCGGGCAAACATCCCCATGCTGCCAGTGGTCGCAGGCGAGAGGTCGGCCAAGCGGCAGAGCGTCGGTTATGCGCTGGCGACGCTGCTGGTGAGCGTGGTGCCTTTCTTCACCGGCGCGGCAGGCTCCGTCTACCTCGCGGGGGCAACTGTGCTGGGAGTCGGCCTCCTGACCATGGCGGTGCTCGACCTCGGCGGCCGCCGCTGGACGCGACGCCTCTTCGGCTACACGATCGTCTACGTGGCAGCGCTGTTCGGGCTGTTCGCCGCGTCTCCGTTCCTCGGCTAGAGCACATGGAGATCGTCCGCCTCCACCTGGCGCGCCTCGAGGTTTTCGACGACATCCCGGTGCACGGGTTCGTCATCAAGCATCCGCAGGCAGGGGCAATCCTCGTCGATACGGGAGTTGGCTTCCACGACCGGCTGATCAAGGAGTGGAAGGTCGTGAACCGCCATGCGGCGGACGCGCTCGCCGAGCACGATTTGAGCCCGGCCGACGTGCACATCGTCATCAACACTCACCTGCATTTCGACCACTGCGGCCAGAACGCGGTCTTCAAGCACGCGCCCTTCTACATCCAGCGCGCCGAGCTCGAACGTGCACGTAGTGATGAGCCCGTCAAAGAGTGGTTCGACTTCGCGGGCGCGAGGTTTGAGCTGATCGACGGCGACGCTGAGATCGCAGATGGGGTGCGCGTGCTCGCAACCCCTGGCCACACCGTAGGGCACCAGAGCGTCCTCGTGGAGACCGGCGAAGGTGAGGCGGTGATGATCGGAGACGCCGCCTACACGTCGAGGATCTACCAGGACGCCGACCATGCCGACCTGAGCAAGTGGCGGGGCCAGGCAGCCGACCACGATTCCTGGCTGAAATCGCTGCACCGCGTCCGCGACATGAAACCGCACGCTGTCCACTTCTGCCACGACACGAGCGTCCTGCATCCATGAGCTTCGGACCGCTCGTCAGCCCGGAGTGGCTGGCCGAACATCTCCGCGACCACGATCTCCGCGTGATCGATTTCCGCTGGTACCTGCTGCCGGACCGCAAGGGTCGTGACGAGCACGCGTCCGGCCACATCCCTGGAGCGGTGTTCGTCGAGCTCGATGACGTGACTGGTGAGGGACACGGCCGCCATCCCCTCCCGGAGCTGTCGCAATTCGAGGCGGCCATGCGGCGCGCGGGCGTCAACGATCGGTCGCGGGTGGTCGTTTATGACGACACCGGTGGTTCGGTGGCGGCACGGTTGTGGTTTCTGCTCCGCTGGTTCGGTCACGCCGAGCAGGCAGTGCTCGACGGAGGCCTCAAGGCCTGGGACGGTCCGCTCGAGAAGATCGAGCCGCGCATCTCTCCTGGCGATTTCACCGCGCGGCCACCGGACCCTTCGAAGGTCCTCCACTTCGAGGACGTGGTTCGGTTGAGGGAAGTGCCGATCATCGATGCGCGCCTCGGCGAGCGCTACCGAGGAGAGAAGGAGCCGGTAGATCCCAAAGCCGGCCACATTCCCGGCGCTCGCAGCGCTCCCTGGCCTGGAAACCTGCGTGAGGACGGGCGCTTCAAGCCGCCGGCTGAGCTGCGGAAACGTTTCGAGGAGATCGGGGTCGAAGAAGGCCAGGGCGCTGTCGTCTACTGCGGCTCGGGCGTTAATGCCTGCAACGACCTGCTGGCGCTGGAGCTGGCGGGAATCCATGACGCGAGGCTGTACGCGGGCTCATGGAGCGACTGGTCGCACCGGGACGCGCCGGTCGCCACCGGATCCGAGCCTTAGCTAGCATTCGCCAGTGATCCTCGAGGGCAAGCACGTCCTGATCGCCGGCATGAGTGATCGCCGCAGCATCGGCTATGCGATTGCGGTCGAGGCCCAGAAGGAAGGCGCGGAGCTGCTGCTCACGAGCTTCGGCCGGATGATGAGCATCACGCAGATGACCGCGAAGCGGCTGAAGCCCGTGCCCGACATCCTCGAGATGGACGTCACCAAGCCCGACGACATCAAGGCAGCAGTTGAAGAGGTAGGAAAGCGCTGGGATCGGGTTGACGGACTCGTGCATTCGGTGGCGTATGCGCCACCTGACGCGCTGGGCGGGCAGTTTCTCAACACTCCATGGGAAAGCGTCGCCACGGCGCTGCAGGTCAGCGCCTTCTCATTCAAGGAGCTGGCGGTTGGATTTCTGCCGTTGATGCGCGAGCACGGCGGCTCTCTTGTCACTCTCGACTTCGACAACTCCACGCAGGCGTGGCCGAAGTACGACTGGATGGGCGTGTCGAAATCGGCGCTCGAATCGGTGACGCGCTACCTCGCCCGCGACCTTGGCCGCTAC
>VBFO01000169.1 GCA_005881025.1 Chloroflexota bacterium | reverse complement strand
GCCGACCACGTGGCGTCCCTGACCCAGCGAGATGAAGAACATGTAAGGCGATGGGTTGATCGCGCGGAGGCAGCGGTACATGTCGAACGGTCTCGCGGCGAGCGGCTTGCGGAAGCGCTGTGACACGACGACCTGGAACGCATCGCCCGCGAGGATGTGCTCGCGTGCGGCGTCGACCATCGAGTGGAAGCGGCCGGGGGACATGTTCGCCTCCCACGGGACGCCGTCCTCTCCTGCAACTGATGGTGGCGCCGCATCCTCGGCCAGCCGCTGCTCCATCGCGTCGATGCGGCGCACCGCGTCGTCGTACTCCTCGCGATCCGGGCGGTGGATCGTTAGCAGTTTCAGCCGGCGCGTGACGTGGTCGAAGACAGCGATGTCCTCCGCTTTCACGAAAGCGCTCTCGGGCATCGGCGGGGGCGCACCTTCCGCCTGCGGCAGGCGCTCGAAGTGGCGCGCCGACTCGTAGCCGAGGTAGCCCACCGCGCCGCCGATGAACCGCGGCAGCCCGGGCACGGGCGCCGCGATCTCTGAGCTGACCTGCTGCAGGGCCGGGAGCGGGCTGCCCTCGCCGATATCCAGCGGTGCCGGCTGGGAGCCGATGAAGGAGTAGCGGGCGAGCCGCTCCCCGCCCTCGACGCTTTCCAGCAGGAACCCCGGCTGGCCGGCCGGACACAGAAGCGTGTAGGCGCGGACAGGGGTGAGCATGTCGGCCAGGACTTCGCGATAGACAGGAATCAGGCGGTGGTCCGCGGCCAGGGCCCGGGCCTGCTCCCGGGAAGGAATGCAATCTCTCATCTCATCTTTCTCTCGCTCGACTCCGACTGCGACTCTCCGCCCGGCTCCTGTGGTCGGACCGGAGGCCAAAGGGTACCAGCTAGTGCTTGAGTTTCGCCGCCTTCATATCCCGCTTCACCTGCCGCGCCTCGGCCATCGTGGCCTCGGAATCGACGTCGGCCACGGTGTGCCAGTTGGCGGCGTGCTTCTCCCATCCAGCCGGCTTGACCCCGAACTTCTTGGCCAGGATCGCGACCAGGATCTTCACCTTCATCTCGCCGAAACCCGGCAATCGCTTGATCCGGGCCGCGAGGTCGTCTCCGTCCCGAGCCTCACGCCAGACGGCTCCCGCGTCACCGCCGTAGTCCTTGACCACGGCCTGACACAGGGCCTGCACCCGGCGGCCCATGCTGCCGGGAAACCGGTGCAGAGCAGGCCGCTGCCGGAAGACCTTGTCGAGGGCGTCGGGGTCCATGGTCGCGATCCGGCGGGCGTCGAGGTGGCCGAGCCTCTGCTTCAGGTCATAGGGCCCGGCGAACGCCTTCTCCATCTTCACCTGCTGGTCCAGGACGAGCCCGATCAGCAGCGCCAGGGGGTCGGCTTCCAGGAGCTGGTTGGCCTCGGGGCGATCGGTCCACACGATTGGCATGCCTGAATTATCGGCCTGGGGGGCGGAACTCTAGTTTTGCGCACAAACACACGTTATCCGCGCGGAATTACGTGCTTTTGCGCACAAACCCCGGTCAGCCAGGTCCGCCGCCGCCCCCGCGCCGCTTCTGCACGAACTGGAACCCGAACCGTCCCTTGATGCACAGGTGTCCCGAGGTAACGCTGTGGTCGAGTGGTGAGGTGACCTTCACTATCGAGTTGTCCTGCACGTGCAGCTCGAGCATGCACCCGACTCCGCAGTAGGGGCACACGGTCTCGGTCACCGTCTGCTTCTCCTCGTCCCACGTCCCCGCCTCGCGCATGTCGTGCTCGCTCTTGAACATCAGGGCTCCGGTGGGGCACACCCCTATACAGTTGCCGCAGTACACGCAAGCCGACTCGGGCAGCGGCACCGTGAACTCCGTCGAGATGTGCGCGTCGAACCCGCGACCCGCGACCCCCAGCGCGAATGTGTTCTGCGCATCCACGCCGCAGGCCTCGACGCACTTGTAGCAGAGGATGCAGCGGGAGTAGTCGCGGACATAGAGGTCGTTGTCGACCTTCACCGGCTGCGCCACCGTGGCCGCCTTCGGTCCGAATCGCTTCGGTGCCGCGCCGTACCGCTGCATCCATCCGTGCACCTCGGGCGAGCTCAGGGACATGTCCACCGACGAGGCGAGGAACTCCAGCACCAGCTTGCGGCTGTGCCGGACTCGGTCGGAGTCGGTGTGGATCTTCATGCCGGCTTCGATCTTTCGCGAGCACGCGGGCACGAGCACGCGCGACCCTTCCACCTCGACCACGCACACCCGGCACACGTTCACGGGAGTGAGGGTCTCGAGGTAGCAGAGGGTCGGGGTGTCGATGTGCATTCCCCGGCAGGCGTCGAGGATGGTCGCGCCCTCGGGCACGCTCACGTCCTGGCCGTCGATGCTCGCGGCCAGCATGCGTTTCGGCAATCCGACAAACGCCGTCGTCGCCATCAGCGTCCGACCCCCAGCTGGACGAACGCTGACTGGATGGCGCTGGCGGCGGTCTGACCCAGACCGCAGATCGACGCGTCCCGCATCGCCTGCGCGATCTCGCCGAGCAGGGCGATGTCGCCCTCGCGACCATTTGTGCCGCGCGACGCAAGCACCCGCTGCAGGATCTCCTCCTGTCGCTGAGTCCCGACCCGGCACGGGACGCACTGCCCGCAGGACTCGTGCTTGAAGAAGCGCGCGATGCGAAGCAGGATCTGATTGAGGTCGGCGGTGTCGTCCAGCACGATCACCGCGCCCGACCCGAGCGTCGCGCCGATGGCCCTCGTGCCTTCGAAGCTGAGGGGAACATCCAGCTGCTTCTCGGTCACGAAGGACCCAGCGGCCCCGCCGAGCAGCACTGCCTGCAGCTCGCGGCCCTCGTGCAGCCCGCCCGCCATCGCGATGAGAGCGCGCAGGGTCGTGCCCATCGGTACCTCGTAGACGCCTGGCGCGCGCACATGTCCTGACATGCAGAACAATCGCGTTCCGGTCGAGTCGGCGGTTCCGGTTGCTGCATACGCGGCCGCGCCCCCGTTCAGGATCTCGAGCACGTTCATCAGCGTCTCGACGTTGTTGACCAGCGTGGGCTTGCCGAAGAGCCCCGCCTGGACCGGGAACGGTGGCTTGTTTCGTGGCTCTCCCCGCTTCCCTTCGATGGAGTTGAAGAGCGCCGTCTCCTCGTAGGCGCCCGCGCCGCGCCGGACCTCGATGTCGAAATGCGCGCCGGTGCCGGCGACGTCGTCGCCGAGGAAACCATGCGCTCGCGCCTGGCCGACCGCGTTCTCGATGCGGTGACGCGCGAGCGGATACTCGGTGCGGACGTAGAGGTATCCGCGCTCGCAGCCCGTGGCCAGGGCGGCGATGGTCATCGCCTCGACGATGGCGAACGGATCGCCCTCCATCAGGACCCTGTCTTTGAAGGTGCCTGGCTCCGACTCGTCGGCGTTCGTGACCAGGTGGTGCGGACGCGCGGGGGTCCGGGCCACCGCGTCCCACTTGCGTCCGGTCGGAAAGGCGGCGCCTCCGCGGCCCAGGAGCTTCGCGTCGGTGAGCTCGCGGATCACCCCCTCCGGACCCAGCTCCAGCGCGCGCCGGAAGGCCGAATAGCCGCCCGCGGCTCGATAGCTGTCGAAGCTCTCGGGATCGATCTCACCGGCGCGGCGCAGCAGGCGGAGCTCGCTGCGTGGCTGAGGGATGCCGACCGCTTCCGCCTGCGGCCACTCGCCGCCATCGAGCACCCCACGCACCACTTCGGGTTCCGCGTGAGTGATGCGCCCCTCCACGTGCCCCATCCCCGATCGCTCCATCAGCACCGCCGGTGCTTGATCGCACAGTCCGAGGCATGGGCTCCGGTACCAGGCGGCCCCGCTGTGCGAGCCGGACGGTCCTGAGGGACCGAAAGCGGATTCGAGCGCCGCGCAGAGCTCGTCGGCTCCCGCGCACTTGCAGGCCACGTCGTCGCAGACATGGACTGCGAGCGGCGGTCGCTTGTCGGTCGCGAAGCGGTCGTAGAAGGTCACCACCCCGTACGCCTCCGCGGGCGGCACCGAGAGGCGCCGGCACGCGTACTCGAGTCCGCCGCGGCTGACCCATCCGACGCGGTCCTGGATCGAATGGAGGACGGGGAGCAGCAGGTGTCGCTGCGAACGCGTCTCGCGCCCGCCGCGCGCGAGGTGGTCGTCGCTCGGGGCCCTCTCGCCTCCCTCCCACAGCGAGTGCGGCTGGCCCAGGACGGAGTCGACGGCCTGCATCTCCTCGGCGGTCGCGGGTCCCCCGGTCGCGCGAATCTGCACTAGGCCGTGACTTTAGCCGCCAGCTTGTCGACGCGGATGGCGCTGGCCTTGAACTCGGCGGTGCCGGACTTCGGATCGGTGGCGTCGATGGTGAGCACGTTCGTCGCCACCTGGTCCGGGAAATGGAGCGTCATGAACGCAAGCCCTGGCCGGAGCGATGCCTCGATGCGGACGGGGACCTCGACCGAGCCACGTCGCGAGCTCGCGCGCACCGTCTCGCCGTCGACGATGCCCAGCCGCGTCGCGTCAGCCGGCGACAGCAGCAGCGCCTCGCGCTCGCGCAGCGGCGACGTGTACAGCCCAGTCTGCACGCCGGTGTTGAACGAGTCGAGGCGGCGGCCGGTCGTGAGCCGGATCGGAAACTCGTCTGTCAGCTGGTCGACGGGTGGATCGTGCTCGACCACGCTGAAAGGAGCCGGCGGCCCCTCGATCGG
>VBFO01000121.1 GCA_005881025.1 Chloroflexota bacterium | reverse complement strand
GGAGGATGGGGGGAGGTGCTGGTGGCGCATCCATCGCAGGTGCATGCGGTGCCTGATGGGTTGAGCGATGAGGCGGCCGTCCTCATCGAACCGTTCGCATGCTGCGTCCACGCGGCCCTGCGCGGTGGCGCCACGAAGGACGACGTCGTGGTGGTGATGGGCGCGGGGACGATCGGGCTCCTGACGGTCGCGGCGATCAAGCTCTTCACTCCGCCGCGCCGGCTCATCGCCGTCGCCAAGCATCCGACCCAACGCGATCTGGCATTGAAGCTGGGTGCGGACCAGGTCATCGCGCCTGCCGACACGTTCCAGCGGATCCGGTTCGCGACCGGCGCGCGCAGGCTCGACGGTATGGACCGATCGCTGCTGCTGGGAGGTGCGGACATCACTTTCGAGTGCGTTGGTCGCGCTGACTCGTTGAGCGATGCGGTGCGGTTCACACGCGGTGGGGGGACGGTCGTCGCAGTCGGAATGCCTGGCGACGAGAAAGTCGATTGGGCCGCCATCTGGCAGCGGGAGCTGACCGTGACGGGTGCCTACGCGTATGGGGCGGAGCCGAAACGGAAGGGGCGGCGTACTTTTGAGCTCGCATTGGAGGCTGCTCCGGAGCTTCACCTCGAGACGTTGACCGGACCGCTCTATCCCTTGAGCGAATATCGGGACGCTATCGCGTACGCGATGGGCGCAGGCCGCCTTGGCGCGGTGAAGGTCGCGTTCGATCTGAGAGGATTACGGGCTTAGATGGGTCGCCCAGGCGCCGTGATCGAGGTCGACCGCAACACGCCCCCGGTGATGTTTCATTTCGGCGAGGGCGTGCGGCTGGAGAAGCTGCCGCTGGGCTCACGCATCGTGTATCCGCCCGACCCGCTCGAGCCGATCGCGCATCCGGAGCGGGCCGTGAAGCGAGCGCTGGCGAAGCCTCTGGAGGACGATCCTCTGAAGTCGCTGCTGCGGCGGGGCATGAAGCTGACGATCGCGTTCGACGACCTGTCGCTCCCGCTGCCGCCGATGGCGGCGCCGGACGTGCGGCAGCTCGTGATGGAGCAGGTCATCGACATGGCCGCCGAGGCGGGCGTGGAGGACATCCACCTCATCGCCGCGCTCGGTCTGCACCGGCGCATGACAGCTGACGAGGTCCGGCACATCGTGGGCGATCGCATCTTCGCGACCTTCTGGCCGGACCGCCTGTACCAGCACGATGGGGAGGACCCCGAGGCCAACGTGTACATCGGCAAGACGTCGCAGGGTGAGGAGGTCACGCTGCACAAGCGTGCGGCGGAGTCGGACCTCGTCATCTACGTGAACCTGACACTGGTGCCGATGGACGGTGGTCACAAGTCGATGGCCACCGGATTGGCCTCGTTCCGCAGCATCCGCGCCCATCACAACGCCAAGACGTTGCTCGCCTCACGTTCGTACATGAACCCGCCGGACTCCGCCCTTCACCACTCGTGCGCGCGGCAGGGACAGCTGATCGAGGACACAGTGCGCGTGTTCCACATCGAGACCACCGTCAACAACCACGCGTTTCCAGCCATCGCGAACTTCATGCAGAAGCGCGAGACTGACTGGACGCCTCAGGACCAGGCGATGTTCCTGGCCATGAAACAGATGACCGACATCGCGCCGCCCGCGTTCAAGCGCAATGTCTTTCACGCCATGAGGGCGCCCTATGGAATGACTGCGGTGAACGCCGGTCAGGTGGATGCCGTGCACGAGAAGACGCTCGAGGCGGTGCGAAATCAGATCGCTGTCACGGTGGAGGGGCAGACCGACATCGTCACGCTGGGCGTGCCTTACCTCGGGCCTTACAACGTGAACGCCCCCATGAACCCGATCCTGGTGGCGTGCATGGGCCTGGGCTACCTCTTCAACTTCTATCGCGGCAAGCCAGTGCTGAGGAAGGGCGGCGTGCTGGTCCTCACCCACCCCTGCCGGTATGAGTTCGACTCGGTGCAGCACCCGAGCTACATCGACTACTTCGACGAGGTGCTCGCCGACACCACGGACCCCATCGAGATCGAGAAGAAGTACGAGCTGCGCTTCGCCGAGGATCCGTGGTTCCGGCAGCTGTACCGGAAGTCACACGCCTACCACGGGATTCACCCGCACTACGCCTGGATATGGGCAGCCCACGCGATGGACCACGCCGGCGACATCATCATCGTCGGCGGCGAGCGTGACGTCGTCCACCGCCTGGGCTTCAAGTGCGCGACCACGCTCGAGGATGCCTTCGAGATGGCCGAGCAGACGGTGGGGCGTCACCCATCCGTCACCCACCTCCGGATGCCTCCGATCATGCTCTGCGATGTCGAGTAGGGCGTAAGCAAGGTGCCGTGGTACTCCGGCGACGGCGGCCTCCTGAAGCTCACCGGCGCAGTCGGCAGTGTGGTGACTGACGTCAGCCGTGTCCGCCGCGGCTGGCGGTGGAGCTCGCCCCGCCCTCACACCTGGCCCGAGCGGGGTGCCGTCGTGCCCGCCCCCGCAACCGACCTCGGCTGGGCGCGCGTGGAGCCGGTGCGGACGATCCGCTTCCTGCTTCAGCGGGGGTTGCTGATGCCCTTCACCGAGGTCATGGCGCATCCCAAGGTTGAGGGCCGTGAGCTCATCAATGAGCTGGAGCGTCCTGTCATCTTCGCCGCCAACCACTCGAGCCACGCCGACACCTCGCTTGTCCTACACGCGCTTCCAGATCGGGCGCGTGAGCGGACCGTTGTCGCCGCCGCTGCCGATTACTGGTTCAAAAGGCCTCTGCTCGGCAACGTCGTCAGCCTCTTTCTCAACACATTCCCCTTCTCCCGCACCGGCGGCGCGCAGGGGCAGCTGCATTCGTCGAGCATGCTGCTCAAGTCGGGTTGGAACCTGGTCCTGTTTCCGGAGGGAAGCCGATCACCGGACGGAAGGATCCAGGAGTTCAAGCCTGGCGTAGGTCATCTGGCGAACGAGACCGGCACGCCTGTGGTGCCGCTGCACATCCGCGGCGCGCATCGGATCATGCCGAAGGGCCAGAAGCTTCCCCTGCCTGGGGCGGCTCGCGTGCGCATCGGCAAACCGATGACGCGGGAGCCGAAGGAGGGTTCGCGCGAGTTCACCGCGCGGATCGAAAAGGCGGTGAGGGCGCTCAGCGAGGATGCTCCACAACCGGACCTGCAGGGCTCGTGGATCGAGCGCTGGAACGCCTCGAAGCCCCGCGACCTGCCTTACGACTGAGGCGTGATCTCGAATACCGGGTGATCCGGTGCGATCCGTCGCAGCTCTGACTCAGGCGAGTCAGCACTGACGCCGCCGAAGAACATCCCGACCTCGAACTTCCACCGCTTCAAGTAGTCGCGCAGGATCGGGACCTTCTCGTCGTCAGTGATCTCCACCACACGGATCGACTCCACGCGACTCCCGAGCAGCAGCTCGCCCTCATGAGTCACACGGATGTTGCGCACCCACTGCGTCTGGCCTCGCGGCGCCACCAGGTAGCGCTTGTCGCCAAGCGTCAGGAGGTTGACGGGCGACGATCGCCACTCGCCAGACTTCCGGCCTCGCACCCGCAGCACACGCGAGCCCCAAACCGAGATCCCCGCGCGGGTCATCACCGCGACAATCGGGTTGAAGACGTTCTTGGTAAACCAATCGGGCTTGATGTAGAGGCTCACGCCTGGACCCTCGACGCCTTCCACACTCGCGCATCGTAATTCCGGAACGCCGGCAGCGCGATTGCCGCCAGCACACAGCCGATGACGCACAGCACGCCGCCTGAGACGACGGAGAACCTCACCGAGAAGACGGATGCGACCACGCCCGACTCGAAATTGCCCAGCAGCGGCCCGCCCGAAAACGAGAGCAGCTCGATCGAGGCGAGCCGCCCGCGAAGCGAGTCCGGGATGGTCTGGTTCCAGATGATCTGGCGGAAGATGCCGCTCATCATGTCGGCGGCGCCAGCAAGCACCAGCAGAGCCAGTGCCACCGGCAGTGTCGTGGCGAATCCGAAGGCGACGATCGCGAACCCCCACAGGATCGCCGCCACGATCACCGCCATCCCATGTCGATGCACACGCGCCGTCCAGCCGCTGGTCGCGGAGAACAGGAACGATCCCGCCGCGATCGCCGCGTACATGAGGCCCAGAACCTTCGCGCCACCGAAACCAACCGCTATGGCCGGAAACAGAGCGATCGGCATTCCGAAGAACATCGCGATGATGTCCACGACGTAGGTTCCGATCAGCTCGGGCCGGCTGCGCGCGTAGCGGAGACCTTCCACGACGCGGCGCACCGAAGGCCGCTCAGCATCCACCGGTGGGGGCACCGCGCGCATGAGCCACAGGCACACCAGCCCGACGACGAAGGTCAGGACGTCTACTACGTAGGCCGCCGGCAGCCCCGCGAGGGCGATCAAAACGCCTGCGATCGCCGGGCCCGTCACCATCCCTAACGTCGCCCGCATGCTGTTCAAAGCCGCTGCGGCCGGAATTTCCTCGCGCTCGACCAGGCGCGGCAGCAGCGCGGCGAGAGACGGCCGCTGCATAGCATCGAGCGCGCCCTGCAGCGAGGCCACGACGAAGATCAGCCATACGATCGGATGCGCCAGCAGCGCGTTTCCACATAGCACCACGCTGCCGGCCATCAGGCCCGCCTCCGACAGCAGCACCATCGTTCGCCGGTCGCGGGCGTCGGCGAGTGCGCCGCCCAGGAATGCGAACGCCAGCAGCGCCGCCAGCTCCACCACGCCCAGCAGGCCGACCATCAAGGTGCTGTGGGTCAGCGCATACACCTGAAACGGGACCGCGACGAAGGTGATCATGTTGCCGAACAGCGACACCAGCCGCCCGATGTACAGCAGGCGGAATTCACGATGGCGCAGCGGCCTGACGTCGACGGTCGCGAGCTGCAGCCAGGCGCGCCAATTCGCCGGAGTGGGGAGGGCCATGGAGACCGCTACCATACGGCCCCGATGACGTACTCCATCGTCGCCCGTGACGCTGAGACGGGCGAGCTCGGCGTGGCGGTGCAGTCGCACTACTTCCAGGTCGGACCCGTCGTGCCGTGGGCGCTCGCGGGCGTGGGCGCCGTCGCGACTCAGTCAGCCGTCAACTTCGCCTACGGCCAGCTCGGGCTCGAGCTGATGCAAGGGGGCTACACCGCCGACCAGGCGCTGAAGGCTGTGATCGCCGGCGACGACCACGCTGAGCTCAGGCAGTGCGCGATGGTCGACGCTGCAGGGAACGTCGCAGCGCACACCGGTGCGAAATGCATCCCTGCCGCAGGCCACAAGACAGGCCAGGGCTACAGCTGCCAGGCAAATCTGATGGAGAGGGAGACCGTATGGGGCGCGATGGCGTCCGCCTACGAGAAGGCCAAAGGCCCCCTCGCCGACCGCCTCATGGCCGCCCTCGACGCCGCCGAGGCAGAAGGTGGAGACATTCGCGGGCGGCAGTCGTCGGCGATGCTGATAGTCAAAAGCATCTGGACGGGCCGGCCCTGGGAGGACCGCACCGTCGACCTCCGAGTCGAGGATTCACCTGAGCCGCTCATGGAGCTGCGACGCCTCATCGGCATCAGACGCGCTTACGACGCGGACGCCGAGGCCGATCACCTCGACGAGATCGGCGACATCGAGGGCGCCAAGGCGAAGCGGGTGGAAGCCTTCGAGCTCGCCCCGGACAACGTCGAGCTGAAGTTCTGGGCCGGGGTGGCCACGGCGCACGCAGGCGATCTCGATGGCGGGGCGAGGCTGGTGGCGGAAGCGGTGCGCGAGGATCGGCGGTGGCTGGAGACGATGCGCCGCCTGGTGGCCATCGGGCGGCTGGCCGCGGACCAGGTCAGGGACCTCGAATCGCGCCTGAACGCCCTCGCCAAGTAGACTCATCGAGTTTTGGGGAAGCAGAAAGGTCCACGGCGTGGCACGAGGACGCCGAAGGCTCGCAAGGAGAATCGCGACGACGGCGATCAGAAGGAGCAGGCGGTCAGCATGGACGCCGTGGTCTCGCAAGCGCTGCCGAATGCGATGTTCGAGGTCGAGCTCGAGAACGGTCACAAGCTGATCGCGTACGCGGCGGGCCGCATGCGCCGCTATTTCATCCGCATCACACCGGGAGACCGGATCCGGGTCGAGCTGTCGCCGTACGACCTCACGCGCGGCCGAATCGTCTATCGATATCGCGAGTAGGCGCGTGACGTCGTGACGCCGCAAGCGCTTATCGAGGCGCTGGGGGCCGCCCGGATCTTCGACCTCGAGCAGCCCCGCCACTCCGGCATGCCCGTCCACCCGGCCCACGCGCCCGGGTTCAACTACTTCCTGCACCGCCAGCACGGCAGCGGGGTGCCGGAGCCGCCGGGACGGACGAGCGCGTCTGGCGTGCTTGTGATGCCTGAGCACACGGGCACGCACATAGACGCTCTGTCTCACCAGGCCGAGCACCTGAAGCTGCATGGGGGAGTGGACGTCAACAGCGGGGTCATGTCTGCGGCGGGCTTCAGCGTGCTGGGCATCGAGACGATGCCGCCGCTGGTGGGGAGGGGGGTGCTGCTGGACGTGGCCGGCCAGAGGCGCCTCGAGCCTGAGTACGAGATCACGGTGGAGGAGTTGAAGAAGGCAGCCGTCGCCGCGGGCGTGGAAGTGAGTGCGGGCGACGTCGTGCTGGTGCGGACAGGCTATGGCGCGCTGTGGGACCAGCCGGCTGACTACCTCCGCGCGGCCGGCGTCAGCGCGGCGGGATCGCAGTGGCTGGCCGACCTCGAGGTCGCAGCGGTCGGCGCCGACAACATGGCGTTCGACACCGTCAACGGGTTCGACGTCGAGCTCGGGGTCACCCTGCCGGCGCACGTGCGGCTGCTGGTCCGGGCGGGCATCCCGATCATCGAGAACCTGAACCTCGAGGAGCTCGCCGCGGCGGGCGTGCATGAGTTTGCGTTCATCTGCCTGCCGCTGAAGATGAAGGGAGTCACGGGCTCACCGGTCCGGCCGTTAGCGCTGGCGTAGCCCCCCGCGGACTCCGCGCGTTCTACGGATGAGATGTTGGCTCGGGGAGTGGCATGCATCTTGCTGTTGTTTGCCGCCACCTCGGCTGCTCCGCCTCCGTCCTGGGCATCACAGCCGTCCGATCTCAGAGCTGAAACCGCTGCAACGATCCAGAAGTTCAGCGGCCAGGCCATCCACCCACCTCAGCGGATCTTGAACATCACCTGGAACCACCAGGCCCACCACCTCAGCTGCGAGGCAGCCGCTTTGAGGATGGCCCTCTCCTATTTCGACGTGAACCTGGACGAGCTCACGCCCATGGCCTACATGGGCTACGACAGGCGTCCCGCCAGGTTCGACTCGAAGGGCCGGCTCATGACTTGGGGTGATCCCAACTCGGCCTATGTCGGCAACCCTGACGGCAACATCTACCGCTACCAGGGCTACGGCGTCTACTTCGCCCCGGTCGTACGCGCGGCGGAAACCTCAGGAGTCAGAGTGCTAGCCGCGGGTTCCGGGCTGTACGGCTCAGCGATCAACCCCCAGGCGATCTACGACGCGATCCTCCACGGACACCCCGTCGTGGCCTGGATCAGCAACACCTACCACCAGGTTCCGCTCGCGACCTACATCGCATACGACGGCAAGCGCGTGTACTTCACGCTCACGGAGCACGCGGTGGCAGTCATCGGGGTCCGGTCCGACGCAGTACTCATCAATGACCCCTGGTTCGGCCGCGCCTGGCACAGCAAAGCTCAGTTCGAGTCTGCCTACGCCACCTTTAGGCAGATGGCAGTCATCCTGGGCAGCTAGAGGAAACGAAACCCGCCGGTGCCGGCACCAGCGGGTTTCTCAAGGCCTGTGAATTGCGCGAGTGCCGGCACTCGCGGCAAACCGCTGCTACCGGCTCCCCTACCGCCGCCCCACCGTCTGGAAGCAGTCCAGGCAGTACACCGGCCGTGCCCCCGTCGGCACGAACGGCACCTGCGTCTGCTTCCCGCAGTTGGAGCAGATCACGTCATGCATGACCTTCGTCCGGCCATTGCCGTCCGACGCCCGCCGCGCCGCCCGGCACTCAGGGCAACGCCGGGGCTCATTCTGGAGACCACGGGACTGATAGAACTCCTGCTCACCCGACGTGAAGAGGAACTCACGACCACAGTCACGGCACGTCAGCGTCCGGTCCGAAAAGCTCACCGTCTGGCCTCCTAGATTCCTGGTTCCCGCTCAGAGGCCGCCGGCGCCGTAAAGCCCCGTCTCCACCCCTCTGGCTTTGCGGCCGGATTCTAGCGCGCCAACCGACGATTTGGAGACTCCGCTTAACCTTCCCTTACCGCCCTACATGGGCGGAAGCGGAAAGCCGACCCCCGCGGAAGCCCTAGGCCGGGACCGACGCGCGCTCCTCCCGGATCTCCTCCTCGACCGGCGCAGCCTCCCCGAACCCGGCAGATGGGGCTGCGGTCAGAGGCACCTCTTTCATGAACACTGTCGAGACCAGGGCGGCGATCAGGATCAGCCCGGCAAAGATGTAGATGTCGTGCAGGGTGTCCGAGAGCGCCCACCGGATGGCCGACACGAAGGCGGGCGGCAGCTTGGCCAGCAAAACCGGATCCAGGATCGAGTTCGCGCTCCCGCCCTTAGGCAGCTGCGCCAGCACCGCCGGCGGCACGTGCAGGGCGGTGATCCGAGTCGTCAGGTAGTCAGGCAGGCGGTTGGCCAGCACAGCACCGAGAATGGCCGACCCCACGGTCCCGCCCAGGTTCCTCCAGAACTGGATCTGCGACGAAGCCACGCCCATGTACTGGCGCGGCAGCGCGGTCTGGACCGCGGTCAGGTACAGCGGGAACGTGACCCCGATGCCCAGGCCGACAACTATCAGCGAGGCCACCACCCTCCACTCGGGGACGCCGGGAGAGACCTGCGAAAGCAGCCACATCCCGAAGATCATCACGATCACCCCGAAGGTGCCCAGGAAGCGGTAGTAGCGAATCCGCCGCATCAAAAAGCCAGTCGCCGTGCTCGCGCCCAGCAGGCCAAACATCATCGGCGTGATCAGCGCCCCCGAGTTGGTGGCCGAGATCCCAAGCACCCCCTGGAACACGAGCGGCGTGAACAGGATCGAGCCGAACATCCCAAACGCGGTCAGGAAGCCAACGAGCATCGACACCGTGAACGTTGCGTTCTTGAAAAGGTGCAGCGGCACTATCGGGTGCTCGACCCGCGACTCGACGAACATGAACACCGCCAGCATCACCGCCGCCAGGGC
>VBFO01000120.1 GCA_005881025.1 Chloroflexota bacterium | reverse complement strand
CGACGGAGGCGTAAGACATGTCGACGGCGTGCTGGTCGCGGTCCGCTGGCTGCGCGACCACGGATTCGCGACGGTGTTCGTCCCGGCTGCTGACGCAGCCGAAGCCGCGCTGGTCGGTGACATCGAGGTCATTCCAAGCCCAGACCTCGCGAGCGTCATCGCACACATCTCCGGCGACGCATCGATAGCCCCGCAGCCGCTCACCGAGCCCTCCTTGCCGTCGAGCGCCGGGATCGAGCTCGACCTCTCAGAGGTTCACGGCCAGGAAGAAGCCAAGCGCGCGCTCGAGCTGGCGGCCGCAGGCGGCCATCACGTGCTCATGAGCGGGCCGCCCGGCGCGGGCAAGACGATGCTGGCTCGCTGCCTGGCCGGCATCCTCCCGCCGCTGGCGCTGGACGAGGCGCTCGAGGTGGCACAGATCCGGAGCCTCCTGGGGGAGCTGCCGGCGCACACGCCCCTCGACTGGGTGCGGCCCTTCCGCGCGCCGCACCACGGCGTCTCGATGGCGGGCCTGATCGGAGGCGGCGCGGGTCTGGCTCAGCCGGGGGAGATCTCCCGGGCGCACAACGGGGTCCTTTTCGTGGATGAGCTGGCGGAGTTTCAGGCCTCGGTCCTCCAGGCCCTGCGCCAGCCCCTCGAGGCGGGCCGCATCACCATCACACGATCGGGCGGCTCGGTCGCGTTTCCCGCCCGTTTCACCCTGGTGGCCGCCACCAACCCATGCCCATGCGGTTGGGCGGGAGACGGCCGCCGGGCATGCCGGTGCACCCCCGCGCTGATGGACGCCTACCGGCGCAAGCTCTCAGGGCCGCTGCTCGACCGCATCGACCTGAAGGTCAACGTGCGGCGCGTCCCCCCGACACTTCTGGCCAACGAGCCGGTGGGCGAGCGGTCGGCGATCGTCCGCGAGCGCGTGATCACAGCCCGAGCGCGCCAGCTCGACCGTCAGGGCTGCCTCAACGCATTCCTCAAACCCGCGCGGCTGCGGCGGCAGGCAGCTCTGGAACCCGCCCCGCGAAGGACGCTGGAACGCTGGGCCGAGCAGCAGGGACTTTCGGCCCGTGGCTTCCACCGGGCCTGGAGGGTTGCGCGCACCGCTGCCGACCTTGACGGGTCCGACCCGATCGCCGAGCACCACGTCCTGGAGGCGCTCGGGTACAGGCTCCACGATGCAGCCGCCTGACGAAGCATCCCTCCACGCGCGTGGCCGCTGGCCGCCCTCGCCAGGACCCCGAGCCGCGATCGTGGGGTCGAGGAACGCCTCGCCCTACGGCGAGGCGGTCGCAGAGGAGCTGGCGAGAGAGCTGGCGGCGGCCGGCGTGGTCATCGTCAGCGGGCTGGCGGTCGGAATCGACGCGGCCGCCCACCGTGGAGCCCTGAACGGCGGCGGCGTCACCGTCGCGGTGATGGGCACGGGGGTGGACATCGTCTACCCGGCCGCCCACGGCGAGCTGGCGGCGCGGATCCTCGCGGGCGGCGGCGCGCTGGTCAGCCAGTTCCCCGATGGAACGCTGCCGCGCCGGCACCATTTTCCTGCCCGCAACTGGACGATGGCCGCGATCTCGGACGTGGTCGTGGTGGTGGAGGCTGATGCGAGGTCAGGCGCGCTGATCACTGCCGAGGCCGCCCTCGAGCTGAGCAAGGAGGTGATGGCGGTGCCGGGCAGCGTCTTCTCCCCGATGTCGGTGGGGACCCACTGTCTCATCCGCGATGGGGCCGCCCTGGTCCAGAACGCTCGCGACGTCCTGGCGGCCCTCAAGGTGCCCCGCTCCGAGGTCCTGGACGACCCGCTGAAGACCCCCCAGAGGCTCGGATTCGAGCTGGGACGAGCTGCGGACGGGATCGTGATCCACCTCTCGGACACCATGGCGGTGAGCGCGGCCGAGCTCGCCCGGAAGCTTCAGCTTCCGATCGCTGAAGTGGTCGGGCGGCTGACCTCGTTAGAGCTGGAGGGGGCGGTCCGGCGCCACGACGCAGGCTATCTAAGGTCATTGCGCCGGGGTAAAGGACGGGCGTAGGATTCGCCGCCCAGAACCGGCAGGGTGGAACAACAAGCCGGAAATGGGAATAAAGGAAGAGCTTTGCCGGAAGGCCTGATCATCGTCGAGTCCCCCGCCAAGGCGCGGACTTTGAAGCGGTTCCTGGGGGATCGTTTCGACGTTCGCGCCTCGATGGGCCACGTCCGCGACCTGCCCGAAAAGGAGATCGCGGTCGACGTGGAGGCCGGCTTCAAACCGCGCTACGAGGTGGTCGAAAGCCGCCGCAAGACCATCGGCGAGCTTCGCTCGGCGGCCAAGAAGGACTCCGACGTCATCCTCGCCTCCGACCCCGACCGCGAGGGTGAGGCCATCGCCTGGCATCTGGCCGAGGTGCTGAAGCTGCGCTCGCCCAAGCGGATCGAGTTCCACGAGATCACGGCGGATGCGGTTCGCCGCGCCCTGGAGTCGCCCCGCGAGATCGACATGCGCCTCGTCAACGCCCAGCAGGCCCGGCGCGTGGTCGACCGGCTGGTCGGCTACCGGCTGAGCCCGTTTCTGTGGAGCAAGGTGCAGAAAGGCATCGGCGCCGGCCGGGTCTCCTCGGTCGCGCTGCGCCTGGTGTGCGACCGCGAGGAGGAGATTCGCAAGTTCGTCGCGGTCGAGTCGTGGACTATCGACGCAGAGCTCTCCAAGCAGAGCGCACCCGAGCATTTCCTCGCCCGCCTGAACCGCGCTGCCGGTACGCCTGGAAACGGCGAGGACCTGAAGCTCGAGATCAAGACCGAGGCCGAGGCTCAGGAGCTGGTGCGCAAGCTCGAAGGCGCGAGCTACAGGGTCATGGGCGTCGAGAAGAAGCGCCGGACCAAGAGCTCGTACCTGCCGTACATCACGTCAACACTTCAGCAGGACGCCTCGAGCCGGCTGCGCTTCCGCCCGCGCAACACCATGCGCATCGCCCAGCAGCTTTACGAAGGCATCGAGCTCGGAGCCGAAGGCGCGACCGGACTGATCACGTACATGCGCACCGACTCGACCCGGATCTCGGACGAGGCCGAGCGGCGGGACAAGGGGTGGATCAACGAGAAGCACGGATCGAAATACGTTGGGGCTGCTCGCGTCGCGAAAGCGAGCCCGGGCGCTCAGGACGCACACGAGGCGATCCGGCCGACGGACGTCAATCGCACGCCCGATTCGATCCGGCAGCACCTCAGCCCTGACCAGTACAAGCTGTACGACCTGATCTGGCGCCGCTTCGTGGCGAGTCGGATGACTCCGGCGGTCTACGACCAGACCCAGGTCGAGATCGAGGGCGGCGACTTCGTCTTCCGGGTCACTGGCTCGGTGCTGGCCTTCGACGGCTTCTACGCGGTATGGCCGCGCGACGAGGACAAGGACACCCCGGACCTCCCCGAGCTGTCGGCAGGCGACCCGCTCGACTTCCACGGTCTCAAGCCGGAGCAGCACTTCAGCCAGCCGCCGCCGCGGTACACCGAGGCCACGCTGATCAAGGAGCTCGAGCAGCGCGGCATCGGACGGCCTTCCACCTATGCACCGATCGTGGAGACCATCAAGGACCACGGCTACGTCGAGGTGAAAGAGCGGAGGCTGCACCCGACGCAGATCGGCGAGGCCGTCAACGCGATCATGGTCGACCACTTCAAGGTCATCTCGGACGACGACTACACAGCCACGCTCGAGAAGCGATTGGATGCTGTCGAGGCCGGCAAGCAGGAGTGGGTCCCCGTTGTGAGCGACTTCTATGGCCCGCTCCAGAAGATGCTGATCGCTGCCGAGAAGGCCATGCCCGCGGACACTGACGAGGAGTGCCCTGAGTGCCACGAGGGCCACCTCGTGCTGAAGGCAAGCCGCTTCGGACCGTTCATGGGCTGCTCGCGGTATCCGAAGTGCAAATTCCGCAGGGCGATGACCCTGAACGGCGAGACGCCTCAGCCGAAGCTCCTGGAGGAGGCGTGCCCGGTGTGCGGGCGCCCGCTGCAGCAGCGCACCGGTCGGTACGGCGAGTTCGTCGGCTGCTCAGGCTACCCGGAGTGCAAGTACATAAAGAAGGACGCGGCCGCGGCGGCCAAGCCGACCGGCGAGAAGTGCCCGCAGTGTGGGGAGGGGGAGCTGGTCGAGAGGACAGGGCGTTACGGCCCCTTCGTCGCCTGTTCCCGGTACCCGGAGTGCAAGTACCGCGCCAACATGGGCAAGGACGGCAAGGCCAAGGAGGGCCCGAAGCTGCTCGACGAGCCGTGCCCGATCTGTGGCAAACCGATGGTGGAGCGGCGCGGGCGGTACGGGCTGTTCAAGTCCTGCTCGGACTATCCGGCGTGTCCTGGGCCGAAGGGCGTCAAGAAGGTCGAAGCCTAGGCTTCACACGTTCTGGGTATACTCGGAACGCCGGTTCGCTCTAAGCAGCCGAGTTAGCACGCCCGGGGCACGACCCCTGTCCTTCAACAAGGCCAGCACCGGGCGGAAGAGGAACAGGGAGGGAATCGAAACGTGGCTCAGGTGACGTTGAAGCAGCTGCTCGAAGCAGGCGTGCATTTCGGACATCAGACCAGCCGCTGGAACCCGAAGATGCGGACCTACATCTTCACCGCCCGCAACGGCATCCACATCATCGACCTGCAGAAGACTGTGCGGCTGCTCGACGACGCATGGGACTTCACGCGTGGTGTCGCCGCCAGCGGCCGGCCGGTGCTCTTCGTGGGCACCAAGAAGCAGGCGCAGGAGACGATCCAGACCGAGGCCGCGCGCTGCGGCATGTACTTCGTCAACCGCCGCTGGATGGGCGGCATGCTCACCAACTTCTCGACAGTCAAGAAGCGCATCGAACGCCTGCAGGACCTGCGCAAGATGCAGCAGGAAGGCCAGTTCGAGTCGATGCCGAAGAAGGAAGCCAAGAAGCTCACCGACGAGCTCGACAGGCTCATGTTCCACTTCGACGGCATCGCCGACATGAAGAGGCTGCCGGGCGCCATGTATGTGGTCGACCCGCGCAAGGAGCACATCGCGGTCACCGAGGCCAACCGGTTGAAGATCCCGGTGGTCGCGATCACCGACTCGAACTGCGATCCCGACCTCATCACGTATGTCATTCCGGGCAACGACGACGCCATTCGCGCCGTCAAGCTGCTGACCGGGAAGATCGCCGACGCGTGCCAGGAAGGGCGCCAGGAGGCGCAGGCGCGCGGCGAGATCCTGCCCGAGGTCGAGGATCGCGAGTTCCTGGAGACGCCGCGCTACGAGGAGATCGAGGAGTACCTCGAGGACGAGGAGGACTATCTCCCGACTGTGTCTGAGGAGGAGTTCATCGGCCGCGCCGCCGACGACGAGGAGGCTCGCTAGTGGGCAAGGTGACGCCGGAGCTGATCCGGCAGCTTCGCGAGCTTTCGGGCGCCGGCATGATGGACTGCAAGCACGCTCTCGAGGAGGCAGACGGTGACGTCGAGAAGGCCTTCACCATCCTTCGCGAGAAGGGCATCGCCAGGGCAGTGAAGCGTGCGGGCCGATCTACAGGGCAAGGCGTGGTCGAGGCCTACCTCCACCGCACGACGCCCGACTTCCCGCCGCAGGTGGGAGTGCTCATCGAGGTGGACTGCGAGACGGACTTCGTGGCCAAGGGAGAGGACTTTCGCAAGCTGGCGAAGGAGCTCGCCCTGCAGGTCGCTGCCGCCACCCCGCGCTGGCTGAATCGAGACGACATTCCGGATCAGCTGCTGGTCGAGGAGCGAAACCTGTACGAGCGCAAGGCGGAGCAGGATGGCAAGCCCCCGCAGGCGATTCCGAAGATCGTCGACGGCCAGGTCGAGAAGTTCATCCAGGAAAACGTCCTTCTGGAGCAGCCTTACTTTCGCGAGCCCAAGCGCATCGTGAAGGACCTGATCGCCGAGAACATCTCGAAGCTGCAGGAGAATATCGTCGTGCGCCGGTTCGCACGATTCAACGTTCGCGAGGCCGATGACGCTGCCGGCGGAGAGGATGGAGCCGCAGTCGAGGCATAGATGAGATAGATGGGAGATCGGTCGCCGAAGTTCAACCGCGTCCTGCTGAAGCTGAGCGGCGAGGCGCTCGGCGGCGCGCGTGACTACGGCATCGATCTCGAGGTCGTGCAGACGATCGCCGCCCAGGTGAAGCGAGTGCATGAGATGGGCGTGCAGATAGCGCTGGTGGTTGGCGGTGGCAACATCTTCCGCGGCCTGGCCGCCAGCGACCGCGGGTTCGACCGCGCGACCGGCGACTACATGGGCATGCTCGCTACGGTGATCAACGCCCTGGCCCTGCAGGACGCTCTCGAGCGCACAGGTATCCCCGCGCGGACCATGACGGCGATCCAGATGCCGCAGGTGGCGGAGCCGTACATCCGGCGCCGCGCGGTGCGGCACCTCGAAAAGGGTCGCGTCGTGATCCTCGCCGCGGGCACCGGCAACCCCTACTTCACCACCGACACCACAGCTGCCCTGCGCGCGGTCGAGATCGAGGCGGACGTCATCCTCAAGGCGACCAAGGTGGACGGCGTGTACACCGCGGACCCCAAGCGGGATCCGCAGGCGGTGATGCTGCCGCGCATCGACTACCTGGAGGTCTTGAACCGCGGCATCGAGGTCATGGACAACACCGCCCTGACGCTGTGCATGGACAATGGCGTGCCGATCGTGGTGTTCAACCTGCTGATCCCCGGCAACATCGAGCGGGTAGTGCTCGGTGAGCAGATCGGAACCCTGGTCGGGGCCGCGACATGATCGATCCCATCGTCCGTGACGCCGACCAGAAGATGGCGAAGTCCGTCGATCACTTCGCGGGCCAGCTCGCGACGATCCGCACCGGCCGCGCCAACCCCGCGCTGATCGACCGCGTCATCGTGCCCTATTACGGCACGCCCACTCCACTCAACCAGCTGGCTCAGATCAGCGCTCCGGAGCCGCGGCTGCTGGTGGTGCAGGTCTACGACAAGAGCCAGATCGGAGCGGTCGAGAAGGCGCTGCGCTCGGGGGACATGGGCCTCAACCCCGCCAACGACGGACAGGTGATCCGGGTCCCGATCCCGCCGCTCACCGAGGAGCGACGCAAGGAGTACGTGCGCCTCGTGCGCCAGAAGGCGGAGGAGGCACGCGTGGCGATCCGCAACGTGCGGCGCGACGAGCTGCACCGCATCGACTCCATGACCAAGGCCGGTGAGGTGGCGGAGGACGACTCGAAGCGCGCGCACGCCAGGCTCCAGAAGCTGGTCGACGGCCAGATCGAGCGCGTGGACGCGCTTGCGAACCGCAAGGAACACGAGGTCCTCGAGGTCTAACCCCGGGATCCGCCCGTCTGGCGCCAAACGTGCCAATCCCAGCGAGTTGTTGCGTCCTTCTGGCACCAAACGCGCGGAATCCGATCCGGCCACGCCGGCCTCAGGCCGCGCCGGTACTCTTTTGAGCACCTTGGAAAATCCGGTCCCGAGGCACATCGGCATCATCATGGACGGCAACGGGCGCTGGGCCCGCCGCCGAGGACATCCCGCGAGCTTCGGCCACCGGGCCGGCGTGCGCGCCATCAAGCGGGTCCTCGAGGGCTGCGAGCAGCTGGGCGTGAACGTCCTCTCCGTCTACGCGTTCTCGACCGAGAACTGGTCGCGCCCTCGGGCCGAGGTCCGCGCCCTGATGCGCCTCTTCCACGAGACCATGCAGCGAGGCATCGGCGTGGTGTGCGGATCGTGGTCAGCGGGCGCCGGGATGAGCTCTCGCCGCGGATGCGACAGCGCATCGACGAGGCGATCGCCCGCACAGCCCGCAACACGAACGGTGTCCTCAACGTCTGCCTGAACTACGGAGGGCGGGCTGAGATAGTGGACGCGGTGCGCAGGCTGGTCGCCGCCGGAGCCGACCCGCAAAAGGTCGACGAAGCCGCGATCACCGCCAACATGTACAACCCCGACCTGCCGGATCCGGACCTCGTCATCAGGACGGCCGGGGAGCGGAGGGTGAGCAATTTCCTCCTGTGGCAGTCCGCCTACTCGGAGATGCTGGTCACCGAGACGTTGTGGCCCGACTTTGACGTGGATCACCTGAAGGCGGCGATCGCCGACTACGGCTCACGCGTCCGCCGGTTCGGAGGCAGGCCTGAGCAGGAGCTGCAGGCGGTCGACGGCGGCCGGCGATCATGACCACGCGATCGACCGACTTGTGGAACCTGAAGCCGAGCCCGCTGATGATCCGCATCCTCAGCGCGTTCGTGTTCATCGCCGTGGTCATCGCCGGTGTGTTCCTCGGCATCGTCGGCGTCTACGCGCTGGTGGTGCTGCTGGGTGGGCTCGCCCTCTGGGAGTTTCGCGGGCTGTCCGACAAGATGGGCTCGCGCGCGCCGGGCTGGCTTCTGTTCCCGCTCGGCGCCTTCTTCGCCTTCAGCGGCACCGTCCTGCGGCAGGTCGACGTCGCGCTCGTGCTTTCGTTGGCGCTCGTGGCCGGTCTCGGCGCATTCCTCGTCGTGCCCGGCAGGCGCCAGGGCCTCGGCCGGTGGGCGATGGGCGTGGCCGGAGCGCTCTACATCGGCATGCCGTTCAACTACTACCTGCTGCTGTACACCTCGAAGCCCCACGGACTGGAGTGGACGCTCTTCACGATCTTCGCGGTGATCGCATGCGATGCCGCCGCACTGCTCGTGGGCAGCCGAATCGGGCGGCACCCGTTCTTCACCACCATCAGCCCCCGCAAGACGGTCGAGGGCGCGGTGGCGGGTGTGGTGGCCTCGGTCATCGTGATGCTCATCGGCATGTCTGCCGTGATCGGGTTGTCGCTGTGGCACGCGATATTGGTCGGTGTGCTGGTCGGGCTCAGCGCGCAGATGGGGGACCTGGTCGAGTCGCAGATGAAGCGCATCGCCGAGGTCAAAGATTCATCGAACCTCATCCCCGGACACGGTGGCGTGCTCGACCGCCTCGATTCGATCCTGTTCCCGCCGATCCTCGTCTACTTCTACGTGAGCATGTTCGGCTTGCTGGCGCGATGACGCGCCCCGTCAACGTGGCCATCCTCGGCGCCACCGGCTCGATCGGACAGCAGGCGCTCGACGTCATCGACCGCAATCCCTCGCGGCTGCGACTGTTCGGCCTCACCGAGGGCCGCCGCTCGGCCCGGCGCACCGCCGACCACATGATCCAGGGCCAGGCCGGCGACAGCGATTTCGACGCCAGGGTCGAGGCCATGGTCACCGATCCGCGCTGCGACCTGGTGCTGGTCGCCATTCCCGGCGCGCGAGCGCTGGCGCCGACCCTCTTGGCCCTCAAGGCCGGCAAGGAGGTCGCGCTGGCGACCAAAGAGGTGCTGGTCATGGCCGGTGCGCTGGTGATGAAGGCAGCCGGTGAACGCGGCCTGCGCCCCGTCGACTCGGAGCACAGCGCCATCTGGCAGTGCCTTTGGGGCGAGCGCTCCGAGCACGTCCGGCGTCTCATCATCACCGCCTCGGGCGGCCCGTTCTGGGCCCACCCCGATCTCGACCTCGACCAGGTCACCGTAGACCAGGCGCTCAACCACCCTCGCTGGTCGATGGGCCCCAAGGTCACCATCGACTCGGCCACCCTCATGAACAAGGGGCTGGAGGTGATCGAGGCGCATCACCTGTTCGGGATCGCGCTCGACCACATCTCCGTATCCATCCACCCCCAGAGCGTCGTTCACTCTGTCGTGGAGTTCATCGACGGCTCGATGAAGGCTCAGATCGGGCGCCCTGACATGCGCCTGCCGATTGCGGTCGCGCTCGGTTATCCGGAGCGCCTGCCTGATGCCGTGCCTCCGGCGCAGCTGGAGGAGCTGTCGGGCCTGGAGTTCCACGCGCTCGACGAAAGTCGCTTTCCAAGCGTGCGCCTGGCTCGCCAGGCGGCGGTGGCCGGCCAGGGGCGGCCGGCGGTCCTCAACGCCGCCAACGAGGAGGCGGTGAACGCGTTCCTGGTCGGGGCCATCCCGTTCAGCGGGATCGTGCAGACGGTTGAAGCCGCGCTCAACGCCTACCCCGGCGGAGGGGAAAGCCTGCCCGAGATCCTCGAGGCTGATCGCTGGGCCCGCGAGTTCGTCAAGGCGGGGGTACGTGGAGCTCCTTCCGGTAGGCTGAAAGCGTGAGCGGAGAGGGAACGGATGTTTGAAACGGTGATCGGCTACCTCGTGTACATCGCGAGCGTCGCCGGCATGTTCCTGATCCTGATCGCGCCCCACGAGGCCGGCCACTTCCTGGTCGCCAAGCTCTGCCGCGTGCGCGTGCTCGAGTTCTCGATCGGCGCCGGGACGAAGCTCTGGTCGGTCACGCGGGGCGGCACGCTGTACGCCCTGCGGCTGCTCCCGATCCTCGGCTATGTGCGCATGGGGGGCATGGAGGCGGGGGAGTTCGAGCAGCCAGATGGATTCCACTCGCGGCCCGCGTACCAGCGCATCGCGATCCTGGCCGCCGGACCGGTCGCCAACTTCCTGGTCGCCATGGTGCTGATCACCGGCTTCGGCCTGACCCAGCTCAACGGCAATCCCGGCAAGGTCGTCTCGATCATCATCGACTCGCCCGCATCGGTGGCGGGCATCCAGGCCGGCGACCAGATCAAGACCATCGACGGCAAACCGGTCAACTCGCCCGGCGACATCGCCCAGCAGGAGCTCGCAGCGGCCGGGCGGCCGGTCACTCTGACCGGGACCCATTCCAACGGCCAGCCGTTCTCGATCCAGGTGACCCCTGCCTGCAAGCCCCAGTCGTGTCAGATGGGCGTCGAGATCGCCCGCGTCGTGACCCCATTGACGGCGGTCACGGACGGAGTGAGGTTTCCGTTCCAGGCCACCCAGGTCATCTTCCAGGGACTCGGCTCGCTGGTCACCGGCCAGGTCAAAGGCGGCCTGCTCGGACCTGACGGTCTGACCGGGCCTATCGGGATTGCCAAGATCACGACCGACACCGTGAACCAGGGGCTGCCAGCCTACGTCTGGCTGGTGGCGCTGCTCTCGGTCGCGCTGGGGATCACCAACCTCCTGCCGCTCCTCGCGCTGGACGGGGGCCGCATCGTGGTCGTGATCGTCGAGTGGCTCCGGCGCCGTCCGTTCGACCGCAACAGCGAGCTGAGCTTCCAGCGCTGGGGTCTCGCTGCCCTCCTCGCGCTCGCGGCCCTCATCAGCTTCCTCGACATCCAGCGGCTGGCGACAGGGCAGTTCCCAGGGGTCCACTAGAGAGATGCGGCCAGCGATTCCGGCCGGATCTTTGGAGCCCATGCGGCCCAATCCGGGTGTTAGGGGGCCCGTCCCTTCGTCGTCACGCATCTGCCGATGCGCTCCTCCTCGGTCCACCCCTGCCTTCGGCTCGGGCCACCTGGATCTCCAAATCTCTCGGCCGGACCACCGGCCGCATCTCTAGTGGTCCTGCGTCGCAAGTCCATCCCGGTCAACGTGGGCGGGGTCGTCATCGGTGGCGCGGCGCCGATCGCCGTCCAGACCATGACCAAGACCGACACTCGCGACGTCAAGGCGACGCTGCGCCAGATCCACGAGCTCAAGGAATCAGGCTGCGAGATAGTGCGGCCCGCAGTTCCCGATCGCGAGGCCGCAGAGGCGCTGAAAGGCATCGTCAAGGGATCTCCTCTGCCGGTGATCGCGGACATCCACTACGACCACACCCTTGCGCTGATGGCGATCGAGGCGGGCGTGCACTGCCTGCGTTTGAACCCCGGCAACATCCCAGACCGCGACAAGGTGGTCAGGGTGGTCACCGCCGCCAAAGAGCGACAGATCCCGTTCCGGATCGGCGTCAACGCAGGCTCGCTGCCCGAAGAGGTGCACAAGAGCATGCGTGAGCAGCATCAGATCAACCGCGACGATCGCGAGCGCACCGCCGACCGCATGGTCGAGGTTGCGCTTGGTCACTGCAAGATCCTCGAGGACCTCGACTACGGACCGGGCTTCGTCAAGGTCTCGCTCAAGGCCACCGACGTGTGGACCAACGTGATGGCCAATCGCAAGTTCGCCGCGGCGCGGCCTTACCCGATCCACCTCGGCGTGACGGAATCAGGTCCCGTGCAGGCGGGCAGCATCCGCAGCGCGGTGGGCCTCGGCATCCTGCTCGCGGAAGGAATCGGCGACACCATCCGCGTCTCGCTCGCGACCTCGGATCCGCGAGAGGAGGTGCGGGTCGCCCATGAGGTCTTGAAGACGCTCGCCTTCCGCAACGAGAGCCCGACGCTGGTGGCGTGCCCGACGTGCGGCCGGCTGGAGTACGACATGGTGCCCACCGTCAAGGCGGTCGAGGCCCACATCGCTGCGTTGAAGGTTCCAATCACAGTCGCGGTGATGGGGTGTGTGGTCAACGGCCCCGCCGAGGCGCGCCACGCCGACATCGGCGTGACGGGAGGCCGCGGCAAGGGAGTGATTTTCAAGCGGGGTAAGCTGTACAGGACAGTGCCCCAGGAGGAGCTTCTGACCGTGTTGCTGGCTGAGATCGACGCGATCGCAGCCGAGCACGCCCCGGCTCCGGCGACTCCGCTCCCGACCTAGCCCGCGCACCCGCGCGGGCGTTCTGAGTGATCGATCACCTGGATACCTGGGAGCTACAGGAATGAAGGAGACCGTGGAGGAGCAGCAGGATTTCGTGAAGGACATCACCAAGATGTCCGATGACTTCGACCGTTGGTACACCGACGTCGTCCGCAAGGCCGAGCTTGCTGACTGGTCCGGGGTCCGCGGCATGATGGTCGTCCGCCCCTACGGCTGGGCGATGTGGGAGGCGATCCAGCGCGCCTTCGACGACATGATCAAGGAGAGCGGCCACGAGAACTGGGCGTTTCCCCTGCTCATCCCGCGCGAGCTCCTGGTCAAGGAGGCCGAGCACATCGAGGGCTTCGGCCCGGAGGTCGCCTGGGTGACGAAGGCCGGCGCCGCCATGGAGGAGCTCGAGGAACCGCTAGCGGTGAGGCCGACCTCGGAGACGATCATCGGCCACATCATCCGGCGCTACATCCAGAGCCACCGCGACCTGCCCAAGCTGACCAACCAGTGGAACAGCGTCGTGCGCTGGGAGATGCGTTCGCGCCTCTTCCTCCGCAGCCGTGAGTTCTGGTGGCAGGAGGGCCACACGTTCCACGCCTCGGCCAAGGAGGCGATCGAAGAGGCGGACCTGATCCTGGGTTACTACCGCTCCGTCGCCGAGGACTGGCTGGCGGTGCCGGTGCTGGTGGGCAAGAAGTCGCCGGCGGAGACCTTCCCCGGTGCTGTGCACACGCTGACGCTGGAGGGGCTGATGCGCGACGGTCTCGCGCTGCAGATGGGCACTTCGCACTACTTCGGCCAGAACTTCGCCCGCGCGTATGACATCTCCTTCTCGAACAAGGACAACGAGCGCGAGCTTTGCTACTCGACGTCGTGGGGCATCAGCACGCGCATGGTCGGCGCGATCGTGATGGCGCACGGCGACGACTCGGGCCTCATCGTCCCGCCCAAGGTTGCGCCGGTGCAGGTGGTCGTGGTCCCGATCTTTCGCGACGACGCGAGCCGCGCGAAGGTCGAGGCGTTCATCAATCAGTGGTCGCCGCAGCTCAAGCAGCACGGCATCCGCTTCCGGGTGGACTGGCGTGATGAGCGGCCCGGGGACAAGTACGCGCACTGGGAGCTGAAGGGCGTCCCGCTGCGGCTCAACGTCGGTGCGCGTGACGTCGACGCCGCGCAGGTCGAGCTGGTCGATCGCCTTTCTCGCGAGCGGAGGGCCCTGCTGGTGTCAGGCATCGCCACGGCTCTGACCTCAGAGCTAGAGCGCTTCCAGAAGCGGCTCTTCGAGCGCGCGCAGGAGTATCAGCGGGCCAACACGGTCGAGCTGGGCACGCTGGATGAGGTCGTCTCCCATTTCAGGTCGCGCGGCGGATTCGCCTGGGTGGAGTGGTGCGGCGACGAGGCCGAAGAGGCCAGGCTCAAGGCTGACTCCGGCGGGGTCACCATCCGCACCATCGACGAGCACGCGAAGCCCTCCGGCAAGTGCTTCGTGTGCGGCCAACCTGCGAAGTACCGGGTCGCGCTGGCAAAGGCCTACTGAAACACGCCGCTGCCGGCGGCCGCCCGTTATTTCCACCGATCAAACCGGCCGCTGCCGGCACCCGCAGGTTTGGGCAGATAGCTAGCTAAGACGTGACAGGGTTTTCGAACGCGCCGATCGCCGGCGCATCGCTGTACAGCGACTGCTGCGGTATGACCTTCAGCGTGCCGTTGTGCGCAGCGTCCAGCACCGCCTCGGCGACGTCGGGGTGGAAGTGCGTGCCGGCTCCCTGCCGCACCTGGTCGAGGGCAACCTCCAGCGACATGCCCCTGCGGTATGGCCGGTCCGATGTCATCGCGTCGATCGCGTCCGCGGCGCTCGCGATCCAGGCGAACATCGGCAGCTCGTCGCCCTTCTTCCGATCTGGATAGCCCTTGCCGTCGTAGCGCTCATGGTGTGAGCGCACGATCACCAGCTCGTCGGTCAGCATCTTCAAGCCGCTGAGGATGTTGAAGCCGATCGTGGTGTGTGCCTTCATCTTGTCGAACTCGTCGTCCGTCAGCTTCCCGGGCTTCTGGAGCACAGCGTCAGGCACCCCGATCTTTCCGATGTCGTGCAGCCTGACGCCGCGCTCGAGGCGCATCCACGGCGCCTGGTCCTTCGGCGAGTACCTCATCTGCCGCGCGATCATCAGCGCGTACTGCGTCACGCGCTGCGAATGGCCGGCCGTGTACGGATCCTTGGCGTCGACAGTGTTTGCCAGCGCCTCGAGCGCCGATAGGATGACCTCCTCGCGGTCTTTGAACAGGCGCGCATTGTCGATCGCCACCGCGGCCTGTGCCGCCAGCTCCGTGACCAGGTTGCGGTGGTCTTCGGTGAACACCCGACCCACCTGGTAATTGGCCAGGAACACCACGCCAGTCGGCTTGCCGCGCAGCGTGATCGCGACGCACAGGACGGCGCGCGGGTTGAGTGGGCTGTCGCTGTCCGCCTTGCGCTCCATCGTCTCCATGAAGGGCTGCCCTGACGCCATCACCTGCTTGCAGATGTCGCCTCCGAGGTCGAGCGCCAGCTTCTCCGCGGTCTTGGAGTCAGTGCCGAACCCACCTTTCAGGATCAGGTGCCCTGCATCCTCGAGCGCGAGGCAGCCGATCTGGGCCGATGAAGCCTTGGCCGCCCCTGCCAGCACCTGCTGCAGCACCTGATTGATGTCGAGGGTCGAGGTCGCTGCCTGCAGCGCCTCCTGCAGGTTCTTCAGCTCCCAGATGCTGCGCTGGTTGTTGTCGTAGAGCTCGGCATTGCGTACGGCGACGACGCTCTGGTTGCCGAGTGTGGACAGGACGCGCTGGTCGTCCTCGGTCCAATCGCGTTTCTTGACGTCGAAGACCGAGAGCGTGCCCCAGAGGTGACCCGCCTCGAGCATCGGCGTGCACAACGCCGACTGCAGGCCATATGCCTTGAGGTCGGGCGGAGAGCTCAAATCGAAGCTCTTGCTTGCGTCTGCGAGCGCGGTCACGGTCTGGCTCAGCATCACTGCGCCCACGATGCCCTGGCCGTTGTCGAGCTCGAGCGAGTTGACCTCGGCCGGAAAGCCGATCGACGTGATCACTCTCTGCGTGCCGTCGGGCGTCGTGCGCGTGAGCAGCGCAGCGCTCGCGCCGGTCACGCGCGCAGCGGTCTCGAGGGTCTTCTGTTCGAGGACCTGGGCGCCCTGCGTCACCGTGGTCAGCGCCTGAGAGATCTCGCCCAGAGCGTCCAGGGCATAGTCGAGCTTGGACGCCTGACCGGTGACCGCCTGCAGGATGCGTGAGTTCTCGATCGCGACCCCGGCCATCGACCCCAGCTCATTAAGTGCCAGACCGTCGCGCTGGTTGAAGGTGGCTCCCGACCGCCCGAGACAGATGGCGCCGATGACGCCGGCCTTCCCGCGAATCGGCGTGAGCGCTTCGTTCACCGTGTGCGAGGTCGCATCAGGCGGAACGCCGCTCGGCGCGCCGTCCTCCGCGAGGGCGTGATTTCGGATCAGCGTCTCGCCGTTACGGACCCTCTGAAGCGGACCGGTCAGCGGCATCGCGCTCCCAGAGCCGTTGAGGAACACGTAAGTGTCATCCGGCTGGAAAAGGACGATGCGGCCCGCGTCGTAGCTGACCACGTGGCGCACACGGTCGAGCACGAGGGCGAGCACCTCGTCCATCGTCTTGCCCGACGCCTCTTTGACGAGCTCGCCCATCAGCGTGTAGCGGGCCGACTCCTGCTGGCTCTGAGCGACGGCGTGCGCGCTGGCAAGCTGGGTTCCGGCCCGCCGGGTGAGGGTCATCGCCAGCCGGCGATCGTCGTCGTTGAACCCGCCGGGGCGGTTCCCGAGCAGGATGAAGCCGCCCAC
>VBFO01000119.1 GCA_005881025.1 Chloroflexota bacterium | reverse complement strand
TGCAGACGGCCCAGACCGATGCCCGGCGGCTGTGGCATGAACCGCGTGCCGTCCGGCGAGATCAGGTAGTGGCAGGCAAAGGCTGCGCCAGACTCCTGCGCGATCAAGGCGGTCAGCGCTCCGGCGTCCCCCGGCTGGTCCGCGCCGTCCAGGTCTGAGGTCGCCGCCATGAAGGCACGCTGCTTCTGCTCGAGCTGCAGGTTCAGGTCGTGGACGTCATCCAGCCTGCTGCGGAGGGCGTCCGAGAAGCTGCGGTAGGCGGTGATCCCGGTCACGCCGGCCAGGGCGAGCAGGAGCAGGCCACCCAGCTGAACGGGGAGCCGCTGGTCCGTGAGGTGAAAGCCGACGGACAGAAGCGCCACGAGCAGAGCCCCGGCAGCCGTCGGGCCG
>VBFO01000118.1 GCA_005881025.1 Chloroflexota bacterium | reverse complement strand
TTGAAGAACGAAATCTGCCCGCCCTGCCCAACTCGTGCGATGACTCGGTTGGCGACAGCCTGGCCCGGCAGGAAATTCACGTTCGAGGCGGTGGGCCTGGGTGATCCGGCCGGAAACACCGTGATCCAGCCTGCCTTCGATGGTGAGGTGACCGTGACGTTGAGGACGATCGCGCCTGTGTCTCCAGGAATGTTGAAATAGCCTCCCGCAAACTGGATCGTTCGCGTCTCGCCAGGGGCCAGGGGCTGGTGCAATCCGCCGTTAGCAGTCGAGATGTAGCGGGAGTCGTACCACCGCTGCGGACCCTGGCTGTGGTAGAGGCCGCTGACGAGATAGGAGTCGGTCGAGTCGCCGTACCAGCCCTCGACGTCGACGATCAGGTTGGCGGGCGAAGAGACGTAAAAGTTGACTTTGCCGCCGGCGCCGACGGCGATCTGGGTCAGGTTGGGCACCGTTCTCCCGGCGGTCCAGTTGAGGTTGGATGCCGTCGGCCGCGACAGGCCCGCGGGATACGCGGTGAGGAAGCCTGTGCCCGAGGTATTGGTCACGGTTACGTTCAGGACGACCGCGCTTACGCCAGTGGCCGGCACGCCGCCGTGCCCGGCGACCTGGAACCCGAGGGTGGATCCTGCGCCCAGCCGCCTGACGGGGACGCCGCCGGTTCCGTTCCGGGTGTCGAGCAACCGCTTCGGGGTCAGCGGGTTGAACGTGCCGCCCGCGATCGGTGTGACCGAGTTGGACGGCGCGGAGGGCGCGCTCGTGCCGTTGGTGTTGGTGGCGGTGACGGTGAACGTGTGAGGGACGGGTGACAGACCGGCGATCAGAACGCTGAACTTGTTGGCGTCGACGTTCGCGATCGCGCCGCCGGACGACTGCACCTTGTAGCCGGTGATCGCCGACTTGCCGTGATCCGCGGGAGCATTCCAGGTCACGATCGCGGCCCCCACGCCAACGGTTGCTGACACGTTGGTCGGCGGTGACGGCGAGCCGTCGGCTGGGATCGCCGGCAGCGACACGATCTCGAGCGCGGAAGCGCTCGACGGAACGTATGCAACCAGGTAACCGGTCAGGCCGTCCCCGCTGAGCGCGGCGCCGCGCTGGAAGGTCTGCGGTGTGCCGAAGCTGGCCGAAAGAATGACCTGAGTCGGGTCCCCGATCTGGTACCCCGTTGCATCGGTGGTGCCCACCTGCCTAGAGATGCCGCCAAGCATCTTGGCGCCGGTCGCTCCGTTCGTGTCGATGCCGACGGGAAAGTTGTCCGATGCGTAGACAGTGCCGTCGGCGCTGAAGTCACTGAGGTTGTACTCGATGAAGCCGGCGCTGTTCGGGATCGCCGCAATGAAATGAGTGCCGTCAGGATTGACGGCGACATCCCTCGCGTTGTTGTAGGAGATGGTCGTCGTCCTGGTTACCAGAGGAGAGCCGGAAGAGACATCGATGAGGTCGATCGAAGACGGAACGGTGTTGCACGAGAAGGCGATCAGATAGCTCGGATTCCCCGCGTGGTTCGTTCCATAGTGGGCGCAGTTGGCCAGGTAGTTGGTGTTGTAGTCGAAGACGTTGTCGTATGCGTGTGCAGAAGGAGTCTGTGCCGTCACGTCGATGCTCGCCGGCTCGATGCTGCCGGCGTCATTGACCGTCGTCCAGAGGAGCCCACCAGCGTAGGCAAGATCGCCGGGTTGAAGGAGACCCGTCACGAGGGGGCTGGTCTCGCTCAAGGACGCGATGTCGATGCGGTCGATCGCACCCGTTCCCAGGGAGACATAGAGGATGCCGCCCTGCTCCACCATCGCGCTCGCGCCGGTTTCGCCTGTGATCGTCTTGACCAGATTGCCCGAAAGGTCGAGCACGAGCACAGAGTCGCCGCCGGTGATGAAAACGTGGGTCGGGTCGACCAGGATTCGTCCGAAGCCAGTGAAGGGCAGCGTGATCGGGGATGCAGCGTGAGCGGCATGAGGTGTTCCAGCGAATCCGATGGCCGCCATGAGGCTGACCGCGATCAGCGCGACTGCACGAACCTTCCCTCCCAAGATCAAACCCCCCGCAAAAGATCGCACAGGCCGTCCACGTTCGAGTGCCAAACATTTGTTCTATCATGAAGGCGATGGCCCTCCTGGACCCTCGCCGCGCTGATGTCGTCTTCGAAGAGGTCCCGTGCAAGTCCGCGCTCAACCCGGTCAAGGGCATGGGCTTCAACTGGTCGCTGAACCCTTACACCGGCTGCGAACACCGCTGCGCCTTCTGCTACGTGCGCGCTTACGAGCTCCGAGCGGACCGTCCCGCCGACGACCGCTACGGCCGGACTGTGCGCGTGAAGGTGAACGTTGCCGAGGTTCTGCGCTCGGAGCTGGCGCGCAGGTCCTGGAGGAAGGAAACCGTGGTCATCGGCGCGGCCACGGACCCCTATCAGCCGGCCGAAGGCCGCTACAAGCTGACCCGCAAATGCCTCGAGGTTTTGAGGGACTTCTCCAACCCGGCCGGCATGATCACACGCGGCCCGATGATCGTGCGCGACATCGACGTGCTGAGCGAGCTTTCGCGCCGGGCCGACTTCGGCGTCACGTTCAGCATCCCCACGCTGGACATGGACGTCTGGCGCAAGACCGAGCCCGGCACCGCTCCCCCGCAGCAGCGCCTGCGCGCCATCGAGAAGCTGGTCGCTGTGGGCATCAAGGCAAGCGTCGGCATGGCTCCCATCCTGCCCGGACTTTCCGACCGGCCGGATCAGATCGAGGCAGTCGTCAAGGCAGCCCGCGACGCCGGAGCCACCGGGCTGTGGGGCGGCATGCTGCACTTGCGTGACGGGACCCGCGAGCACTTCATGAGCGTGCTAGCTCTTCACTGGCCGGAGCTTGTGCCCCGGTACGAGCGCGCCTACCGCGAGCGGGCGTACCTGCCCGCGGCGTTCTCGGACCCTTCCATGAAGGAGATAGCGCGCCTCCGCCAGGTGCACGACGTTCGCGACCGGCGCACTGTCAGGCTGAAACCGCCACCACCACCGGAACAGCTCTCCCTCCTCAATTAGCATTCAACCCGATACATGCGCGGTCCCATCAGCGTGCTCGCGGGCAAAGTCGGCGGCTACAAAAAGATCGAGATCGCTCGCCGCACGGTGCCGTGCTACAAGAAAGTGATCGAGAGGGAGGGTGAGAAACTCGCGCTCTGCCTGCTCGTTGACTCGGGGAAGCTCTATCGCTTTCCATATGAGACTTCGACGGGGATCCGAAGCCTCGAGATAAAGGCACGCTTTCTTCGCGGGGAGATGGAGCACCTGCGCCTGCGCGAGTTTCAGCCGGGGCTCTGTCGCTATGTCGAAAGAGCCGGCTAAGCCCGCCGACTCACTCGTGCAGGAGCTGCTGGCCGAACGGAGGCAGCTCAAGGTCGCTCTCGAGCGGGCCCGGCTCGAGGTCGCGGACGCGCAGGCGTCGGGCGGAGGGCCTGATCCGAGGTTGGGCGAGCTGCATGCTGAACTGGTGAGACTTCGCAAACAGCTCGACGACACGCGGGCCGAGGTGAACCTGCTGCGGACCGAGCGGGACGAGCTGCGCGATGGGATCGCGCACGCGCTGACCCAGCTGCACACCAGATAAAGAAAAGGCCCCCGAAGGGGCCTTTTTGATTCAGACGACCGGAAGGGTTACTTCGCCCAGCCTTCCACCGCGGGCACATATGAGGCGACCATCGGGCCGAGGACGGGGAAGTTGACGCGCCTGCCGCCCGCCTGAAGGGCGAGGATCAGGCCGACGACCCAGATCACAAACCAGACCAGCCACCAGAGCAGTGGCAGGAAGAAAAGGATGCCTGCTGTGACTGCAGCCAACACCCAGACAATCAGGTAGACGATGAGCGAGGCGCCGTGAATCACGAATGCTTGCGCTGCATTGTTCTTGACGTCGGGGTCGTCCTTGCCGACGAATAGAAAGATCAAGCTGCCGATCGGGGGAAACAATGCCCAGGCAAGGATCGTGTACAGGTTCTTGTTGCCCGCCGGAGCCCCAGACATGCCTCCCATCGGGGCCGGCTGTCCGGGTGGCGGCGGTGGCGGAGAAGAAGCCATGGATGTCCTCCTAACAAGCGCTGTCGATTGCGGGCCAGATTATCGGTTGAATGGCGTCAAAACGCCATACCTGAAACAACTTGAAGATGCGAACTCTGATCTCCAGGGACTCTGATAGGCTCCGAGCGCAATGACCGATTTCGGTCAGGATGGGGACCAGACTTCCGACGACGAGATGCCGCCCACGCCGGGCGAGCAGCAGGTACCGCCGCCGTCTGTCATCCAGCAACCGGCGCCACCACCCCCTGGCCAGCCACCGCCCCACTACTCCGGACCGCCGGCGAATGCGAGCCCTCCGCCCCGACCGCAAAGCACGTTTCCCGGCCAGGACTCGGCCACGATGCGGCTGATCCCGACCGGCATCTCGCCAGCCGAGCCTGCCGATGGCGGAGAGCGCCGGATTGGCAAGTACATCGTCAAGCGCGAGCTGGGCCGTGGAGGAATGGGAGCCGTCTACCTGGCCGTACAACCAGGTTTGGGCAGGGAGGTCGCGATCAAGGAGCTCGTTCCGTCAGCGGCCGCCGACCCCACAGCCCTGAAGCGCTTCCTGCAAGAGGCCCAGGTCATGGCCCGCACCAGCCATCCGAACCTCGTTCAGGTTCATGACCTCGAGCAGATCGGCGCCGCCAACTACATAGTCCTGGAGTTCGTACGCGGCAAGTCGCTGCGCGATTGGTTGAACAAGGGAGAGATCCCCCTTCCACAGGTTTTTGCGGTCATGCATGGCGTGCTTCAGGCGCTGGACTATGCGCACCGGCATGCAATCGTCCACCGCGACATGAAGCCCGAGAACGTCCTGCTCTCGGATGAGGGCAACGTCAAAGTGGCCGACTTTGGAATCGCCAGGCTGACTGACGAGTCAGTGCCGCCGGGCTCGACCGCGACCAAGACGGGGACCACGGTGGGCACGCCCCAGTACATGTCGCCTGAGCAGGTGGCCTCGAGCAAGGTCGACGGTCGCAGCGACCTCTACTCGGCCGGGATCATGTTCTACGAGCTCGTCGTAGGCCAGCCGCCATTCACCGCCTCGGACGCGGACGGGCCGTTCACGCTGATGGCGAAGCACGTTCAGGCCCCGCCCAAGCCGCCTTCGGTCTCCAAGCCGGGCCTCGACATGCGCCTGGAGGAGGTGATCCTCAAGTCTCTTTCCAAGCGACCGGAGGATCGCTATCAGAACGGCCAGGAGTTCGACGAGGCGATGGCGCGCATCGCCGACCGGCTGTGTCCGGGCTGGCAGCGCAGCCTGGAACCCGGTGCCGATTTGAGCCGGATGGTTCCCGGCGCGGCCGGAAATGCGCTGCCGGGGGGAACTCTCCCTTCGATGACGATGCCAGCCGGCTCGCCGCCGCCGATCCAGGCGGTCTACAACCCGACTCCTCCAGTCAAGCCGGTGGTCAAGAAGGCTGCGTCGGCTGGATGCATGAGCTTGTTGGTGCTGGCCCTGGCCTCGGCGCCGGCGCTCGCTCTACTGGTCGCTCAGCTCCACTAGCCGCCGTCCTGCCCGTTCGTAGGCCCACCCGCCCTGGCGGCGAGCGCCTCCTCTGCCTCCGTCCCGATCAGGATGTCGCGTGACCCGAGACTCGAGGCTGCGAGGATCGTCTTCTGCGTGTACTGCTGCGTGAACTGCTGGTGCGCCTCGGACGCCATCTCGGTCGGGAACTGCACCCATTGGGCGCTGGTGTTTTCGCGAATCGCGGTTACCTGATAGATGCGGAATGTCTGCGCGGATTTGCCCTTCAGCTGCACGCCGGGTACAAGATCGACGGCGACGTAGTCCTTCACGGCGTCGTAGGTCGGCTGACCGATCAGGAGGTGGAACGCGGGCGCGTTGGCGCAGAAGCGGGCGGCGGTGTTGACCGTGTCGCCTAGCGCGGTGTATTGGAGCCGGCTCTGCGAGCCCATGTTGCCGACCACGGCGGCCCCGGTGTTGACACCAATGCCCCAGCGGATCGGCGGTAGACCCTTTTCGAGCAGCCTGTGCTGAAGCTCCGGGGCGCGGTTGATGAGGTCGTAGGCGCAGCGCACGGCGAGCAGAGCGTGATCCGCCTGGTCGCGAGGCGCGTTCCAGAACGCGACGATCTCGTCACCGACGTATTTGTCGATGGTGCCGTCCCACGTGAAGATGATTCCGCTGAGGTGGTCGAGGTACATCTGGACGAGCGCGGTGACGTCCTCGGCCGCCATCGACTCCGACATCGAGGTAAAGCCGCGCACGTCGACGAACAAGAGAGTGATGTCGCGCCGCTCTCCGCCGCGCAGGATGTCGTCCACGCCGCCCCGCTGCTTGGCGAGCTGGGCCACGATCTCGGGTTTCAGGTATTGGCCGAAGAGAGAGGTGACCTTGCGCCGTTCGCGGTCCTCATACAGGAATCGATAGGCCGTGACGCCTGTGTAGACGAGGCCGATCGTCATCCACGGATGGAAGAGGTCGGGCACGAGATTCCCGTTGATCGCGATGTAGGCCACGACCACGGTGAAGAGCAGCAGCGCAACCACCGTCGCGACGAATCCCCAGATCACTTTGAGCCGCGCCACCAGCAGGGCCATCAAGAGGCCGGCGAGCAGCAGGATCAGATAGACGATCAAAGGCTGCTCGTGGGTCAGGAACTTAGGCGGCGCCCCCAGCAGCATCTGCAGGACGTTGGCGTGCATCTCAACTCCCGCCATCTGCAGGCCTCCGGCCCCCGCGCTCGTGGTGGCCGTCACCTGGTCGTTGACCCCGGTCAAGAAGTAATCGCCGATCAAAACAATCCTGTCTTTGACCTTGGCCGCGTCGAAGGCGCCTCTCGCGACATCGCCGAATGACACGTACTGCCCGTTGGCCTTGTAGTTACCGGGCGGGCCGAAGTAGTTGATGATCGCGGATCCGTTTTCGTCGACCGGCATCGCCTGCGGCCAGGCGGTGCCGAAGCTGGCGTCGCCATTGATCTCGGTCAGACCGGGGCCGGTAGTTCCTTGAAGGACAAAGGCCCGATAGGCGGCAAAGCTGAGCGGGTTGAGCGCCTGGATGTCACAGCCACCGGCCGGCAAGCAGTCCGGCTGTACGAACATCGGTATCCGGCGAAGGACGCCATCGGAGTCGTTGGCGATGTCGGTGGAACCGAAGACAACGTTCTTGTAGGGCTGCCGGCAGGGTGACTTTTTCGCCTGGTCCTGATCAGCGCACCAGAACTTCTTGATCGGCGCCTGATCAACCACATCCTGCTGGACGAACTTGCCCGTGGCAGGGTGTGTGTTGCTGCCACCGTATGCCAGCACAACTGGGACGGTGGCGTCGCGCAAAGCCTTGGCGAAGGCGACATCGTCCTTGCTTTCGTCCGGAAAACCAACGTCAAATGCCACCACCGCGGCTCCGGCCTGCTCCAGATTCTTGAGGGCGGAAGCGTAGTTGTCCCGGGAAAAAGGAAAGAACCCGATGGCGCCGACACTCTGGTCGTCGATGCCGACGATGACGACGTTCGGATCGGTGGCCGTCCCGGCAGCGCCCATGATGCGGTCCTCGGGGTGGACTGAGACGTTGAGCGGAACCTGCTGGCCGGCGTCGCCCGCCACCTGCTCGATGTAGAGCCAGTACATCGCCCCGCTGACGCCGATTCCGAGCAGCACTGCGACCACCGTTCGGTACGTGTACCAGTAGCGGAGGAAGCGGCCGAAGGCTCTCACGGCGGGTCGGATCATAAGCCTGCTTCGGTGTGCCAGCATCCGCCAATGGCCATCAGGTGCGGGATCGCGGGTTGGATCGACCGCTCACTGATCGACTCGAAGCTCTTCTACCCCATGGGAGTCACCTCGCCGGACGAGCGGCTGAGCTTCTACGCCACGCAGTTCGCCGTGGTCGAGGCGGACACGACCTACTACGGCATCCCCAAGCCGGAGAGCGTCGAGCGTTGGGCCGCTCGAACGCCTGAGGGCTTCGTGTTCGACGTCAAATCCTTCTCGCTTTTCACCCACCACCCGACCAAGCCGATGTCGATGCCGCCCGACCTGCGCGAGGAGCTGCCGGATGAGCTTCGAAGCAAGAACATCTACCTGGAGCACATTCCCGCTGAGCTGGTGGACGAGGCGTGGGAGCGATTCCGCATGGCTCTCGAGCCGCTCAAGGCTGCCGGCCGGCTCGGCGCAGTGTTCTTTCAGTTCCCTCGCTGGTTCCTACCGTCGTCCAGGTCGCTCTCTTACGTCGAGCAGGTGCAGGAGCGAATGCACGGATTTCAGATCGCTGTCGAGTTTCGCAAGCCCGAGTGGCTCGACGGCCGCCACCGGGAGGGAACGCTCGCATTTCTGAGGACGCGAGACATCCCGTACATCGCGGTGGACGCTCCGCCGGGACACGCGACCAGCATGCCCGCCGTGCATGAGGTCACCTCGAGCAAGCTCGCAGTCGTGCGGTTTCACGGCCGGAACCACGACACGTGGGACCTGCAGGGCGCCCCTCCGAATCTCCGCTTTCGCTACGACTATCCCGAGACGGAGCTGGGGGAGTGGGTACCGCGCATCAAGGAGATGGAGCGCTCGGCCAAGGAGGTCCACGCGATCATGAACAACAA
>VBFO01000117.1 GCA_005881025.1 Chloroflexota bacterium | reverse complement strand
CAGCGCCTCGTAGGCGAGTCCCCAGTCAACCGTCACAGGAAGCTGCCGAGGCTCGGGGGCTCCTCGGACCCGCTGTCCCCTAGACGGAATAGCCATTCGTCAGGTACAGTATAGATCGTTCGGTGTATACCGAACGCCGCTGGTCCAAGGAGGTTCCCGATGAACTGGTACGACGAGGCAGCGAGGCATCAGAGCGAGCTCCGGCAGGAGGCCGCAAACGAACGAGCCGTCCCGCGCACGGGCTCCCTCACCGTGGTCCTCGACTGGTTCAGCCGGCTGTTCAACTGGAGCGCCGGCCGTGGTGGTGAGCGCCTCGAGGTCCGGCCAGCGGGGAATCCAGTGCCGGACGCCGTCGGCCCAGTCAACAGGCTCCTCGCCGATCATCACGCCCATCCACGGCTCTGGCTCGTGCAGGGGGTAGGACAGGGCAAAGCCGACCACCACACCGGACTCGTCGACCGCCACCAGGAGCGATGTGCCGGCGAGGACGAGCTGCTCGCGTAAGGCGTCGCTCACTTCTCAACTGAAAAACGAAGATCCGTGTTGGTGGCATGAGCCTCACACGGATCAACGTCATTCCAATCGGCCGAGTCAGGCGGCGTGTGTCAGCACGCCCTTCCGTGAGCGGGACGACTGCACCGCGAACAGGCCGACGAGCGCAAAAAGAACAATCAATACCTGGACCCAACGCATCTTGCTCCCCACCATTTGTCACCTCCTTTGACGGGACCTTCTTCCGCCAGCTGTCTATCTGCGAGGTAAACGCATGAGCCGGTGGTGAGTTACGGCTGCGCGAGCTCATTCATCTGGCGAAATGTGGACACAAGCGATATCATCCGCGCCCGGCGCACAGCGCCTGGACCTGATGGACTCGTACACAATCGGTTTCTACTTCGGCGTGCTGGCCTATTTCGCCGTGCTGGGCGCGGTCTACTGGTTCGTCGGCCGGTGGGGCTGGATCGGGATCGCGATCAGGGCGGGAGTCATTGGCCTGGCCATCTTTCGGGTCCTGGCCCTGCTGTCACACCCCACGCCCCTCTGACAGCGGGCTCAGGCCCAGCTCACCTCAGCCGCGGCGACCGGTTCCTTGATGCCTTTCAGCGCGAAGTCGTGGAGGCCGCCCAGCGGCCGGCCGCTCGCCTCCAGCGCCTCGCGTGAGACCACGATGGTGTCCCCCAGGGCCGCGGCGCACAGCCGCGCGGCGCGGTGCACGGCGGCGCCGCGTACCGACGAGTCGGACACCTGCACCTCTCCCGAGTGGATCCCGATCCGCACCTGCGGGGCGTATCCGTGCACTCGGCGGTGGTTGGCCAGCCGGCGCTGGACGGTGATTGCGCAGTCGATGGCTTCAGCGGCCGCCTCGAAGATGACGAAGAAGCCGTCACCAGCGTGGTCGACCTCGTGCCCGTGGTGCTCCTTGAAGCATCGGCGGAGCTCACCGTCGAGCCACGCGCTCAGGTCATGCCACGCGGCATCGCCGATGGCCTCGACCAGGTTCGTCGAGCTCGTCAGGTCGGTGAACATGAGCGTCTTGCGCGCCGAGCCGGGCCGAGCGTGCGACATCAGCGCCGCCTGCAGCTCCTCGCGCGAGCGGATCTCGAGCTTGTCGTACACGTGCCGGAGGTGGTACTCGACAGTCTTTGGGCTCAGGTACAGCCGGGCGGCTGCCTCGCGGGTGGTCGTCCCTTCCGCCAGGGTCAGCGCGACCTGCAGCTCCTGCGGAGTCAGCTGCTGGCGGAAACGATCGTCGCGGACCCGCGCGGTCTCGCCGCTCGCCTGCAGCTCGCTCATCGCCCGGTCCGCCCACGGCGCGGCACCGAGCTGGTCGAAGGCTTTCAGCGCTGCGCGCAGCTGCTTGCGAGCCTCGACGCGCTTGCGCACTCGGCGCAGCCGCTCGCCGAAGTACAGCTGAGTGCGCGCACGCTCGAAAGTGTCCGGCGTCGACTCGTGATGCCGGAGCGCAGACTCAAAGCGCGCGACGAAATCAGCTTCTGGAGCCAGCAGCGCCTCGGCACGGGCAGCGCGCGCCAGTGCGAATGGCTGGCCCTTGGCCGCAGCCGCAGCCGAATACCGCCTGGCCACCTCGCGCGCCTCAGGCACGCGTCCGAGGCGAGCCAGCGCGTCGACGATGTCAGGCGCCGGGGACAGGTCCGGATCGCTGATCGAGATCTCCTGCAGGAACGCATCGCAGGCAGCGAGCTGGCGCAGCGCTTCGTCCGGATGTCCAAGCCCCAGCTCGAGCATGCCGATCGCGATCATCGACCACGCCTTGTACAGCCCCATGCCCAGCGATTCCGCAAGCTCCAGGGCTTCGGCTGCATGGGTGCGGCAATCGTCGGCGCGGCCCTCCAGGGCGTCCAGCCACGCGACGCCTGCCACATCGCCCGCCAGCCATGTGAGCTGCGAGGTCTCACGCGCCACTCGCATGGCGTCCTCGTACAGTGCTCGCGCAAGCGCCCAGCGATCCGTGGCGAATGCATCACGCGCGAGCGTGAACAGGACTGAGGGCAGGGCACCTGTCGGCGCATGCTCGCGCGCCTGCACGAGCGCGCGCTCGAGAAGCTCTCGACCGGCCTCAGCCTCGCGCAAGAACAGTCCGGTGACACCCGCGCAAAGAAGAACCAGCGGGTCGGAGCTGTCCTGGGGAAGCTGCCGGAAGAGCGGGACGCTCTCGTGCAGGTGTCGCGGACCGTCATCGCCATGGCCGGCCAGGATCGCAAGGGCGCCGTAGGAGACATGCGCGAACACTCCGGCGTCAGGCGGGTCATCCGGTCGGAGCAGCTCGAGGGCGCGGCGCGCCGCCGCCAGCATCTCCTCAGGTCTGCCGGCGCCGAAGGTCGAGATGGCCGCGTCAGCGAGGATTCGGATTGCCTTCAACCGGTCGCGCGGCTCGACAGCCTCGGCGGCCGCAACCAGCGTCGCGTAACCCTGCAGCACAGAGCCGCGGCGCATCGCGATGTGGCCTCCGAGGGTGTCGATCTCCACCTGCAGACCTTCTCGAGCGAGCTTGCGAGCAGCCTTCAGAGATTCCTCTGCATCCTCGGCCCGGCCGCCGAGCCAGGCGTTGTCAGCCGCCTGGAAGAACCGCGCCGCGCGCGTCGCGTCGTCAGCTGTGAGTCGTGCCGACTCGAGCCAGGCGGCGGACGCTGCGGCGTAACCCGAGCTCTCGTGGGCGCGGCGGGCGGCTGCTTCGAGGGCGTCAGCCGCCTCCGAGTCGTGGTCGGTGGCTGCTGCGGCCAGGTGCCAGGCCCTGCGGTCAGCATCATCGGCTCCGGTCATGGCGCGACCGAGCGCTCGATGGGCGGCACGGCGCTCCGCCGGCGAGGCCGAGTGATAAATGGACGCGCGTGCCAGCGGATGGACGAACTCGATGCGGCCGGCGCGCTGGCTCACCAGTGAAGCAGCCGCTTCGGCTTCCTCGATTGCGAGCTCACCAACCCCCAGGGCTGCGGCTGCCCGGCGCACCAGACCCATGTCCGAGCTGCCCGATGCGGCCACCAGCAACAGCACGTTGCGGGCGCTGTCGGACAGCCCGGCGGCTCGGCGCAGGTACGCGCGCTCGACGCTGGTGGCGACAGGCAGGTTTTCGTGCGGGGCGCTCGTCACTCGCTGCGCTTCAGGACCGAGCTCCAGCAGCGCCAGCGGGTTGCCACCGGTGGCAGCCACCAGCCTCCTGGTGACCTCGGCAGAGACCTGTCCTCCACCAGAGTTTTCGAGCAGCTCCGCCGCCGCCTCCTGGTCGAGACCGCCCAGCATCAGGTCGGGCAGGCCGGCAGCCAGCAGCGGGGAGTCCTCGCCCTCGCGCACAGCGATCAGCACCAGCACCGGGTCCGCGACCAGGCGCCTGGCGGCGAATCCAATCGCTTCAGCGGAGGCCCGATCGAGCCATTGGGCGTCGTCGACGGTGATCAGGAGAGGCGATTCCTCCGCGTACAGGGAGATCAGCCCGAGGACGGCAGCGTCCACGATCAGCCGGTCGGCGGCGATCCTCGGCCCGAGACCCAGGGACGAGCGCAAGGCGGTGGCGTGGAAGCTTGGGAGACGATCCAGCAGTCCCAGGGCCGGCTGCAGCAGCTCGCTCAGGCCGGCAAACGGGACATCGGCCTCGAACTCCACACCTCGGGCCGCCAGCAAACGCATGGACCCGGCTTGCTGCGCGGCGTATTCCAGCAGCGCCGTCTTCCCGATTCCGGGCTCGCCACGTATGACCAGGCGCGAGCTCTTCCCGAGCCGCGCGGCGGCCAGGCCCTCATCAATCGCACGTAGCTCCCGCTGCCGTCCAAGTAGCACTGGGGCTTAGTTTCACCCTTCGCGGTCGCGCCGCAAGGCAAGGGGCCAACTACTAGGGGGGTCCCCTGATTCGAGGCTGAACCGCGCCCGATAGCTTCGATGGCATCTCAAATCTCAGGAGGTGCCACATGGCAGTCGAAACCCCGGCCGTAAACATGGACAAGCTGATGGCGTTTCTCGGTCAGGTCATCGGTGAGCTCGGAGCCACCGTCAACGCGGGCCTGATCGTGATCGGTGACAGGCTGGGCCTCTACAAGGCGATGGCCGGCGCAGGCCCGATCACTTCAACGGAGCTGGCCGAGAAGACCAGGACGAGCGAGCGCTACATCCGCGAGTGGCTGAACGCGCAGGCCGCGGGCGGATTCGTCACCTACGACCCGGCCACGAAGCGCTACGAGCTTCCTCCCGAGCAGGCGATGGCCCTGGCGGACGAGGACAGCCCGGCATTCGTCGGCGGAGCGTTCGAGCTGGCGACGGCCACTTTGAAGGCGACGCCGCACATCGAAGAGGTCTTCAAGAGTGGGGCCGGCTTCGGCTGGCATGAGCACGACGCGGGAGTACCCACCGGCTGCGAGCGCTTTTTCCGCCCCGGGTACAACGCCAACCTCGTCTCGGCCTGGCTACCCGCACTCGACGGCGTCGAGGAAAAGCTTCGCGTCGGCGCCACCGTGGCCGATGTGGGCTGCGGCCTCGGCGCGTCCTCTCGGCTCATGGCTGACGCGTACCCACGCTCACACGTGACCGGCTTCGACTACCACCAGGAGTCGATCGAGCTCGCACGCCAGAAGGCCAGGGCCGCGGGACTGAGCGACCGCTTGAAGTTCGAGGTCGCGCCCGCGCAGTCGTTCCCCGGCAGCGGGTACGACCTGGTCACGATGTTCGACTGCCTGCACGACATGGGCGATCCGGTCGGAGCGGCGAGGCACGTCCGCCAGGCTCTGGCCAAGGACGGCACCTGGCTCATCGTCGAACCGATCGCAGGCGACACTGTCGAGTCCAATCTCAACCCCGTCGGCCGCGCCTACTACTCCTTCTCGACCTACCTCTGCACGCCGAGCTCGCTCTCGCAGGAGGTTGGCCTTGCGCTGGGCGCCCAGGCGGGTCCAAAGCGCATCCACGACGTCGTCACCGCCGCAGGGTTCACACGCTTCCGCAAGGTCGCCGAGACGCCGTTCAACCTGGTCTACGAGGCGCGGCCCTAAGCGCCTCACCAACAACAAGAGGAGAGGAATTCCAATGTCACCGGTCTACGTCAAGAAGTCAGACCCGAACGCCCGCACCACCTGGATCGACAAGTTCATAGCGCTCGAGCCGGCCGGCGGCGCCCGTGACGCCGTCCGCATGGCGGGCAACGGCCACGCCAGGGCAGTGTTCACCTCGATCTTCGGCCTCGGCGCCGAAGCCGGCAGGGTCGCTGCATAGTTGTAAGAAAAGGCGGGCGGTTGCGAAACCGTCCGCTTTTTCCACACTTAGGGGGCTCGCGATGTCAATCACCGAGACCGGAACTCGCGCCAGGCTCCCCGACTCGAGCGGCTACGCGATCACGCCGGACGGGCTTCGCCTCTACTACGAGGTCTTCGGCAGGGGCGACAGGACGATCGTCTTCCTGCCGGCCAACCCGATCTCCCACTCGAGACTGTGGAAGGCCCAGATCCACTACCTCGCCAGACACTTCCGTGTGGTCGCCTACGACGGGCGTGGGAATGGACTGTCCGACTTTCCAGACCCCGCCACTTTGTGGAGCAACAGGTTTTACGCCGCGGACTGCCTTTCGGTGATGGACGTGACCGCGACCAGAGCCGCGATCCTGGTCGGCATCTGCACCGACGGCGTCTTCCCGTCGATCCAGCTGGCCGCCTCTCACCCCGAGCGGGTTCTCGGCATCGTCGCCATCGCACCGGGTGTTCCGCATCTCACGCCGCGACACCCAAACCGGGCGAAGGCGGTCGCGGTCTACGAACAGGTCCTCGACAGCAATGAGGGCTGGTTCAAGCTCAACAAGCACTACATGCGCGGCCACTACGGCGACTTTCTCGAGTTCTTTTTCAGCCAGATGTTTCCGGAGCCACATTCGACGAAGCAGATCGAGGACGCGGTCGCGTATGGGCTGGACGGCAGCGCTGACGTGATGGTGATGGACGAGCATGATCCGGTCGCGAGCAACAAGGACCAGGTGGAGGCGATCTGCCGCCAGGTCCGGTGTCCTGTGCTCGTGATCCACGGCGACCGTGACGAGTGCCAGGTCCTCGAGCGCGGCTTGCTGACGGCGGAGCTCACAGGCGGACGCATGGTGAAGCTCGAGGGAAAGGGTCACATCCCCAACGCCAGGCATCCGGTGCTGGTGAACAAGCTGATCGCCGATTTCGCCGGAGATCGCACGTCGCCGCAGCACGCCAACATCCGGACGCACGACAAACCGCGCGCGCTCCTCATCAGCTCTCCGATCGGGCTCGGCCACGCCTGGCGAGATGTCGCCATCGCACGCGAGCTGCGCCGGCAAGTGCCCGGGCTGCGGGTTGAGTGGCTCGCCCAGCCACCGGTCACCACGCTGCTTGCGCAGTGCGGCGAGATCGTGCATCCCGCCAGCGCCGAGCTCGCGCCGGAAGCCCGGCACGTGGACGCGGAGTCGGGCCAGCATGAGCTGCACGCCTTCAACATGCTGCGCAGGATGGACGAGATCCTGTGTGCGAACTTCATGGTGTTCCACGACGTCGTGTCGCAGGAGAAGTTCGACCTCTGGATCGCCGACGAAGGCTGGGAGATCGACCACTTCCTGCACGAAAACCCAGAGCTGAAGACATCTCCCTATGTGTGGATGGCCGATTTCGCCGGCTACCTGCCGATGCCCTCAGGCGGCGAGCGAGAGGCGTTTCTGACCGCCGACTACAACGCCGAGGTCCTGGAGCACATCGCGCAGTACCCGGGGCTTCGTGACCTGTCGATCTTCATCGGCCGCCCGGAGGACATTGTGCGCAAGCGCTTCGGCCCTGGCCTTCCCACCATTCCGGCCTGGACCAAGGAGCACTACCAGTTCTCGGGCTATGTCCTGCCCTTCAAGCCAAAGGACCTCGCCAATCGCAAGCAGCTGCGGCGCGAGCTCGACCTGGATCCCGACAGCAGGCTGATCGTCGCCACGGTGGGGGGATCGGCGGTAGGTGTCCATCTCCTGCACCGCATCGTCGAGGCGTTTCGCATTCTTCGCTCCCAGGTTCCTGAGGCAGAGCTGCTGCTGGTCTGCGGACCGCGTATCGACCCCAACGACTTTCCAACCGTCGATGGCATGCAGGCAACTGGCTACGTGCACGACCTTTTCAAGACCCTGGCGTGCTGCGACCTGGCGGTAGTGCAGGGCGGGCTGTCTACGACCATGGAGCTGGTCGCGAATCGCCGTCCTTTTATCTACATCCCGCTGCGCAACCACTTCGAGCAGAACTTCCACGTGGCCCATCGCCTGCGACGCTATGGGGCTCCGCCACCGACCCAGTACGACGATGCGACGCCGGAGCGACTGGCGGCCCAGATGAGGCGGCGGCTGGGCGCCAGGGTGACTTATGAGCGGGTCGAGACGGATGGGGCACGCAAGGCGGCGAAGCTGATCGCGCCACTCATCAAAACGACCTAGGACGACCACCACGCTTGACGCCGTCGCCGGACCCGGGCAAACTGCCGTGACTCTGTCGTCGGCCATGGCGCCGACTCGGCAGCCTGCCCCCGCGGGGCGTTCGCCCTCAGCTGGGCAAGGAGATTTACGTCGATGATGCGTGTCCTTGGTGCCTTTCGTCGTCTGGCAGCTGGAAAGCTCTCCGTAGGTGCACTCGGCGGGGGACTCCTCGTCGTGCTCGCGGGGGGCGTAGCGGTCGCCAGCATTCCCGACTCAACCGGCGTGATCTACGGGTGCTACACAAAGTCCACGGGCACCATTCGCATCATCGACAGGTCGGTGACGAACTGCAAAACAGGCGAGACGTCGATTTCTTGGAACCAGGCGGGGGTGCAGGGCCCAACCGGTTCACAAGGTCCCCAGGGCGCGCAGGGGCCCCAGGGCCCGCAAGGCGACACCGGTGCTGCTGGTTCACAGGGCTCGCAAGGCCCACAAGGTCCTCAGGGGGATACCGGCGCCACCGGCGCGACCGGCGCCACCGGATCGACTGGTGCCCAGGGGCCACAGGGTGCGACGGGCGCCACCGGAGCGACCGGACCCGCGGGCCCGGCGGGCGCGGCAGGAGGCGGAGGCACCGTGTATGAAAAGCGGCGCTCGTTTGACTTGACCGGCGCCACGCAGCTAGGCAATTTCACCACCGGGCAGCAAACTGTGGTCAGCCTGAACCTGCCTGCGGGCAACTACGAGATCTACTTCACGCTCAGCGTCACAAATGGCAATGCCGCCGCTTTTCAAGACAACTCCCGAGACATCTTTTGCGACCTGGATGGGGATCGCTTCTTCACGAACATCAACGGGGGTCACGACGGAGAGCTCGCCTGGCACAAAGCGTCGGTGCTGGGCAGCGCAACGACGATATCGGCCAGCTGTAAAAGCGAAGACAGCAACCCGACGAGCAGCGTCTACATCGGCGGTTACAGCCTGACCGCCATCTCGATGGGGTCAATCAACATTCAGTAGCAAGCGGAACGAATATTCAGTCGCCGGCCGGGTCCGACATTGGGTACCCGGCCGGCTACCTCACTCCGGCGAAAGCAACGATCAGGAGGCCCAGGATGGCGACGAACGTCAACACTGTGACGGTGGCGCTCGGCAGCATCTGCTCGACTGGGCGCACCGTGGGCGGTCCATAGACGGCGCTGCTCTCGCGCTGACGCCTGTCCCGGACAAGCACAGCGACGCCAATCAGCAAGAGGACGCCGGACAACACCGTCGTGATGGCACCGTTGACGGTCTCGAACATGGTCTGGTGGTCGGGGTGCAGGTACCAGTCGCCGGCATAGAGCTGGCCGTCGTCGTCGATCGCCAGCACGTCATGAGTACCAGAGTTGATGTAGAGCACGACCTGGTGTCCGACCAGCACTCCAAAGGGGGGCGCCGAAGGCGTGTAGGTGTCTTCAGCTTTAGGCGTGTAAGTGTCGCCGTGACCTTCGAGGTAGAGCGTGCGCGTAGTCGACCTGCCGTGGGTCTCCCGGTAGTCCGAGACGACTCCGCTCACGCTGACCGGCAGCGCAGGATGGGCAGACGCGACCTGATGGACACCGACGACGAGTCCAAGAAGGCCGATCGTCATCAGCACCCACGACCATCGCAACCGGTCCCACGCATGGGCCGAGTCCGGCCCGAATGGATGCATCGGCCTGGGCTCGTCAACCGTTGCCGGTTCGACCGAGAGCAGGCTGCGACAGCCGGGCGCGTAGTAGAGGTGGCACGCGACGCCGTTGGGCAACGCGTCAAAGGCGGCACGGCCGATGCGTTTGGAGACCGGGCCGATGTGAGCCCAGTAGCTGGTCCGATTGCGGGTGTGGACCATTCGACCTCGCAGAGGTCCCGTGACGAAGGCGACGGCGCCGTCCATCGAGTCGACCAGGAAGCCGAATCCCCGCCACGCGATGTAGAGGCCCATGCCCGATGCGATGAGGCAGAGCACAGCGCCGATCGCGCTGTCGAACAACAGCGAGATCGTCGCCCCACCAGCAGCAAACGGTGGCCCGACGATCAGCCGCCCGGCCCCGGACCAGAGCAGGCGACGGGCTTGCCGCGGGCTCAGCCGGCCATCCCGGTTGGCGGCCAGGTCGTCATCGTTGAAGCCGAGGAATCCTTCGAGGGTCCGCTCGTCCAAGTCCGCGTGATGGTATATGGGCGATGATGCACTCAGGCCTCGACAAGACCCAGATCGGTCGCGCGGGCGAGCTGGCCTTGAGCCTGTACGCGCTGATCACATCGGACGGCGGACTCGAGGTGTTCTCGCCCCTGACGGACGACGACCACGTCGACCTGGTGGCCGGGCTGCGAGGCGGCCTTCCGGCCATCGGACTCCAGGTCAAGACGTCGGACGCCGTCGACGCCCATGGTCTGGTGGAGGCGCGGGCCTCGTTTCCTGACGGCCAGGCACGCGATGATCCGGCGTTTCTGTACGCAATCGTCTTGCTTCACGCGGTTCAGATCCATGCACTCTGGATAGTTCCCAGCCCGGACTTCAACCGGCTGGCCTACCGCGTTCGCGATAGAGGCCGGGACGTGTTGGAATTCCGCGCCTCGCCGGCCAACCCGGACGCCTTCGCTCGGTTTCGTATCGATCCCATGCAGATCGGCCCGACACTCGCGGGCCGCATCGGCGCGGCGGGGTCTGCGCCAGGCTGGTTGCTGGCCCTGGCCGGAAGGGGCATCAGCGGCGGATGAGGCGCTTAGGATTGCGGCGCGATGGTCGCCCGCCTGGCATTCTGCGTCCTCGTCGTGCTGTCGGCAGCCACGTGCGGCACGTGCGGGTCGTCCAGCGTCTCGAGCACCAACCACTGCGTCGAGACAAGGCTGTGCCTCACCATCTCCGGCCCGCTGGCAGGCACGACCGGCAGGCTGCTGGCCGACCCTGACTGCATAGTCGGCGCCGGGCTCGATGTCCAGTTCACGACCACCATCGCCGGCCGAGAGTCCACGCTCGAGATCGACGTCACCGACCCCAGCCTTGCGCGCACGGTTTACAAGGCGGGCACCTATACGGTCGGACCCCACACCGGCGCGCAACCGTCCGCCTCGCTGTGGATCACGCCTGACCAGGACGTGACCGGGTATCCCGGCGGGTGGTACACGGACGCGTCCGGAACCTCCGGCAGCATCACGCTCGGCGCCAAGCCGGGCGGGACCGTCAACAACGTGGTCGCGGTTCCGAAGCAGGGGTCGGGCTCCCTGACTATCCACGGCACTTTCAGCTGCACCTGATCCGCGTTGATCGGCGCCGCCTTATGACCTCGGCCAGGTCGGCCGCGTTTCGATCGCGGTGGTCATGGCGCCCGGTGCGGTCGTCGCGGGTGCGTGCTGGCTGCTGCTCTGGCGGGGTCGCCGGCCTATCGCCGGGTGAATCTGGGGTCGGGTACGAACCACATCAGCGCCACTGACACGTAGAGCGCGTACGAGATCCACGGATTGACAAAGGCAAGCACCACGGCCGCGCCGTAGAGCACAAGCGACATATAACCCTTCGTGTCGGACCCGACGGCCCGGGCCACTCGCGAGTCGCTGCCGTTGGCCTTGATGAGCGTTCGCACGAGGATCGAGTAAGCAAATCCTGCCGCGAGCGCCACCACTCCATAGGCTGCGGTCGGAAGCGCATGGAGATACTGGTCTCGCAGCCATTCCGTCAGGACTGGGATCAGAGAGAGCCAGAACAGCAGGAACAGGTTCGCCCACATCGCCGCCCCGCTGATCCGATCGGCGGCGCGGAGCAGGTGATGGTGATTGTTCCAGTAGATCCCGATGAACACGAAGCTCAGCACGTAGACCAGCACAGCTGGAAGCTGGTCGCGCATCGCTTCCAGGGTGAATCCCTGAGGAGGGCGCAGCTCGAACGCCATGATCGTGATGATCACCGCCATTACCGAGTCGCTGAACGCCTCGACCCGGGCAGTGCCCACCTCGGGTGATGCAGCTGAGGTCGTCTCTTCCTGCGCCGTGGTGAGCATCATATGACCGGCATCGATGGCTTCCTTACGGGATCACGACCAGCTTGCCGCGGACGTGCCCCGAGGAGATCTTTTCGAACGCCTCTTCTGCCTGGTCCAGCTCGTATGTCTTTATCTCCGGGCGCTTCAGCGAGCCCGCTTCGACCATGCCCGCCAGCTTCTCGAGGGCTTCGGTCGTGACCCTGGTCTGGACGTTGATGCCGGCGACTTTGCTCTTGGTCAGCTCATCGATATTCGCGCCACCACGCATCGAGGCGACATGGCCTCCTTCGCGCACCAGGCCCGCCAGCCCAACCACCACCGCCGCATCGCCGGCCGTGTGGACGAGCCCCGCGATACCTGCCGAGTGGGCCTTGCGGACGGTCTCGACCACGTCCTTGGTCGTGTAGTCGATCACCTCGTCAGCGCCTAGCCCGCGGAGATAGCCGGTGTTTTCGCCGCGCGCGACCCCTACCACATGCGCCCCCGTGTGCTTTGCGATCTGCACGGCAAATCCTCCGATCCCGCCGGCAGCGCCGAGGATCACCACGACGTCGCCGTTCTTGAGGCCCATTGGCTCAATGCACATCCATGCTGATACTCCCGCGAGCGGTAGTGCGGCGCCAAACTGCGCGTCGATTGCCGCGGGCCTGCGCGCGATGGTGGCGGGGGATGCAGTGGTGAACTCGGCGAGCGACCCGTGCCCGAACGACATCTTGCCCAGCTGGCCGAACGCCTGGTCACCGACCTTCCAGCCATCGACACCGCTTCCGAGAGCGTCGACGGAGCCGGCGAAGTCGGAGCAGGGGATGAGGGGAAAGTCGTGCTGCATGCGGTCCTTGAGGGCGCCCTTGAGGACCACGGTGTCGAATGGGTTGATGCCGCCGGCTGCGACCTTGATGCGGACCTCGCCGTCCGCCGGCTCCGGGATCGGCAGGTCATGGACCGAGCCCGCGGCGCCGAATTCGTCGAGAGCAAAAGCACGCATGAGAAGACCCCCTTACGTGGACAGCACAATCGTTGCAGCCCAAAACTACACGAAAGGGGGTCTCTCGAGAGTCGACCTAGAACGTCAGGATTGGATGCACCTCGACCGTGCCGACGTGCGCCGCGGGATTCTTGGCGGCCCATGCAGCCGCGTCCGCTTTGTCTTTGCACTCGAGGACGAAGTAGCCGTTCAGCCACGGAGACTCGGCGTGCATCGGCCCATCGGCGGTCTTGGGCCTGCCGTCACGGACCGTGACGCTGAAGGTCGTCGCCGAAGGCTGGCAGGGGTCGCCATCTTTGAAAGCCCCCGCC
>VBFO01000116.1 GCA_005881025.1 Chloroflexota bacterium | reverse complement strand
GTTCTTGAGGTCAGAGGCGTCCACGCTCGCCTCCGGCTCCATCAGACGCCGGCCCACCAGCCAGGAGCGAAGAGCATCCGGGTCGGAGAAGAGCTCGGGACCATCCTGGAGGTCGACAGTGTTGACGTAGGCCTGGACCAGACCCAGGGCGCCTCCGGCGGTCTCCCGATCAGCCATCGACGACCATCATCTTATCTTAACCGCCAAACAGTCAACATCGGTTATAATAACCGGTAAAGGAAGTAAGCTGGTTAGGGAGGAGATCGGGATGTTCAGGGATGGAATGGAAGACATGGCGTTCGAGCGGCTGAAGGACCTTCAGCGAGAGCGAGAGAACAGCCGCCTGGAGCAGGGAGCCGCTTTTCGGCTGCTCGGACTGCTGACCGAGCCCTGGTTGCGCCTTTTTGAAGGCTTCAGCCCGCGAGCCGGCGCAAGGTCGCGACCTGCTCCGCGTCGGGTCCATCGCCCGCGCCCGGCACCTCGAGGATGAACGGGAACCGATCCAGCCTCGGTTCGTGAAGCAGGGCCCGGAAGCCGTCTTCGCCGATCTGCCCTGCCCCGATGTTGGCGTGGCGGTCGCGGTTCGAGCCCAGGCCTGTGACCGAGTCATTGCAGTGCACGACCTCGACGCGGGACAGACCGACCACGCGGTCCAGCTCGTCGATGGTGGCGGATACCGTGTCGGCCGTGCGCTCGTCATAACCGGAGGCAAAGGCGTGGCAGGTGTCAAAGCAGACGGCCACGCGCTTGTCGTTCAACGCGGAGAGCATCGTGGCGATCTCCTCGAACCTGGCGCCGACGCAGCCTCCAAGACCGGCGTTGTTCTCGATCAGGAGCTTCGCTCGCTTGGGGTCTGCGCGTTCCAGCACGTGCTTGATGTGCTCGGTGATGGTCGGCAGGCGAACGTCGAAGCCCGCGCCCTTGTGGGAGCCGGTGTGGAAGATCACGCCGTCGATACCGAGCTCGTCAGCGGCTTTGAGGTAGCCGGTGAGGGTGCTCTCAGACCGCTGGCGGAGCGTTGTGTCGTCGCCCGCCAGGTTGATCAGGTAGACCGCGTGGAAGTAGAAGGGCGGGCCGCCGTGCTTCTTGGTCGCCTCCTTGAAGGTCGCGATGCGAGTCTCGTCCAGCTTGGGCGAGCCCCAGAAACCAGGCGGTGTCGGATGGACCTGAATCGCCTCCGCTCCCATCGCCGCGGCTCGCTCGTAGGCGAGATGCAGTCCACCGCTGGAGTCGACGTGCGCGCCAATCAGGGGTCCCCGCGAACTCACGGCCTCAGCCTCTGAGTTCGTGGGGATTAAGGACGGGCATTTCGAAAAGACTACTGGTCCGCTCTGGCATGCTGGAGAAGTGCCGGTATTTGTGATGAGCGACCTCGAGGTCCCGATCCGAGGTCGAACTTACCGAGAGCCGGACGGTACACACAGCGTGGTGGTCCGCGGCCGCGACCTGGAGCCGGCGCTCCAGCACGTCTCGTCGCGGCACGACTGCGCGACGCTCGCGGTGGTGGGATTGCCGGAGGCCATCCCCGACCTCTCCGCGATGAAGGACCGCAAGCTCATAGTGGTCGACGCCGACAGCGGCAGGCTGCACGATTTTGCAGAAGCGGCCATCAAGGTCGGTGCCGACGTGGAGTGGATCCGCTCAGCGCGGCCGTCGAGCGAGAGGCTGGCCGCCTCTCTGCTTCCAGTCGGAGGAGTGGTGCTGGCCGCCGGCTCCAGCTCGCGCATGGGTGGCACGCAGAAGCTTCTGCTCGAGTTCGACGGCCGCCCGATGGTCCGCCACGCGGTCGAGGCCGCCTCCGAAGGTGGCTGCCACCAGATCGTCGTCGTGTACGCGTCCGACGACATCAAGCAGGCACTCGACGGCCACGCTGAGCTGGTCCACAACCCTGAAGCCCTGGCCGGGATGTCGACTTCCCTGCGCGCCGGTCTCAATGCACTACGTCCTGACATGGAAGCCGCGCTGATCATGCTCGGGGACCAGCCACTGGTCGGCTCGCGGTCAGTGTCGACTCTGCTCCGGTCATGGCGGCGCGAGGGTTCGCGGCCGGCGGTGGCGATGGCGGGTGGAGACAAGGCCCGCTGGACTCCGCCCGTCGTCCTGTCACGCGAGCTGTGGCCTGAGCTCGAGGCGTTGGAGGGCGACTCCGGGGCCCGGCAGCTGCTCGAGCGCCACCCCGAGCTGCTCGACGTGGTGCCGGCGCAGGGGAGACCAGACGACATCGACACCGCCGACGACTACGCCAAGATCGTTCGCCTGTTCCCGAGGAAACGACCCACCCGACGTACCTAGTGCCTGCTGGGAGCGACTACGATTGGCAATGGTGCTAGTAATCGCTCTAGGAGTGACAGCTTGAAGAATCAGGCCTCGGGCTGGACTAAGTCAGGCGACTACGAGGACATCCTCTACGACACCTGGGACGGCATCGCGAGGATCACCATCAACCGGCCCGAGGTGCGCAACGCCTTCCGGCCCACCACCGTCTTCGAGATGTCCCGCGCTTTCGAGGCCGCGCGCGACGATCCGACCATCGGCGTCGTCATCCTGACCGGTGCCGGCACTGAGGCATTCTGCTCGGGTGGCGACCAGCGCATCCGAGGCAACGATGGCTACATCGATCCGACAGGCGTCGGCCGCCTGAACGTCCTCGACCTCCAGATCCAGATCCGCCGGCTGCCGAAACCCGTGGTGGCGATGGTCGCGGGCTATGCGATCGGCGGCGGACACGTGCTCCACGTTGTGTGCGATCTGACCATCGCGGCCGACAACGCACGTTTCGGCCAGACAGGACCGAGGGTCGGCAGCTTCGATGGGGGATATGGCGCCGGCCTGCTCGCGCGCATTGTCGGCCAGAAAAAGGCGCGAGAGATCTGGTTCCTCTGCGAGCAGTACGACGCCCAGCAGGCTCTTGAGATGGGACTGGTGAACAAGGTGGTTCCGCTCGAGAAGCTGGAGGCAGAGACAGTCGCGTGGTGCCGGCGCATGCTCGAGCTGAGTCCGCTGGCGCTGCGCATGGTCAAGGCAGGCCTCAACGCCGCTGATGACGGGCTGGCCGGCATTCAGCAGCTGGCGGGCGACGCAACGCTGCTCTACTACCTCAGCGAAGAGGCTCAGGAGGGCCGTGACGCCTACGTGCAGAAGCGAAAGCCCGACTTCTCGAAGTTTCCGAAGCGTCCTTAAGTGGTTGCCGCCCAGGTCCTGACGCCAGGCCAGGTCTGGTGGTCCGCCGTGCGGCCTGCCACGCTGGCTGCTTCGGTGGCGCCCGTCCTTGGCGGAACCGCGATCGCCCTGCACGACGGCACGGTGAGACCTGTCGCCGGGGCGGCCGCGCTGGTGGTGGCGGTCGCGATGCAGCTCGGGGTCAACTTCGCCAACGACTATTCGGACCACAGGCGCGGCGCCGATTCGGCGAAGCGGATGGGCCCGGTCCGTGCCGCGTCGTCAGGAGTGGTGGCGCCCGAGCACGTGAGGCTGGCCGCGATGGCGGCCTTCGGAGTCGCCGGCCTGGTCGGGGCGATCCTCAGCCTCACCACCGACTGGCGGCTTCTCATCGTGGGCGCCGCGTGCCTGCTCGCGGGCTGGCTTTACACGGGCGGGCCGCGACCATACGGCTACATGGGGATGGGCGAGATCTTCGTGTTCGTCTTCTTCGGTTTCGTCGCCACGTGCGGCACGGTGTACGTGGAGATCTTGCGGGTGACGCCGCTTGCGATTCTCTTCAGCGTCTCGTTTGGATCACTCGCCACGGCCATCCTCGTGCTCAACAACCTGCGTGACATGGAAACCGACGCAGCCGCCGGCAAGCGGACGCTGGCCACGATGATCGGACGCCCGCGCACGCTCTATCTGCTCGTCGTGCTGGCCTGCCTTGCATTCACGGTCCCGATCGTCGTCTTCATGACGCACCTGGCCGCGGTGACCGTGATGCTCGTCCACTTTGGGATCCCGATCGCCGCTGTGCCTGTACGCACTGCGTTTGCGACAGCATCAGGACCCGCGCTCGTGGGCGCTTTGAAGCGGATGGCCGTCGCCGAGCTCGCGTTTGCGCTTCTGCTCACTGCAGGGCTGGTGCTGTGATGGATTTCCGCATCAATGCTGTGCGACCGCACGACGTGGCGCGGGAGGTCGAGCGTCTGCTCAAGCGGGGAGCACACGAGTTCGTCCTCGAGCCGATCGCGCATGGCGGGATGCTGGACCAGGAAAGGCTGGGTGCCGCTCGTTATGCCGCCGGCCTTCAGGCTGAGGTCAAGCTCGCGGTCGAGGTCCCGGCAGCCGCCGGCCCATCTGCCCGACGCAGGTGATCGGCGAGGATCCTTGCGAACACTGCGGGGCGCTGCATCTGGACCGCGTGGCCAGAGCGGGGCACGACCACGGCTCGAGCGCCTGGGACGGCCGCGGCCAGTCGCTGCGCTGCCGCCACGAACGCCGTGTCCTCCTCGCCGGCGACGAACGTCGATGGCACGCTGATCCGGTCGAGCTGATCCCAGAGAGGTTCCATGGCACCGGCACCCATGCCCTTCAGTGAGGCGGCCAGGCCGTCAGGCCGGCCTCGAAGTCGTTCCGCCCTCAGCTGCTCGGAGAAGGCCCTGCCTCGCCGCGCCAGACCCGCGAAAAGCGGCTGGGCCTCCCAGTAATTGACGAACGGCTCGATGCCGAACTGTTCGATGCGATCGGCCAGCGCCTCGTCACCCTGCCGGCGCCCGGCACGCGCACTCTCATCGAGTCCGGCGTGTGCGCCAATCGTGAGCAATGAGCGCGTGCGCTCGGGTAGGCTGACCGCCACGTGCAGCGCCAGCCGGCCGCCCATCGAGTAACCAACCAGATGGCTGCGCTCGATGCCGAGGTGGTCCCAAAGCCTCTCGATATCCCTCGTGCACGCGTCCATCGTGATGGGAGCGCCACGAGGGATCTGTGTGTCGCCGTGGCCTCGCACGTCCGGCATCACCCACATCCAGCCAGGCGGCACCTTGGCAATGACCTCGCGCCAGCTTCGTCCGCTGAGCGTGAATCCGTGCAGCAGGGTCACGGGCTCACCCTCACCAGCGGTGCTGTAGCTGAGGCTCATGTCTGGGCCGTCGACGACCGGCATTCATTCATCGTATGGACGTAGCCCAGTCCTTCGCCGCCACGTTCGTCGACGAGCTGGCCGCGCAGGGCGTCGCCTACGCGTGTATCTCGCCGGGTTCACGCTCCGCGCCGCTGGCGATGGCCCTACAGCGACATCCGGCGATCAACGTGTTCGTCCATGTAGATGAGCGTTCGGGATCCTTTTTTGGAGTGGGCCTGGCCAAGGCGACGGGCAAGCCCGTGGTGCTTCTGTGCACGTCCGGCACCGCGGCGGCGGAGTTTCATGCGGCGGTGGTGGAGGCCTTCTACTCACGCACGCCCCTCATCGTCCTCACCGCTGACCGGCCGCCCGAGCTGCGCGATGTCGGAGCGAATCAGGCCATCGATCAGCAACACCTTTACGGAAGCGCGGTTCGCTGGTACTTCGACCCAGGGCCGCCGCTGGAGCTGCCCAACGCGGCGCGCGTCTGGCGCCGGCTCGCGGCGCGAACGTGTGCCGAGGCGATGGCCGGACCTGTGCATCTGAACATGCCGTTTCGCGAGCCGCTGGTGCCCCCGCCAGGCCAGGTGCCGGCGGCGGTCGGCGAGGCACCTCAGGTGATCTCTACCGGCGTGCTGGTGCCGACGACTGAGCAGGTGGCCGGACTGGCCGGCGCGCTGCAGAGATCGCAGCGTCCCCTGGTGGTCGCAGGAGAGATGCGTGACGGCTTAAGGCTGGCCGCAGGTCTGAGCCGGCTCGGCGTGCCGGTGCTCGCAGAGCCGAGCTCTCAGCTCCGGCGGCCGGAGACCGGATCGGCGATCGAGTCGTACGAAGCGCTGCTGCGCGCAGGCTGGTCCCTGCAGCACGGACCCGACCTCGTGCTGCGCGTGGGCGGAACGCCAACGTCGAAGGTGATGAACGCGTGGCTGGCGGCGGCGTCGGCTCCGACTTTTCTCGTCGACCCTCATCGCGCCTGGCGTGATGAGGACCAGGTCGCCGGCAATGTGCTGGCGTGTGACCCGCAGGCCGTGATCGAAGCCCTGCCTCCGATCGATCGCCGGGCGTGGCGCGACGAGTGGGTGGAGGCCGGCAAGAAGGCCACGGTTGCCATCGCCGCCTCACTGGTGTCGACGGCGGTACATGAAGGCCACGTCGTGCGGGCCCTCGCCGCGAAGCTGCCAGACCCGGCGCAGGTCTTCATCGGATCGAGCATGCCGATCCGGGCCGCCGACAGCTTCTGGCCTTACGCGAAGGCGAAGCAGTCTTTCTACGGCAATCGCGGAGCCAGCGGCATCGACGGGCTGGTATCGACAGGTCTGGGCCTTGCGGCCGCGGCCCCGACAACGCCGACGGTCTTGCTGCTCGGAGACCTGTCCCTCTATCACGACATGAACGGGCTGTGGGCTCTTCGCCGCCACGGCATCCGGGCCACTGTGGTCGTGTGCGACAACAACGGTGGGGGCGTCTTCAACTTCCTGCCGCAGGCGCAGCACACCGACGTTTTCGAAGAGATCTTCGCGACGCCACTTGGCCTTGACTTCGCCCAGGTGGCACGCCTGTACGGTCTCGTCTACAGCCCGGTCTCCGAGCGCTCTGGCCTGGAGCCGGCAATCGCTGACGCCCTGGGTGCGCAGAGCTCGACGATGGTGGTGGTCCGGTTCAAGCGCGAGGACAGCGTCAGCGGCCACCGGCTGTGCTGGGAGGCAGCTGCTTCGGCGCTACGCGGCTAGGTGCTGCTCACTGCGCCGGCCGTGCACGACGCGTGCGGGCCAGCTTCAATGCGTGCTCCATGCGCTCCAGCTCGGCCGCAAGCTCGGCGCGGCCCTGACCGGTGAGCCTGTAGTAGCGCCGGCGCGAATCGTCCCGCTCGGAGTCGACGCGGCCTTCCACCTCGATGATCAGTCCAACGTCAAGCAGGCGCTTGAGCGTCGTATAGAGAGTGCCAGGACCCACCTTGACTCTGCCCGCCGAGCTGAGCGTGACGTCCTTGAGGATGTCGTAACCGTGGCGGTCTTGGAGGCTCAGCGACAGCAGGATGTAGAAGGCCGAGGTCGTGAGCGAAGCGCCGGGCCGGGAGAAGAGGCGACTCCGGCTCACGCGGCAAATATATCAGAAATGGATATAGTTGCCGATAAGGCGGTTTTGGCGCCAAAAAGGTGCCTCAAGATCGTCGGAAGCACCCGTTTGGCACCAAACAGGCGGAATCGCGGACGCGTGTAGATCAGGTCAGGGCTGAGAGCAACGCCTTGAACTTGAGGTCGGTCTCCTCGAGCTCCCGCGCAGGGTCCGAGTCGGGCATCACGCCGACACCCGCATAGAGCCTGGCGCCGTCTCCCCACAGCAGGCCGCACCGGAGTGCCACAGCAAACTCGCCGTCTCCCCGCGAGTCGGTCCAGCCGACGGCGCCTGCGTACCAGCCGCGCTCCATCGCCTCGAGGTCGTCGATGATCCGGTCGGCCGCCTCTCGGGGCCACCCGCCGACAGCGGGAGTGGGGTGGAGGGCCGCCGCGAGCTCGAGGACCTCCGCGGGCGGATTGGTCAGCTCGGCGTCGACGGAGGTCGCCAGGTGCTGGATGTTGGTGAAGCGCACGACCTCGGGCGGACGCGCGGAGACTGTGCTCGAGTACGGCTGCAGCGCGCCGACCACAAAGCGCGAAGCCAGCGCATGCTCGGCGGCGTCCTTGGCGCTCGCCATCAGCCGGTCCGCAAGCATGTCGTCCTCCGCCTCGCTGGCGCCGCGGGCGACCGAGCCGGCCATCGGCTGGGCGTATGCATGAGCGCCCGCACGTCGCACCAGCAGCTCCGGAGATGCGCCGGCGAACGCGGTGCCGTCCGCGCCGGTGATCAGGTAGGTGAAGCAAGACGGGTAGGCCGAGCGGAGCGATCGAGTCACAGAGCCCGCGGAGACCACCCCGTCGCCGTGGGCCACGACCTCGCGGGCGAGCACCACCTTGGCCGCCTCGCCTGCGCGCAGGCGCGAGGAGGCGGTGTCGACGGCGGCCGCCCAGGCCACAGGGTTGCGAACGGATGAGACGTCGAGCCTCCGCGCGGCCGGCGCGTGGGGAACGGGTACTTCCACGTTCAAGAGCTCATCGGCACCCTCGGCCATGACGCTGGCGAAGGTCCTGCCGCGCACCCTGGTCACGGCCAGTGCGGGCACGCGCAGGAGGAGCGAGGGAAAGCCTGCCCAGGCTCCCCCGGGTTCGCGGTCGGGACGGTACGCGAAGCCGCCCACCGCGATCGCGCCCGTCGCGGGCTGCGGCTGCAGCGATGGCCCCGACCGGTCGGCGCGCATCGCGTCGCGCAGGCGCTTCCACAGCCGTGCCGCCGCAAGCACGCGGTTGGATCCGAGCTCGCGGTCGATGACCTTCCCGGCCGCATCTTCGAGTGCCACCCCGTCACGCGACGCCACGATGTCGTAGACACGACCGACGGCGGCGATGCTGACCGCATCCGGCATCGGCCTTTCGATGAGCAGCACCTCATGGCCACCATCTCGTGCGGCGCTGACGATGTCGACGAGATCGGGCGTGCGGTCCAGCTCTCGCACGCGGACCGCGGTTGCCGTGATCGTCACGACCGCTTCTCGATGTGATCCCTCGCCGCGCGGATCAGCGTGCGCTGGAAGTGATGGCGGACCAGGATGCCGCTCGCCTCCATCAGCTGATTGAAGAGCTCGAGCAGCTTGCGTTCAGCCGCCTCAGCGGTGCCACCCTCCGACTGGATCCGCTCTCTGACGTGCTCGTCGAACAGGTCGACAGCGCGGCGGGCAACCCGGTCCGTTGCGGTTGCGTAGTCGCGGCCGAGCTCGATCAAATCGGCGATCGGCACGCCCGCGGCGATGAGCTGCATACCCGCTGCGATCGCCTCCAGGTCCTCGGCCGGGAAAAGGGGCTCGTCACCTCCCTCGACCGGGACCAGCAGGCCTGCCGACTCCAGGCTGCGCAGGAGCGGTGCCGCCACGCCGCTCCGTTCGGCCAGCTCGTCGAGCGTCAGCGTTTGTGGGCTGACCGGACGGGTCACCGCCGCGACCAGCGACTCGTCAGATGCCTCCAGCTCGCCATCGAGGAAGCGCCGGATCACGGTGAGCGTGAAGCCTCGCTGCTGCAGGTCGCGAATTCGCTGCAGTCGCTCGAGATGGCCGTCCCCGTACCAGGTCACGCGGCCTTCCCGCCGCG
>VBFO01000115.1 GCA_005881025.1 Chloroflexota bacterium | reverse complement strand
CGCGACGGATGGCAGCATGTTTGACCAGGATGGCGACAACTTCGTATGCCTGCTGACCCACGACTCGGGCGCGACGTGGCACACTGCCGGCCTGCCTGCGATCCAGGCGGGCGAGGACCTCGGAATCACGGCTAAGCTCATGCTCAGCCCTGGCGAGCTGACGATGTTCGACGCCACGAACGGTGTGTTGGCAATCTTTCTCGTCGATTCGGCCGACCGCTCTCCTGATTCGCCACTGCGGAAATTCCATTACGTGACTCGAACAGTGGATGGTGGAGCCGATTGGTCTGCAGCAAAGCTCGTCCACCTCCCCGCAGCAGGTGCGCCCGTATTTCTCGATTCGCAACGGTGGGTGTTGGCGGGCGATCGCCATTTGTACTTCACGCGAGACGCTGGCCTTCACTGGCGGGAGGCGGAGGGACTCAACGGCGGTCTCTGGCGTGGGAGTGGTGTCATTCACGTCATGCAGTCCAACCGCAACGTCGCGTTCCTCACTTTTTACGAGAGGGACATCGAATGGCTCGACGTGAGCACAGATGGAGGCGAGCATTGGAAGCCCGTGCCTCTGCCGGACATCCGCGAGGCTAGTGCCTAGGAAGTCGTGGGTTTTGCGTCACGAAGGTGTGTGACGCATCACGCGCCTCATTCGGTGCGTTTGGCACCAAACGTACTTAATTTCGTCCGGTTCGAACGGTACGCTTGGTGCCCAACAGACCGAATTTCAGGCCCTTTCGACGTAAGTCTGGGTGCGCGTGTCCACCCGGATCACGTCACCGCTCTGGATGAACAGTGGCAGCTGGATGGTCGCGCCGGTCTCGAGCTTCGCTCGCTTCGTGGCGCCGGAGACGGTGTCGCCCTTGAAGCCGGGGTCGGTCTGCGTCACCTTCAGCTCGACGATGATCGGAAGCTCGACGCCGATCAGCCGGTCGTCGTGGCGCAGGAGATACGCCTCGCTGCCCTCCTTCAGGAAGGGCAGCACGTCTTCCAGCATGTCCTCGTCCACCGGCACCTGCTCGAACGTCTTCGAGTCCATGAAGTAGTGATGCGCGCCGTCCGAGTACAGATACGTGCAATCGTGTCGATCGATCCGGACGGTCTTGAACTTGTCCCCGCTGCGAAAGCTCTGCTCGAAGATCGAGCCGGTCAGGACGTTGCGGAGCTTGGCCTTGATGACGGCGCCGGCGCGCGCGAGCTTGATGTGCTCGACGGTGACGACGGACAGCAGCTGGCCGTCCATCTCGAACATCGTCCCGGCGCGAAAGTCATTCGTGCTTATCAAGGCCGGCCAGATACTCCATCGCCAACAGGTAGCCGTCGAAGCCAAGTCCGGTGATCACTCCGCGCGCCCCGCGTGCGGTGACGCTTCGTGACCGGAACTCCTCGCGCGCGTGGATGTTCGAGATGTGCACCTCCACCGCGGGCACTCCAAGTGCCTGGAGGCAGGCGAAGATGGCAAGCGAGTAATGGGATACCGCGCCCGGAGTCAAGATGATCCCGATCGCTCCGGGCGCCTCCTTCTGGAGGAAGTCGATGATCTCGCCTTCGCTGTTGCTCTGGAAAAGCTCAACCGTGGCATGAAGGTCCCCAGCCTTCGCCCGCACCATGTCGTTGAGGTCGGCGAGTGACCGAGTCCCGTAGATCTCGGGCTCGCGTTTGCCGAGCAGGTTGAGGTTGGGACCGTTGACGACCACGAACTTCTTCATGCGATCGCCTTTCTCAGCACCCTGCGGACCACGCCTCGCGGCACCACATGCCCCGCTTCCGCGTAACCGATCCGGCGTGGCAGCACCCAGGCAACGCGGCCCCGCCGCGCCTTCTTGTCTGTGGCGATCATCGCCATCATGCGGTCGAGCGAGGCGCTCGGCGTGGCCTCGGGCAGCCCATAAGTGCTCAGCATCTCGTCTTGAGCATTCACGAGCCGGTCCGTGCAGAGGTCGAGCGTGAGCGCCACTCGCGCTGCCACCCGCATTCCGAACGCAACGGCGCGTCCGTGCGAAACCCGAAAGTGGCTCGTCGCTTCGAGGGCGTGGGCGGCCGTGTGACCGTAGTTGAGCAGTGCGCGTGGGCCGTGGTCTCGCTCGTCCCGCGCCACCACCAGCGCCTTGGCCGTGGCGCAGCTCATGATGACCGCCTCGAGCGCATCGGCATCGCGCGCCAGCAATCGCTCACTGTCTTTGTGAAGCACCTCGAATAGCCCGCGGTCCATGGCGACGGCGTACTTTACAACCTCGGCGAACGCCTCCCTGTATCGGTTCCTCGGCAGCGTCGCCAGGCAGTCGACGTCGGAGATGACGGCGGCGGGCTGCCAGAACGTTCCGATCGCGTTTTTCATGCGCAGGCCATTCACGCCCGTCTTTCCGCCAATGCTCGAGTCGACCATGGCCAGCAGCGTGGTGGGCACCGCGACCAGCTGGACTCCTCGCAGCCATGTGGCCGCGGCCAGCCCGGCCAGGTCGCCGACGGTGCCGCCCCCGACCGCGATCACGCATCCACCCCGGTCCAGGCGTTTGCGCTCCATGAACGCGAGCACGTTGCCCAGGGCGGCCAGCGACTTGGAGCGCTCTGCGGCCGGCACCGCGTAGATGGCGGCTTTAACCCGGGCGCCTTTGAGGAGCTTGCCCACCGACCTGGCCAGCGGGATCACGTTGGAGTCGGTAATGATCACCGCGCTGGTCGGCTCGAGCCGCGCCATCGTCGGCTTGAGCTCCTTCAAGGCTCCCTGCCCGATGTGCACCGGATACGTGCCCCCCGGTGTGTCGACGATCAGCCTGACCATTGCGCCAGCACGTCGGCCGCGACGTCGTCGGGTGATCGGTCTGCGTCGACTCGCCGGTCCGCCAGCTCGTAACGCGCGCGCCGGTGCTCGTAGAGGAGCTCGACCTCTTTGCGCAGGCGGCCCGCAAGGAGGGGACGGTTTTCAGTGCGACCGATGCGATGCCAGATGCTCTGGAATGGAAGCTCCAGGTACACGGACAAGGCCCGCTCACGGACGAGCTGCCAGTTGGCTTCGTCGATCACAGTGCCTCCACCCAGTGCCACCACCGCACCAGTCTGCAGCGCCGAAGGCAGCAGGCGCGACTCGAGCGCGCGGAAGGCCGGCTCGCCGCGAGCCGCGAACAGGTCAGCGATGCTCATGCCCGCCTCGCTTTCGATCATGAAGTCGAGATCGAAGAAAGGAGCTTTGGCCCGGTAGGCGACAAGCGCGCCGACCACGCTCTTGCCCGAACCCATGAACCCGAGGAGTGCGAGGCTTTTTTTGGGCGCCGCAGATCGTCTCAGACGCCGGATTGGACGGCGCCGCTCGGGGCGCCGCGCCGGCGCTCCGACTGCACGAAGACCTGGTCGCGGAACGCGCCGGGCCTGGGGAGGTGATCGAGCACCTCAGCACCCTGAGCGCCCGCAGCGTCGACCTCGACCCGGCCGTAGCCGAGGATGCGACCCAGCAGCGACTGCCTCGTGGTGCAGTCCTGCACGCGGTCGATAGGGATGATCTTCGACTGGCGTCCGAATACGCCGCTCTCGATCTTGATGCGTTGGTCCGTGAGCGTATACGCGACCGAACGCCAGCGGATCCAGACCACTATCAGCCAGAGAAGTGCTATCGCGACCACGGCGAGGGTCGCGATCTGGATGGCGCTGGAGTTGGATTTCAGGAAGCTGACGTCCGCCAGCACCACGAGTATCAGCAGGGCCACCGGGATCATCAGCGACTTCGCGACGAAGATCCAGTGCTGGTGAAGCTTGAGGATCAGGTTCTCGCCCGGGAGCAGGTCGCCCGCCATCGCGGGGTAGATTAACCGCCTCGCGCCTCAAACCGCTTTCGTGCGCAAAATCACGTCATGCGCGACGACGCATTCCAGGAATTTGCGCGCAATCGCATTTACGGGAGTTGGTAGAGAGCGACCAGGGCTCCAGCCGCGAGATACGGACCGTAGGCGAACGTGGCCTTCATCGACCGCCGCCAGATCCCGACCCCGATGGCTGCCAGCGCCCCCAGGAGGACGCCGAGAAAGATGGCGTTCACGATCGGAGGCGCCGAGCCGGGAGCGCCTTCCCAACCCAGGAGCACCCCCATGAAGGCGGCCAGCTTGACGTCGCCAAACCCGAGCACCTCAGCCTTGAAGAGCGCTTCGCCGGCAATCTCCAGGACCCAGAAAAGGGCGCCGATGCCAAGCCCTGTGGCCAGGCCCTCCCACCACGGCTGGTGGAACAGGCTGACCAGGAGAGCGGCGGCCATGGCTGGAAACATCACCCGGTCGAGGATCAGGCGGTGCTCGAGGTCGAAAAAGATCATCTGCACCAGCACAGCCACAAACACGCTGCGCTCAGCAAGGACGAGCAGATGCGCGACCTCGAGGTGGGCGGCGAACGCGCCGAAGAGAGCCGCGCACAGCACCGGCGGGCCGTAGACCTGCCAGGGCTTGAAGCCGGGTTCCAGGCCCTCGAGCCGGCCGAGCTCTACCGAGCCCCAGCGCGCCAGCCAACCCGCGCCGGCGCCGAGGACCGCCCATCCCACCGGGAACAGCAGGCTCGTCACGCCGCGTCCATGCCCGCCTTCATTGCTTCGAGCGGCGCGGGCTGCCCCGTCCAGATCTCGAACGACTGGGCGCCCTGTGCGAGGAGAACCCGCCAGCCGTCGGCGGTGGCCAGACCAAGAGATCGCGCCTTGCGCACGAGCGGCGTGCTCCCGGGCACGTAGACAAGGTCGATCACCGCCCCCGTTGTGGGCAGAGCGTTTGGCCGCACCGGCATCTCCTCACGACGGCCGAGAGGGGTGGCGTTCAGCAGCAGGTCGGCAGAGCGCACGAGCGCCGGCCAGGCCGGGTCATCCCAGGCCATGACCCTTCCTGGCATCTCGCCGGCGCTCTCGGGATGCCTGGCGACAAAAATGATGTGCGCCCCCTCGAGGGCGACGGCTGCCGCGCGCGCCGACCCACCTGCGCCAAGCACGACCACCGCGGCGCCTCTTGGGTTGAAGGCGACGTCGTCCGCTGCAGCCCGGATGCCGGCGACATCAGTGTTGTAGCCGACCAGATGCTGGCCCTCGTGCTTGATCGTGTTCACGGCGTGGGCGCGCAGAGCGTCTGCGTCGATGCGGTCGAGGTGCTCCATCACTGCCACCTTGTGAGGAATGGTGACGTTGGCACCGGCCACGTCCTGCGCCCTCAACGAATCGACAGCACGTCCGAGCTGATCGCCGGGCACGTCCAGAAGCTCGTACGTCCAGTCGAACCCGGCGGCGTGAAAGGCCGCGTTCTGCATCGCCGGGCTGCGTGAGTAGGAGATGTTCTGGCCGAGCAGGAAGATCTTCGTGGCGCGCTCAGCTTCCGCTCACGCCGTACAGCTGCTTGTCGCGCTCGAAATCGGCGTCGTTCGTCTCGAAGTGCGTCATTCCCTTCCGGTCGGTGAAGTAGTAGAGGAATTGGGTCTGGGGTGGGTTGATGCACGCGATCAGGGCTGCTTTGCCGGGATTGCTGATCGGGCCCGGCGGCAGGCCGGCGTGCTTTCGCGTGTTCCATGGTGTATTCATCTGCAGCTCCGGGTAGGTTGGCTCGGGCGTCAGCCGGCCGAGGCCGTACAGGAGAGTCGCATCGACTCCGAGCGGCATGCCCCGAGCCAGGCGGTTGTAGTAGACGCTGCAGACATTGCCGCGGTCAGGGTCGCGATCCGCCTCGCGCTCCACCATCGAAGCAAGGATGACTATGGACTCGATCGTCTCCGCCGGCCGGCCCGGTGCGGATTTCACGATCTGCGCCCGCAGGTCTGGAGTCATGACAGCGCCAAACTGGTCCAGCTGCTGCTTGATCAAGGTGTTGACGCCTCCGGTCGGATCCACCTGGTATGTGTCCGGAAAGAGATAGCCCTCGAGGGGCGGTTTGGCGCCCTTCGGCCTCGCCTTAAGAAAGTCGTAGTCAGCGGCCCAGCTTGGGTTGTTCGCAGCCGTCACGTATGCGCTGCCCATGCCCGGCCAATCTTTCTCGACGAACTGCGCGGCGAACTTGAGCGGGTAGCCCTCGGGGATGGTGACCACCCTCTGATCGGTATGACCGCTTTGAAGGGCCTTGGCGATCTGCACCATGCTCATGTTGCGGTTGAGCACGAAGGACCCGGCCTGGAGCTGGGGGCCGATGCCGGTCAGTCTCACATACCACTCGAACACGTCCTTGCTGCGGAGCAAACCCTTGCTGCTCAGGTCATTGGCGATGTCCGACGGCACCTCGCCGATCTGAACGTGGAACACAACCGGCTGGCTGACGTTGGACACCGGCGTCGTGAGGTTGTAGTTCCACCAGTCGTAGGCCCGCGAGGCTCCGAAACCAACCAGAGCCAGGACCACGACTATCGCTATCAGCCGCCTCACTGGTGCCGCGCCACTTAGTCCACCAAATCTTGGTCCAGGGCGGACATCACGCGCTGGAACTCGTCGTCCTCGACGGTCTCCAGCCCGCCGTCCACCTCCCGCAGCAGCAGCACCTCACTCGGGTTGTCAGCACCCTCGACAAGGTAGTAAGTAGCACCCTCCAGGTCGAATGCATCGTGGAGCCGGAACGTGCGCTCGCGCCCATCTTCGCCGATCAGCGTCACCTCTTCGGACGGCTCTGGTGCTCCGGGAGGGCTCATCTGGATTTTCGGCTGAGGTAGGTCTGGAGCAACAGCGACGCGGCCATGGAGTCGATCGCACGCTTGCGCTTGTCCCGCCGGACCCCGGCGTCGATCAGCGATCGCTCGGCCTCGGCCGTCGTCAGCCGTTCGTCCATCGTTTCCACCGCGAGACCTGACGCCTTGCGCAGGCTCGAGGCCAGGCGCTGAGCTGCGGCTGCGGCGGGGCCGCGCGTTCCGTCCAGCTGCTTGGGCAGCCCGACCACGATGCGCTCCGCCGCCTTCTCACGGGCGATACCGGCCAGCCGAGCAGGTAAAGACTCCTCGGGCTCCGCCGGCACCGCCTCCAGAGGCGTGGCGATGGTGCCGGTCGGGTCGCTGAGCGCGAGGCCCACTCGCTTCGTGCCGGGGTCGACCGCGAGGATTCGCAATCCGGCCGCCGCTACGGCGATGGGGATGGCGACGCGGAAGGCGAATTGTTGGGGACCAGGCTCGAGTCGACGGTGTAGTGGATCGTGATCCGCCGGGAGAGGAAAGGCATGAGCGGCAGCGCGAAGGGCTGCTCTTCGATGCTCGAGGACTGGATCGGAAGCGTCTGGAGGTAGAACTTCGCCCCTTGAAGCGGCCTCCCCACGATGGAGGAGAGGATCTTGTCCTGGTCGAGCTTCGGAGCGACGTAGGCGGTGGCGTTGCCGATGAAGGTGAGATGCCCTCCCGTGGTTGCGCTGAGGATTCGGTAGTCGACCTTGACGCCCGAATCGGTCAGCAGCTGCTGGTCGTTGGGGACCCGGGCCTGCAGATACTGCACGAACGCCTTGGCGACATCTCCGTCGACGTAGTAGTCGCCCTCGCCTTGCACGGTCATGGTGCCGTTGAACGCGGGCACGTTGTCACCAGGCTTGTGGTCGGTGTTGAACTGCGGGGCTGCGAACACGATCGTCTGGCTCAGCTTCTCGCCCGATTTGAGGGCCGCGGCCAGCTGCTGGGCGATCTCCTGATGAAGTGACTGCTCGAGCTGGGCCCGGCCGGCGTCGAAGTCGGACTCCGTCATCAACGGGGTCGACGAGGGGTCGGTGCCGTTACCGGTTGCCTGAGGGTTGTTCACACACAGACCACGGTGACCACCGTCGCAGTTGCCGCTGTACTGGCTGCCCTCGATCTGCGTGATCGAGTTGCTGCCGACGTTGCCGACCGTGCCCGGTGTCACCGAGACCACGTTGGCCTGGGCGGTGGAGTTCCAGGGCACAGTCGTGTTGCCCGAGGTCTGAGCGAACTCGACCTGGTTCGTGTTCATTAGGCGCTGGCCGTAAGGGACGACGATGCCGGGCGACCCGCAAGCAAGGCCCGGGCACTGCGGTGGCGGGAAAGAGTTCGTGTACACGACCACTCCGGTCGCAGGCGCAAGCGGCACCTGTTTCACACCTGTGGTCTTGAAGCCCTGAGAGTCGGTGCGCGAGATGACGTTGGTTCGCACGCGGATCGGTGCCTTGCCCGGTTCGGCCCGGATCTCGACGTCCCGCTCAGAGAAGGGCGCCGCCTTGGCGATGAGCGTCACCGAGGCGCTGGGCACGAAGACGGCCACTGCCGAAAGACCGACCAGCAGCATCAGCAGCGCGGTCATGTAAAGGAGGAACCGTCCCGGCTTCAGCTCGGTCGCGCTCTTGGTGATGAGCCGGGTCGGAGCGATGACGCCTATGTGCGGCTCCAGGCGCTGACCTTTCCGCTGCCACCACTTCTTCGGTGCCTCTGCCACTGGCAATTCGGATGGGACGCCGGCGCCACGGCGGTCGAGAGTGCCGAACACTGGGAAACCGGACTCGGACGCCATCTTTTGAACCGCCGGGTCGTCGCACACGACGGTGATCTTCTTGTCCATTCGAGCCGCGTAGTTGCGAAGCAGCTGGAAGTTGAAACGGCTCTGGCCCACGCGCGATCGGGCGGGGAGCACCAGCATCGTTTCTGGGCCGTTCGTGCGCCGAAGCCGTTCGACGACCTCGGGGATCTCTTCTTCGGATTCGACGTAGATGGGGTTCGCTGCCATGGCGTTTACAGGTCTCCTGGCGGTGTTCTCTTCAAGCCTTTATAGCGCTTAGGACCCGGCGCATGACCGAGTTCACGGTGTCTCTCTCCTCGGTCTCCGTGCGCAGAGCGTGATTCGCAAGACCCATCGGCGCGATGTCCTGGGGGCTCGAGAGCTGACCTGTGGAATCGGTCAGGTTGCGCACGTCCGGCGGGACAAGGTGCCGGATTTTAGGCGATTTGGCGAACGGAAGGCCACTCGCCCAGGCGTTCTTGCTCAGCTCGAGCGTCAGCTCGGGAAGCAGGCTGCCCCCACCGCAGAGGTAGATCGCCGACGGCAGGTGCTCGCCCCGGGAGAGCTCCTTCAAGCTCAGAGCCAGGCCCTGGAGGAGCACCTCGGCGTCCGCGGTGAGGAGCTCCGACACCTGGCGGTGCTGCTCGGCCGACAGCAGTCCTTCGGAGTGGCGGAGCTTTCGAGCCTCGGCCTCCTCGTAGCTCAGGCCGAACGCGAGCGCGAGCCTGCGCGTGAAAGCCCGCCCGCCGAGGTTGAACATCCGTGTGCCCTCCACCCCGCCGTCTCGGACCAGGGCGACGTCTGTGGTCCCGCCACCGACGTCGACGAAGATGCCACCGTCGGCCCAGACCTCCTCGCTGGCACAGGCCCGGGCAAGGGCGTATGGCTGCGCCACCGCCGAGGCGAGCTCGAGGTCAAGCTCACGCACCACCGTCTCGATGGCGTCGATGTGAGTCATCGGAGCGAATGTGTTGAAAACCGTGACCTCGAGGTTCTTGCCGGTGAAGCCGACAGGGTTGGTCACCGGGTAGCCGTCGACACGCACGTTGGTGATCGCCGAATGAACCAGCCGCGCCTCGAGCTGCCCGTAGCTTCGTTCCAGCTCGAGCAGGTGCTGCGCCTCGCGCAAAGCGCGTCGCTGCACCATCTGCAGCATCGTTGAGATCTCCGAAGAGCGCACTCTGGACTTCGAGTTCTCCCGCGGGTACGCGATCGTCGACGAGAAGCCTTTGATGAGCTCACCGGCGATTCCCACCACGACCTGGCCCGGCACCGTTTGCGCCATGTCCTCGGCCGCCTCCAGGGCACGGTTGCAGGCCGTGATCACCGCCTCGAGGTCGGCGATGGCGCCGCCTGACATGGCGGCAGGTGCCTGGGGTTCACGCCCAACCCCGAGGATCTCGCCGTCCGGGCCGTCACGCCTGACCACCAGGACCTTGATGAGGTCGGTGCCGATGTCCAGCACCGTGAAGTGGCGGTAGTACTCGCGGCGGCTGCGGAGGAACTTGAACTTGGTCATGCCAGCTCCGCCTCCAGGCGCCGGAAGGCTTCCTCGGGCGATACGTCGGCCGAAAGCCTTCCGCGAGCAAGGTGTGCCGGGCCTCCGCCAGTGCCGATCAGGCGGCCCAGGCGGTTGGCGTCGTACTTGGCAGTCAGATCCTTTGACACCTTGATGACAAACTTGTCGCCCGCGACAACGGTTACGATCCCGGACTTCAGCATCTCGAGGTAGCGATCAGCGTAAGCGGCAAGCTCGTCCACCGAGGAAGCCTCGACTGTCTCGGCGATGTAGTCAACCCTTCCGTGCCGGACGTGCAGCCCATTGCCCCCTCGCACCTTCGCGGTACGCACCTCATCGCGCAGCTTCTGCCGCTCGCGCTCCGCAGCTTTCAGCTCGGCACGGAGGGTGGCGACACGATCCCGCAGCTGCTCGACCGGGGCGTTGAACGAGCGGGCAAGGTCCTGGAGAAGCTCCCGGTCCTTCCGCACCAGCGCGTCCGCCGGCTCGCCCACAACCATGTCGATACGGCGCAGGCCCGAACCGATGCTCGACTCCGAGATGATCATCGCGGTCCCGATGTCGGCGGTATTCGCCACGTGCGTGCCTCCACAGAGCTCGCACGTCCAGTCTCCGAAGCACACCACTCGCACGACGTCCCCGTACTTCTCTTCGAAGAGATGCATCGCGCCCGACGCGATCGCTTCCTTGAGCGGCTTGTGGTCCTCATGAAATGGCAGCGCCTCGCGCACCTTGTCCATCACCAGCCGGTTGACACGCCCCACCTCGTCTGTGGTCATGGCGCGATTGAGCGGGATGTCGAAGGTCGTGTGGTCGGGTCCCACCCACGATCCTTTCTGCACCACCTGCTCACCAAGCGTCTCTCGGAGCGCACGGTGCAGCAGATGTGTCGCCGAATGATGGCGCGCGATGTGCCTCCGCCGCGCTGCATCGACCGCGGCGGTCGCGGTCTCGCCGACTTTCACCTCGCCGGTGACCACGGTGCCGATGTGGGCGATCACTCCTTCGGCCGGCTTCTGCGTGTCCTCGACGCGCACCCGGCCGCCGGAGGTGCTGACGAAACCGGTGTCACCGATCTGTCCGCCAGACTCGGCGTAGAAAGGCGTGCGCTCGAGATAGAGCTCAACCTCGTCGCCCTCCGACACGAGCTCGGCGCCACGCCCATCGATCCTCAGCCCGGTGACCCTGGATTCGGTTTTCAGCTCGGCATAGCCGGTGAATTCGGAGCGGGGAAGCTCTTTGACGGCGGTCCAGTGCTGCGAGATCGTTCCGCGCGAGCGGTCGCGCTGAGCCGCCATCGCGGCCTTGAATCCTTCCTCGTCGACGGCGAGCCCGCGATCCTGGGCCAGCTCGCGCGTCAGCTCGAGGGGAAATCCGTAGGTGTCGTGGAGCTTGAACGCGTCGTCGCCGGAAAGGATCCCCTGATGCCGTCCCGCGACCTTCTCGAACTGCTCGATACCTGCTTCTATCGTGCGCTGGAACCGGTTGCTCTCCTCCTTCACGACCGTCGTGATCGATGATTGCCTCGCGGTCAGCTCCGGATAGGGTTCGCGGTAGATGGCAACCGCCTGCGCCACGCCGTCGCTCACGTCGCTGCGCATGCCGACGCGCCGCGCGTGCACCGCCGCCCGCCGGATGAGGCGGCGAAGCACGTAGCCGCGGCCTTCGTTTGAGGGATGCACGCCGTCCGCGATGCAGAAGGCCGCCGCCCGGATGTGGTCGGCGATGACGCGCTCCGACAGCGCAGTCGGCTTTTCGCTGCCCTGTCGCACAAAGTCCACCAGCGGGGCGAGCAGGTCGGTCTCGAAGATGCTGGCCTTGCCCTGCAGGATGTAAGAGATCCTTTCCAGCCCCATGCCCGTGTCGATCGCAGGTCGAGCCAGCGGCACCAGCGCTCCATCGGCGATGCCGCGCTGGATCGCCTCCGCCGTCGAGGGCAGACCCGAAAGATCCGCGCGCTGGTCGTACTGAGGGAACACCAGGTTCCACACCTCGGTGAATCGCTCGCAGTGATCTGGGTAGCAGTCGGGCTGCCCGCACCCTGCCTCGCGGCCGCGGTCCCACCAGATCTCGGAATCAGGACCGCACGGCCCGCGGCCGAGCCCCCACCAGTTGTCACCGAGCCGGGTGACGTGGGCGGCGGGTACTGACGTCCTGGTGGTCCAGATCTCGAACGCCTGGTCGTCGGACGGGTGGATGGTCACCCGCAGCCGGTCGACAGGCATCTTGAACCCCACCGTCACCAGCTCCCACGCGAGAGGGATGGCCGTCTCCTTGAAATAGTCGCCGGTCGGGGTGAAGTTGCCGAGCATCTCGAAGAAGGTGCCGTGCCGATCGGTCTTCCCCACCTCGTCGATGTCGCCGGTGCGCAGGCATTTCTGGCTGCTCGCGAGCCGGGGCGCGGGAGGATCGCTCAAGCCCAGGTAGTAGGGCTGAAGCGGCTGCATTCCGGCCGAGATGAAGAGAGTGCTCGGGTCGCCCTTCGGCACCAGCGGTGCGCTGGGTAGGACCTTGTGCTCCCGGCTCTCGAAATGCTCTAGAAAGCGTCTGCGGATCTCGTTCCCGGTCATACGGGGCGCGATCTAGTACCGCACGTCGTCGGAGAGCCGGCACTCGATGGGTTGCTGGGGTCTAGGGCGAGAGCCGCTCGAGCCGCCAGCCGCCGGAGGCGACCTTCACGTAACGAAGCCGGTCGTGCAAGCGATCCTCACGGCTCTCCCAAAACTCGATCCACCTCGGACGCAGCGAGTAGCCGCCCCAGTCCCTGGGCAGAGGCACTTCATCGGGATAGCGCTTGGCGAGCTTCAAGACGGCGTCTTCGAGGACCTCGCGCGACCGCACGACCCGGCTCTGCCGCGAGGCAAGCGCCGAAAGCTGCGCGCCACGTGGCCGGCTGTGAAAGTACGCGGCCGACGCCGCTCGCGACAGCTTGCGCACCCTTCCGGACACGCGCACCTGGTGGCGCGTCGCGGACCAGTAGAAGACGACCGCCGCGCGCGGATTGGTGGCCAGCTCTTTGCCCTTACGGCTGCCGTGGTCGGAATAGAAAACGAATGCGCCGTCCTCGATGCCCTTGAAGAGGACCATGCGGGCGGACGGCTCGCCAGTGATGGATGCGGTCGCCAGGGCGATGGCATCGGGCTGCGGCGCGCCCGCCCTCTGGGCGTCCCCGTACCACCGCGAAAAGAGATCAAGCGGGTCGTCGGGCGCCTCTGACTCGAGCAGCGGCATGGCTTCTATGCCGTCTCCTGGGGCACGTGTTTGCGCAGCTGCTCCAGCGCGGCCCGCTGGAGTCGCGACACGTGCATCTGGCTGATGCCCAGCCTGCGAGCGATCTCCGACTGGGACATCTCCTCGTAGAACCGCATGGCCATGATCGCCCGCTCGCGCGGGGTCAGGTGCTCCATGGCCCGGTTGAGCAGGTCTCGCATCTCCACGCGATCCAGCTCGGCGTCCTCGGCGCCGATAGATTCGGACACGGCCCGCCCGCCTTCGCCATCCGCAGCGCCCAGCGTCTGGTCGAGTGACAGCGGTGTTTGAGCCGGGCCCATTTCCATCGCTTCCGTCACGTCCTCAGGCTCCACGCCGAGCCGTGCGGCAAGCTCGCTCACGGTCGGCTCGCGGCCGAGCTCGTTCTTCATCTGTTCGTTGACGCGGACCGCCGACTGGTGCAGCTCCTGGAGCCGGCGCGGAAAGCGAATCGCGGTGCCCTTGTCGCGAAAATGGCGCTTGATCTCGCCGGCGACCGTCAGCGTTGCGAAGGTCGTGAACTCGTAGCCCAGGTCAGGGTCGAATCGCTCGATCGCTTTGATGAGACCGAGGTACCCGACCTGCACGATGTCGTCCAGCGGCTCGCCGCGGTTCTGGAACTTGCGCGCCAGAAAGTAGACGAAATCGTGGTAGGAGCCGACGAGCTGCTCGCGGATGCGATCACGCTCGGCTGAATCCTTGCTTTCGCGATATCGCCGGTGAAGTGCGCGCAGCTCTTCCCGGGACAACCGGCCCGTTGAACTCACTGAAAGATCAGTTTGCGGCTAGCTAGCCAGCCAGATACTTGACCATCCGGAAGCGGACATGGCCGCTGGGCTCGACCTCCGGCCGGAAGTCGTCGACGAAGCAGCGGATCATCTCGTAGGCGAGCCGCTGCAGCTCCGCGTTGGCGAGCTCCTGAGCATCGAGCACCGCCGGTACTGTCGCGGGCAGCATCATGTGTCGCTCGCTCGGGAGCAGGTCCACGTCGACGACCAGTGCACGATTGGTGGCGAAGTACGTCAGCTTCAGCTCGGAGTGGACGCTGTGCTCGCCGGCTGCGGCGATCGCGCTGTCGCATGCCTGGGTCAGCGCGATAGTCAGCTCATCGAGATCGACCAGGCTCAGGCCCAGCTGGCTGCCGAGCGTCGTGGCCACCCGCTTCGCCACGGGAATGAAGGCCGGCGAAGCCGGGATCTTCAGCTCGGCAAGGTCCTTCTTCATCTTCTATTTCTATCTATTTACTCGGTGGAGCCGCCGTTGGTCGCTTGCTGAACCTTCCGCATGGCCGCAGCCTCCAGCTCCTCACGCCGCCTCTTGGCCGCCGCCACGCCGTCCTGGATCGCCTTGCCGACCGGGTGGTCCGGATCGGTGACGATGTTGCGCGCGCGCTGAGCCGCCTCTTTCGCACGCTGAACCGGCTCGCTCGTGCTCAGCTCGATCGTCTTGCTCCTCAGGTTGTCGACCTGTCCGCGGCCCGGACCTGAGGCGATGTATGCACCTGCGACGAGGCCGATGAGCCCGCCAAGCAGGAACCAGCCGAAGCCGCCACCGCCGCTGTTGTTCTCAGACATCGTCATGAACCTCCTAGAAATGACCGGACCAGGCTTTGACTCGCGACCTTGGCCCCATGCACGGCTGCGCTCACCGTGCGGCCGACCGCCTGCGCACCCTTGCCCGCCGTGCGAAGACCAACGTTCACTCCCGACGTGATGTCGTTGACGTTGCCAATCGTCTGACGCACCTCAGGAAGGGTCTCTTTCATCTCGTCGCTCGTCGTGTCCAGCAGCTCCTGCACCGCTCCGAGGGTTCCGCGGAGGCGGAACAGGACAAAGAAGAGGGCGATCGCCACCAGGAGGGCGGCGACGCCGAACGCGATCCACATGAAGCTCTCGGCACTCAACGATGCATTACCCCTTCGCCTGAGCCGGCAAACACATCCGCAATCTTAAGTGGGAGGTGACGGATTTCCGGGGGAGGGCTCTTTGAGCTCGCGCTGCGGTCGCCTGACGAAGCGCGCGAGCGGTTGCAGGGCCAGGGCGAAGCCGATCGCCGGTAGGAGGTTCGCCTGCCCCAGACGCAGTGAGGGCAGGCCGAGGTAATCCCACAGCTGTCCCAGCGCAATCCCGGCCGCCGTCATGACGAGGATCTGCAGGTACGCACGGCGGCGATATGGAAGCGCTGCGTAAAAGGTGGCGGACAGGATCAGGACCAGGAAGACCGCCACCACCAGGCCCGGCGGTATGAGCCGAATCAGCGGCACTGGACGCGGACCGGGTGGCGATTCAGAGGTGCTCCCTCCGGGTCACGGGGGTGGGTTGTCCTGAGCATGCTCAGGTGGGTCCCCTGCCTTGGCTTTCCAAGTCCCGTCTCGCGTGCGGGCATTTGGTCGGCGTACCGGACTCCGAGGTCCCGTTTGCAATCTGTTGGGCAACGCGCACATCACCCGCAGCCCTTCGGGAGCAGGGCAATGTTACGACGGCGTTTTAGTCCCCTTCTGCGGCTGGACGACCTGGATGTGAAGCTCCTCGAGCTGCGCGGGCTCGACCTGACTCGGCGCGCCGAGCATCAGGTCCTGGTGGCTCTGCGTCTTCGGGAAGGGGACGACGTCACGCACGTTGTCGGTGTGCGCGAGCACCATCATCAGACGGTCGATCCCCGACGCGATCCCCCCGTGCGGCGGCACGCCGTACTCAAACGCGTCGAGAAGATGACCGAACTGCGAGCGGATCCGCTCCTTGCTGAGGCCCAGAACCTCGAAGACCCGCTCCTGCAAGCCTCGCTCGTGGATGCGGATGCTGCCGCCCGCGATCTCCACCCCGTTCATGACGCAGTCGTAGGCGCGAGCGCGGACCTGATAGGGCTTGGTGTCGATGAGGTCCATGTCCTCCGGCCAGGGCGACGTGAATGGATGGTGGCCGTAGGTCAGGTTCCCCAGGTCGTCCTCCTCGAACAGGTACATCGGGTAGACCCAGAGGGGCCGCCACTCGTTTTCGCGGATCAGCTTGCGGCGCCGAGCGATCTCGCGCCGCAGCAAGCCCATCACGGTCTCTGCCTTACGCCGCCGGTCCGCCACGAGCAGGACCAGATCACCGTCGCCCGCCTTCGTAGCACTCAGGATTGCGGCGCGCTCGCCTTCGGTCATCCGCTTGTCGAGCGGCCCGGGAATCCAGGCCAGGCCTTTTGCTCCCGCGCCCTTGGCCATCAGGGCCAGCTCGTCCAGCTCCCGCCGGCTCAAGCCATGTCCGTCGGGGAAGCGCACCGCCCTGACGACGCCGCCTTCCTCGATCGGAGCGCGCAGCACCGTCGACTCTGTCTGTCGCAGCGCCTCGGTGACGTCTGCGATCTCCAGGTCGTAGCGGAGATCCGGTTTATCGGTGCCGTACTTCAAAAGGCATTCCTGCATGTCGATGCGCGGGAAAGGGATGGGCAGGTCGACCGCCAGCAGCTCTTTCCAGACCTTGGCCCACAGTCCCTCGATGAGCGCAAAGACGTCCTCCTCGGTGCAGAAGGACATCTCGACGTCGAGCTGTGTGATCTCGACCACGCGGTCCGCGCGCAGGTCCTCGTCGCGCAGGCAGCGCGCGATCTGGTAGTAGCGACCGATCCCCGCCACCATCAGGAGCTGCTTCAGCTGCTGCGGAGATTGCGGCAGGGCGAAGAACTCACCGGGATGCAGTCGTGACGGGACTATGAAGTCACGTGATCCCTCCGGCGTTCCCTTGAGCAGCATCGGTGTCTCGACCTCGATGAACTCGTTGGCGTCCATGTAGCGGTGCATCACCTTCACCACCTTGTGACGCAGCTCGAGCATCTGCTGCATGCGCGGGCGGCGAAGGTCGAGGTATCGATACTTGAGGCGCAGCGCCTCGTCGGCGTCGACGTCGTCCTCGATCTGGAACGGCGGCGTCTTCGCAGCTGAGATGACCTCGAGCTCTGAGGCAGCGACCTCGACCTCGCCAGTCGGCATCCGCGGGTTCTCAGACCCGGTCCGCCGGCGAGTCACCTCACCTTTGACGCGGACCACGTACTCCGAGCGAAGCTCGGAAGCCTTCCGGTGTGCTTCGGGCATGACCTCAGTGTTGAAGACCACCTGGACCGCACCCCAGCGGTCACGCAGGTCGATGAAGATCAGACCGCCATGGTCGCGGCGATGCGCGACCCAGCCGTAGAGCTCGACTCCGTTGCCCACATCCGCGGCCCGCAGCGAACCGCAGTGCGGTGCGGTGAATCCGCTCAATCGGGCAGCAGCCGTTCGGGGAGCTCGGGCCAGCTCACCTCAACCTGCTCGCCGGTCCGCATGTCGCGCAACTGCACCTTGTGTTGCTTCGCATTCTCTGCGCTGAAGAGAACCGCCCACTTCGCCTGCTGCTTGTCGGCGGCGCGCATCTTGGCCCTCAAGCTGCGGGGTTCGTAGTCGACTGCAGCGGATCGAACCGTGCGGATCAGGCGTGCGACCTCGGCCGCTTCGGCCACGAGGTCACCGTCGGGAAGGACTATCACCTCCGCGGCCGGTTCCGTGATCACCTGCTCGCCCTCGGTGGCCATGAGCTCCGTGACGCGGTCGAGACCCCCGGCGAATCCAACACCGGGCGTCGATTCCCAGCTGAGGGCGGCGGCAAGCCCGTCGTAGCGGCCTCCAGAAGCGAGCGCATCCTGCGATCCAGTCGAGCCGGCGGGATAGAACTCGAACACGGTGCGCGTGTAGTAGTCGAGGCCCCGAACAAGGTATGGGTTCAGGTGATATTCGATGCCGGCCGCATCAAGCAACTGTCGCACTGTCTTCCACGCCAAGGCGCAGGGCTCGCAGAGATGGTCGGTGATTCGCGGCGCATCCGCCTTGAAGGGCTGGCACTGGGGCACCTTGCAGTCAAGGAGCCGCAGTGGATTCACCTCGACCCGGTGCTGGCACTCGCTGTGGAGCCGCGATTTGAAGGGCCGGTAGTAGGCGCGCAAGAGATCCAGATACGCCGGCCGGCAGATGGAGTCCCCGATGGTGTTCAGCTCGAGGGTCAACTCTTTCAGCCCAACTTCGAAGAGCCATGCACGCGCGACCTCGATCACCTCTGCGTCGAGAGCGGGGCTGGAACCACCGATGGCCTCGATGTCGAACTGGAAGAACTGGCGGTAGCGGCCTTTCTGGGGTCGGTCGTAGCGGAACATCGGGCCCATCAAGTACAGACGCGCCGGCTGCGGTCCCTGGTTCAGGCCGCCCTCGAAGTACGCGCGCACGACGCTGGCGGTGGCCTCCGGGCGAAGCGCGAGCTGGCGGCCGCCGCGGTCCTCGAAGCGATACAGCTCCTTGGTGGCGGCGTCGCTGTCCTCGCCGACTCCACGCTCGATCAGCTCCCGGCGCTCGATGATCGGCGTCTCGATCTCTCGATATCCGAAGCGATGGGCGACCCTCGCCGCCGCCTGCTCGGCGACGCGCCAGAGCCCGCGCTCCTCGGGCAGGATGTCGCGGACGCCACGGACGGCCTTGATCGGTTCGGTTTTGGGCATCGACTCGTGAGATTGTCCCCTAAGCCGGAATGCGCCGAAGGGGGTCTTCAGGCCGAGGGCTCGTTTTAAGATCTGGGACCGTGACGACGAGCCTCATCCAGCTGATCACATTGGCACTGGCCGCCATCGCCCTGGTGTTGGGCGCCTGGTTGCTGATCGTCGGCAAGCGTCCTTGGCGGGGAGCCGATGATCAGCGGGTCGCGCCGCGAGTGCGGCTCTTGGGGCTGAGCTACATGCTGGTCTTCGGGTCGGCCATGATCCAGATCATCCTCGAGCCGCGCGGAATCGAGGCCGAGGCGCTGGGTGGCTTGATGGTGCTGGGGGGGCTGATCGTGATCGTCGTGGTGCTGCTCGAGGCTCGGGCCTCTCGCCGCTCGGCCTACTGAGCGGCTGCGATTCCCTGCTTCTGTGCGCAGAAACAGGTTATGAGCGTCGGATCCGCTAGCCGAGAGCTTTAGGCAGGGCCCTGAAGCCCGCGGCGGCCTTGAGCGCCTCCGCCAGCTCGTCAAGGTGCACGGGCTTGCTCATGTAATCGTCGAAGCCCGCCTTCATGCACCGCTCCTCGTCGCCCGGACCGGTCATCGCGGTGAGCGCGATCAGGCGCGGCCGTGTGCTCCGCGTCCAGCGGCGGCAGATCTCCTCCGCCGCCTGAAGGCCATCCATCTCCGGCATCAGAACGTCCATCAAGAGCGCGTCGTATGGCTGGTTCTCGACCGCGCTCACCGCCTGGCGCCCGTTGGACACGACATCGACCTGGTGCCCGAGCTTGCTGATCTGGCGCCGCAGCATGTTCTGGTTCAGCGTGTTGTCGTCGGCCACCAGGACCTTGAGGCTGATGGCCGGCGACTCAACCTCCGGCACCGGCGCCACCGGCGCCTGGCGCCTCAACCCGACCTGCGCCATCACGTCGTGGAGCTTCTGAGGCGCCACCGGCTTGGCCAGCGTGGCCTGCACCACCCCGCTGTCGGCGGCGCTGGTCTCCTCCTCGCCGATTGGACCGGCGACGATGAGGACGATGGGTAGCTCGCCTGGGCCCTTATGAGTCCTCAGGTCAGCCGCGAGTGAGAGCCCGTCGACGAGTGGTCGTCTGTGCTCGATCAGCGCCAGGCCAAAGTTGTGACCTTCTGCGACCAGGCGTGATGCCTCGGCAGGCTCGGCCGCCGTCGCGGGTGCTCCCCAAAGCTCGGTCTGCATGGCGAGCACGCGGCGCTCGGTCTGCTCAGCTGCGACCACGAGCACCTGCATCCCGGTCAGCTCGGCCTGTCCGGCCGAAGGGTCGGCGGAAGCCTCCGCGAGGAAGGTGACGTCGACCTCGGTGGCGGCCGCTCCGTCGGAGCCTGAACGCTGGATATGAAGCTCACCATCCATCATCTCGACAAGGTGCTTGGTCGTGTGGAGGCTCAGGGCGGCCAGCCGTTCGCCCGGGCCAAGGCCGCCCGTGATGGCACCTTCGGCCATGCCTGCCTCCAGCACTCGCTGCTGCATGACCGAACCGGTGTCGCGCATTCGGAACCGAAGCTTCAGCGGACCTTCGTTGGGCTCGCATGTGAGCTCGACCTGGACGCCGCCCCTCTCCGTGCGGTCCACCGCCAGGCGCAGCAGTGAGTGCAGCACCTGCTCGAGGCGCCGGGAGTCGCCCACTATCACGCGAGGGACGTCGTCCGCCGCATGAAAGCTCAGGCTGATGCCTTTGCTCCCGGCGATGCCCGCGAGTCGGGCCAGGCAGGATTCGACGCTTCCGCGGACATTGAAAGGATGAAGGGCCAGCTCAAACTCACCGCTCTGGATGAGCGGCGAGTCGAGTACCTCGTCGACGAGGCCGGCCAGCTCTTCCGATCCGGTGAGCACCACCGAGGCCAGCTCGCGCTGGTCGCTCGAGGTCGCCGTCGCGGACAGGAGGCCTGCGGCTCCGACGATGGCGTTGAGCTGGTTTCGCAGCAGGTGGCCGAAGTCGGCCAGCAGCTCGGGATCCAGCGAGTCGTGGACGGCCGGCGCGCCGTCGGCGGTGGTGTCTCTCATCTCTCTACTGAGCGAAGCTCTCTGCAGGTGGCTGCGGAGTCGGGGCGAACATCGCCTCCTGTAGCTCGATGCCCTCGGAGCGGAAATGCTGCTGGAACACCGTACGTGCGCCAGTCGCCGTGTGGTAGCCAACTGCACGGCCATCCGCAGAAACGCCCAGCTGTCTGAAGGCGAACAGCTCCTGCAGCACGATCTCGCCGTCCTTCATGCCCATCACCTCGGCGATCGAGACGACCTTTCGCGCACCACCGCGCAAGCGCTCGGTCTGGACGACGACGTTCACAGCTGATGCGATCTGAGTCCGGATCGCGCGCGAGGGAAGCTCGGTGCCTGCGAGCAGCACCAGCGTCTCGAGCCTGTTGACCGCGTCTCGAGGGTTGTTGGCATGCAGCGTGCTCATCGAGCCGTCGTGGCCCGTGTTCATCGCCTGCAGCATGTCCAGCGCCTCGGCGCCGCGACACTCGCCCACCACGATCCTGTCCGGTCGCATGCGCAGACAGTTGCGCACCAGGTCGCGAATCGAGATGGCACCTCGACCTTCGACGTTCTGTGGCTTCGACTCCAGGCTGATGACGTGGACCTGGCGCAGGCGAAGCTCAGCCGCGTCCTCGCACGTGACGATGCGTTCGGTGGCGGGGATGAATCCGGACAGCACGTTCAAGAAGGTCGTCTTGCCCGAGCCGGTGCCGCCGGACACGATGATGTTGAGCCGCGTCTTCACGGCCGCGCTCAGGTATTCCATCATCGCCGCGGTCGCACCACCCAACGTGATGATCTGGTCCGGGCTGAGCACGTCGCGTCCGAACTTGCGGATCGTGAGGCATGGACCATAGATGGCGACCGGTGGGATGACCACGTTGACACGTGATCCATCCTTGAGACGAGCGTCACACATCGGCTCCGATTCATCGACCCTCCGGCCGATCGACGAGACGATGCGGTCGATCACGCGCCTCAGGCTGTCTTCATCCTCGAAGGCGAGCGTGGTCAGCTCGATTCGTCCGCGGCGCTCGACGAAGATCTGCTCGGGTCGGTTGACCATCACCTCGGTGATCTCAGGGTCGCGAAGCAGCGTCTCGAGGGGACCGAGTCCGACGACCTCGTCGAACAGAGCCTCGACCAGCCGCTCCTTGTCCGCGGAGGTCACGCCCAGACCGGGCTTGCTCCGGAAGTGCTCTTCGGTCAGCTGCTGCAGGAGCCGCCTGATCCCGGCCCGGTTGTTGATGTCGATCTGCGCCGTGTGGTGAGCAAGCATCTGGGCGTGGATCTCGTTCTTGGCCGCTGCGAGCGCCGGGCTCAGCTGGATGCTGGGCTCCGCGACCTGCTGAGGAACGGCGATGACCTGGGTTGCGGCCAAAGTCGCCGGGGCCACCGGCGGGGAGGTCTGGGTGGTGGCCGGCGGACTGGCAGACGTTGCAGCAGGCGGCGGGTTGGCGCCCGCCGACGGAACTGGCGCCGACATGGGCGTCTGCTGGTAGCGGCGATCGAACCTTTCGGAGAGCTTCAACTGAGTTCTTAATGCCTCGGCAAGCCGGGATGGTAGCGCCGAAGCGCGCGCGCGGCTGCAGTTGAGACAATTTGGTCTGGATCGCTGCTCAGGTTCCGGAGCACTCCAGCGGCAGCCCGGTCGCCGATCATGCCCAGCGCTCGGCACGCCGCCGCCCTCACCTCCGGGGCGGCGCCGGGGTCCCGGGCCATCGCCACCAGGCGCGGGAAGCGAAGGGCGTCGCCGCGCAATCCGCAGGCTAGCGCCACCACCACGGTGGCCTTGACGTTGCCGGGTCTGCGCAGCCAGGCGTCGAGGTCGATGTCAGAGGCCGCATGCGCGACGTCGACGGCCAGCCGCTGTGGCTCGAAGCTATCCGCCATCGACATCAGCGCATCGACGGCCCGACGGCCGCCGGTGCTCCCGAGCGCTCGCGCCGCCGCATCTCGCACCGGCTGCTCAGGGTCACCGAGCAGGTCGCTCAGCCAGGGCACTGCATCGGCAAGCCGGAGCGCTCCGCAGATCCGTGCCGCCGCGGCACGCGTGGAGGCGTCAGGACTGGCGAGCGAGTCGAGCAGCTCAGCTGCGATTCCGGACTTGTAGATCGCCTGCGTCACCCGCGACTGCTGAGCCAGGGTGATCCCCGGCCGGTGCATCACAGCCGTGATCGCGGGGGCCACCGACCGCACGTCGGCCAGCAGATCCGCGGTCCTTGCCTTCAGCACGGTGCCCTGTCCCGTCAGCGCCGAGATGAGCGCCTGGTTGACCTGTGCAGCGACCTGCGGGCGGGAGGTGGCGGCCCCCGGACCCTCACGCGACCGGTGCGTCGGGGATTCCGACCCCATTCCGCGAGTGCGATGTGGGATGGAGTTCTGGGGGGACGTTGGTACATTATCGGCGTTTTGGGCGCCAACGAGGTTCGCGAGAACCAAGGGGCGCGGGAGGTAGGAGCACAGCAGGTGGAGTCCGGCTCGCGGCCAGTCAACGAGCCGTCTCTTTCCACGCTGCAGCAGCACGCCCGGATCCTGGCCATGTCCTCGGTCTTCGCCGAGCTCAATGACGGCGAGCTGCGAGCACTGGCGAGGCGGATGCGCACGGTGGCCCTCGCCGCCGGCGAAACGCTCCGGCTGGGCACCCATGGTGGCGACCTGGTGATCTTCCTGGCGTCGGGCGCCTGCGAGGGCGCGATCCTCGACGCCGCCGGCAAGGTGGTGCTGTCGCGCCGACCGGCGCCAGGTGACCTGCTCATCCTGCCCGTCCCTCGCACCGGTGACCGCTACGTGACCAGCATCCACGGATTGACCGACGCGACATTGCTCACGCTCGACCGCGATGGGTTGATGGAGGCGCTCGGTACCGATGTCGAGAAGGTCGGCACAGGCCTCGACAAGCTCTGGGAGCAGGAGCTTGCCGCTGCTGACGCGGCGCAGGCCCAGGAGGCATGGCGAGCCTCGGCACCGCTCGTGGCTTTCTTTTCCGCGAAAGGCGGGTCGGGGGTCACCACGCTCGCGGTCAACACAGCCGCATCACTCGCGAGCAAATATCCGAGACAGGTGCTGCTGATCGACCTCTCGGAACCGTTCGGTCACGCAGCCCTGTTCGCGGACCTCATCGCCACGGGCTCGGTGGCCAGCGCGTCCAAGGCACCACCGGCCGACTTCACGAAGAACCTCAAGGGGGCGATCGTCAATCACCGCTCCGGCCTGGGCGTGCTGCCGGCCACTCTGCGTCCTGAAGAGTCGGACCTGCTGAACGCCGACCTCACGTCGAGGACGCTCGACATCGTCGCGCCAGGCCAGCGAGTTGTGATCGTCGACCTCGGCACGTCGCTCGCGGAGGCTTCGCTGGTGGTGGTCGAGCGGGCCCAATGCCTGGTCATCGTCGTTCCCGCGGAGATCGCCGCGATGACAGACGCGCGGCGGGCCCTTGCCGTCTTCCGCGACATCATGGGCGTGCCCGACAGCCGGATCGAGATAGTGCTCAACCTGCGCACGCCACACTCGCCACTTGACCGCGCTGCCATCGAATCGGTGCTCGGGAAGCAGGTCTCTGTCACAGTCGGTTTCGACGGAAGCAAACCCGAGGAGGCCACGCTCGCGGGCGCCCTCGTCATGCAGCGCGACCCCTCTTCGCTGGTCGCTCGCGGAGCTGCGGACATCGCCCGCCTGATCGGTGCCAATCTCAAGCTCAAGCTGTAACCAGCGGTCCCGGCGCGGGCAGGCGATGGTCGAGTTCGCCCTGGCCCTACCCATCCTCATGCTGCTTGCGGCCGGCACGATCGAGGTTGGTCGCGGCTACCAGTTCGGGGTCGCCACGTCGGACGCCGCGCGCGACGGAGCGCGTTACGTGGCGGGCAAGACGGCCACCACCAACGGCCCTGGCCTGGCCAACATGTGCAGCCTGGTCACGGCCGACCTGGCGGCGGTGACTTCCAACGTCGCGTGTCCCACGCAGGTCGGACACGCGCCGCCCTTCGTGGCCGGCACCGACTACACAAAACCGGTTGCCGGCCAGGCGGTGGTGGTCGTGTACTGCGGAACCTCTGCCAACTGTGCAGGCAATGCGAGCCCGCAGTACCAGTCGGAGGTTGACGTCTATGTGTACTACGGGTTCAACGACCTCAACCTCTTCGGCGGGCTGATCACCATCACAGGGTCCAGCAGGACTTCGACGTCATGGTGAGAAGGCATCTCCTGGCTCAGACCATGGTGGAGTTCGCCCTCGTCGCCCCCGTCCTTTTATTGCTGATCGGCGCGACTGTGGACATCGGGCGTGGCGTGCTCCTGGCCAACCTCCTCTCCGGCGCTGCGCGTGAGACTGCGCGGCTCGCCGCATTGGAGGCGAACAGCGGCTCCAACACCCTTCCCCCGCCATGCACAGGCCTGGCGACCCCATGCTCCATCACTGCCGTCGTGAACGGGGCGCACCTGCTGGACGCCCTGGGGGTGACCGTCGTGTACCAGGACT
>VBFO01000168.1:3803-4722 GCA_005881025.1 Chloroflexota bacterium | reverse complement strand
ACGCGCTCGCCGAGGCCGAGGGAGGATCGGAGTGCCCTGGCATGGGTGGCTGGGAGTCGCTCGAGCAGCGACAGGGTGGGGCGAAGCAGTTCGTCCAGGCCCGAGAAGGGGACGTCCGCCTCGAACTGGACGCCGCGCGCGGCGAGCACTCGCATCTCGACAGCACCCTCCACCGCAAAGCGGAGGAGGGAAGTCTTGCCGATCCCGGCCTCGCCGCGGATGACCAGCGCCGCGCTGCGCCCAAGGCGGGCGTCGGCGAGCGCCCGCTCTACGGCCGCCATCTCCCTGTCGCGACCGAGCAGCATCCCACCGGGATGTTATGGCGTCGGCCGCCCGACAACCAGGGGGGGCCCTGATGCGACAGTCCCGGAGCCCGCTTACGTTGGCTGAATCTCAACCGCAAGGAGGTTCGGACATGACAGTCGAGGTGCCGGCGATCAACGAGGACAAGCTCAACGCCTTCATGGGCCAGGTTGTTGGGGAGCTGGGCGCAACGGTCAACGCGGCACTGATCGTGATCGGCGACCGGCTCGGCCTGTACAAGGCTCTGGCGGGCGCCGGGCCCGTCAGGCCTGCCGAGCTGGCCGAGCGAACGGGGACCACCGAGCGCTACGTGCGGGAGTGGCTGAACGCCCAGGCGGCCGGCGGCTACGTGGAGTACGACGCCGGCTCCGGCGAGTACCTGCTGCCGCCCGAGCAGGCCCTGGCGCTCGCCAACGAGGACAGCCCGGCGTTCGTCTGCGGCGCCTTCGAGCTGGCGACGGCAACGCTCAGGTCGGAGCCCAGCATCGAGGCCGCCTTCAAGAGCGGCGCCGGCTTCGGCTGGCACGAGCACGACTCCGGCGTGCACACCGGCTGCGAGCGATTCTTCCGCCCCGGCTACAACGCCAACCTCGTCACCTCCTGGCTGCCCGCCCTC
>VBFO01000168.1:0-3731 GCA_005881025.1 Chloroflexota bacterium | reverse complement strand
ACCCGGCCTCCAGCATCACCGGCTTCGACTACCACCGGGAGTCGATCGAGGGGGCCCGGGAGGAGACCAGGGCGGCCGGGCTGGCCGACCGCGTCGCCTACGAGGTGGCGCCGGCCGCCGCCTTCCCGGGCGCCAACTACGACCTGGTGACCATGTTCGACTGCCTGCACGACATGGGTGACCCCGTGGGCGCCGCCGGGCACGTCCGGCAGGCGCTGGCGCCGGACGGCACCTGGATGGTGGTCGAGCCGATCGCCGGGGACCGTGTCGAGCAGAACCTCAACCCGGTCGGTCGGGCTTACTACGCCTTCTCCACCATGCTCTGCACGCCGAGCTCGCTCGCGCAGGAGGTGGGCCTGGCCTTGGGGGCACAGGCCGGCGAGGCTCGCATCCGCGACGTGGCCACGGCGGGTAGCGCATCATCGCGCCGGAGGCGATCGGCCGGGCCGGTCGCCAGCGTCCCCGACCACAATGCGTGTTGCCGTGGAGACAAGCTGATGCGAGCCCGCGAACCCGATCGCCATGGTTTCGTCCTGTGTGACGGTGGACGCAGCTACTGGGAGCTGTTCGGCGCGGGCGACCGGACGGTGTTCTTCCTCCCCACCTGGTCGATCGTGCAGTCGCGGTTCTGGAAGCTCCAGGTGGCCTACCTCGCACGCCACTGCCGGGTTCTGACGATGGACGCTCGCGGCAGCGGCGCGTCCGACCGCCCCACTGATCCCGAGGCGTACGGCGACCGCGCCCTCGCGGCCGACGCCCTGGCGGTGATGGACGCGAGCGGGACCGATCGCGCGGCGCTGGTCTCACTGTCCTCGGGCGCGCGCACCGCGCTGCTGCTGGCGGCCGAGCATCCCGAGCGGGTCACGGCGGCTGTCTTCATCGGACCCTCGCTCCCGGTGGCGGCGGGCATTCCCGAGCGGATGGCGGCCATGGAAAGCTTCACCGATCCGCGCCCGGAGTACGAGGGCTGGCAGAAGTACAACGCCAACTTCTGGCGGCGGGACCTGCGCGACTTCCTGGAGTTCTTCTTCGGTCGCCTGTTTCCCGAGTCGCATTCGACCAAGCAGATCGAGGATTGCGTCGGCTGGGGCCTGGAGACCACCGCCGAGGTGCTGATCGCGACGCAGCTCGCGCCCGGCCTCGAGGCCGAGGAGAGCCTGCAGCTGGCGCGGCGCGTTCGCTGCCCGGTGCTCGTCATTCACGGCGAGGCTGACGCCGTCAGCCCTCACCGGCGCGGCGTCGTACTGGCTGAGGCGACGGGCGGGCGCCTGCTGACGATGGCCGGCTCGGGTCATGCGCCGCACGCGCGCGACCCGGTGGAACCTGGCGCTCGCTGAGTTCCTGCTGCCGCCTGCCCACCCGGAGGTGCGGCGGCGCGCTGTCGGACGTCCCAGGCGGGTGCTCTTCGTCTCCTCGCCCATCGGCCTCGGTCACGCTCGCCGGGATATCGCGATCGCGAGCGAGCTGCGGCGGCGGGTACCCGGCCTCGAGATCCACTGGCTGGCGCAGGACCCGGTGACCCGGCTGCTGGAGGCGCAGGGGGAGACGATCCATCCCGTCAGCCGCCACCTGGCCAACGAGTCGCGCCACATCGAGAGCGAGTCTGCGGCCCACCGCCTGCATGTCTTCGAGGCGTGGCGACGGATGGACGAGATCCTGCTGGCCAACTTCATGGTCTTCCTGGAGGCGAGCCGGCACGCCGACTACGACCTCTGGATCGCTGACGAGGCGTGGGAGGTGGACTACTTCCTGCACGAGAACCCCGAGCTGAAGAGCGCCGCCTACGTCTGGATGACCGACTTCGTCGGCTGGCTCCCGATGCCCGAGCGCGGCGAGCGCGACGCGCTCCTGACCGCCGACTACAACGCCGAGATGCTCGAGCATGTCGCACGCTTCCCGCGAGTCCGCGACCGTGCGATCTTCATCGGCCGGCCCGAGGACATCGTTCCCCATACCTTCGGCCCCGGCCTGCCGCGGATCCGGGAGTGGACGGAAGGTCACTACACTTTCACGGGCGGCTACGTACTTGGCCATGAGCCGCACCAGCTCGGCGACCGCGAGGCGCTGCGGGCAAGGCTGGGCTATCGGCCGGGCGAGGTCGTGTGCGTCGCAACGGTGGGCGGCTCCGCCGTGGGGGAGGCGCTGCTGGCGCGGGTGATCCAGGCGTTTCCGGTCGCAAAGCGCAATATCCCAGGGCTTCGCCTGATCGCGGTGGCCGGGCCACGCATCGATCCCGCCGGCTTGCCCGCGGTGAACGGGGTCGAACTGCTGCCGTTCGTGTCCGACCTCGACCTGCACCTCGCCGCGTGCGACGTGGCGGTCACTCAGGGCGGCCTGACGACCACCATGGAGCTGACCGCAGCGCGGCGGCCGTTCCTCTACTTCCCGCTGCGCGACCACTTCGAACAGAACCTGCACGTGCGGCACCGCCTCGACCGCTACCGCTCCGGCCGCAGTATGGACTTCGACGACGCGACGCCGAAGCAGCTCGCTGCCGCCTTGCGCTCAGTGCTGGCCGCGCCGGTCGACTACGTCGACGTGGAGTCCGGGACGGCCGCCCGAGCGGCGGAGCTGATCTCGGCGCTGGTCTGATTTGCGGGCGCGGGGCGGGGTACGCAAAGGCGGGCCGACGAAGCAGGCAGAGGAGAGTCCAGTTCGTGAGTTGTTCCGATTGGTGGACCCAATGTGGCTGCATCGTCAGCCCCAGCGGCATTTGCACCGATGCTATGGCGTCGGGAGCACCAGACAACCAGGGGGGGTCCCTGATGCGAGCGCTCTGGATCGAGCCTAGCCTGGCTGAATCCCAAACCCAAGGAGGCTCGGACCATGGCAGTGGAAGTACCGGCGATCAATGCGGACAAGCTCAATGCCTTCATGGGGCAACTCGTCGGGAAGCTGGGTGCGACGGTCAACGCGGCACTGATGGTGATCGGCGACCGGCTCGGCCCTTCGATCAACTCCAGTTCACGACAGGAGAAGTCCAAATGAGCTGGAACCCCTACGAGAACCTTCCCCCAGCGGCCTCGTTCTCACTGACCAGCAACGACCTGCGGGAGGGCGAGAAGCTGGCGATGCCGCAGGTCAGCGGCATCTTCGGCGCCGGCGGCGAGGACGCTTCCCCGCAGCTCTCCTGGAGCGGCTTCCCCTCAGGGACGCAGAGCTTCGTGGTCACCATGGTCGACCCCGAAGCGCCCACCGTCCTTGGCTTCTGGCACTGGGCCGTGGTGAACATTCCGGGCAGCGTCACCCAGCTGCCTGCCCGCGCCGGCGACGAGTCCGGCCCGGGGCTCCCGCAGGGCGCCTTCCAGCTCCCGAACGACGCCAGAACGATGCGCTACGTTGGCGCCGCGCCGCCGCCGGGCACTGGAAAGCACCGCTACATCTTCGCGGTCCTCGCCCTCGAGGCCGAGAAGATCGAGATTGACCGGGGAGCGACACCCGCCTGGCTGATGTACATGGTCTTCAACGGCACCCTTGGACGCGCCTTTCTCGAGGGCTGGTACCAAAGGTAGGCGCGACTTAGAATTTTGGCCCCCATGCCCGAAACCGTCGATCGCGCAAGCGTCAAGGAGTTCGCGAACCGCCTTCTCGACATCTATACCGGGGGATTCCTGACCTACATGATCGAGATCGGTGAGGCCACCGGCCTCTTCACCGCGGCCGTCGAGGGGCCCGCATCGTCGGTGCAGCTGGCGGAGCGCGCGGGCCTTTCCGAGAGGCACGTGCGGGAG
>VBFO01000018.1 GCA_005881025.1 Chloroflexota bacterium | reverse complement strand
GATGGCCGCAGACCCGGAGTGGCGAGACGTGAAGCCGGACGGCGCCTACTTCGGCGCCGGCGTCTCGAAAGACGCCGCCGATGCCATAGCACGCAAGGTCAGCCGCAGCCTGATGACCGGGTACCTCGAAGCCTTGCGCGCTCAAGCCATGTCCTGGCTCCGAGCGCTGCCGTCCGACGACCTCGATCAGCCGGTCGACCTGAAGTCGGCGGGCGGCCCGGAGGCCGACCACCATCAATCCGTAGTCTGGGCGGAGGTCGAAGACCTTGACGGCATCCCCACGTGGCAGTTCCTGGCCAGGCCTTGTGTATCGCACATCCGGGTTCATTACGGAGAGATGACCTCGCAGCTGGAGGCGATGAGGGCTTCGGCCCCAGCCTGACCGGGTAGCCGCCGGCCGGACATCTTCCAGACGCCAGCCGGCGCCGGCGAAGAGCTCCTCCCATTCCTCGCGCGTCCGCTCCCGGCCCCCGGCCGCGACCATCATGTTGAGATCACCGAACTTCGCAGGAGCGCCCTCGTTGGGGCCCGGGATCATCTGCTCGATGACGAGGAGCACACCGTCGGGCGGCACCGCGGCCCGGACCGTCCGCAAGATGGCTGAAGCTTCCTGGTCGTACCAGTCGTGAAGGATCGACTTGAGGATGTACACGTCCGCGCCGGAGGGCACCGTTTTGAAGAAGTCGCCCGCCACCAGCTCACAGCGGTCGTCCACGCCGGAGCCGCTGACGAACGCCTGAGCATCCTTGACGGTTCCGGGAAGGTCGAACAGCACGCCCCGTGCGCGGGGGTTCGCCTTCAGGATCTCGGTCAGCAGCAGGCCCCCGCCACCGCCCACGTCGACCACAGTCGCGGCGGTCGAGAAGTCATATCCCGCCACCACGCCGGGGCTGATCGTGCTGGTGGCCGAGTTCATCGCACGGTTGAAGATCGCCAGCTCGTCCGGATGCTGCTGGCGGTACTCCCACACACTCATTCCGTGCTCTAGCCGGAACGCGTGCTCTCCGGTCATGACCCCTTCAAGCAGACGGGCCCACGCGCTCCAGTGATATGGACGCCCCACAAACTCGGTCCAGCCGGCCAGGTTGCCAGGCACATCGGAGCGAAGGGCTTCCCCGAGCTCGGTGAGGGCGAAACGGTGACCATCCATCTCATTCAGAACACCAAGCGCGGCCACTGCGCGAAGAAGGCGGTAGAGGGAGGGCTCGTGGGCATTGGTCTCGGCTGCAAGGTCGGCCGACGAACGAGGGCCGCGAGCCAGCCGGTCTGGAATGCCAAGACGAACCAGGACATGCAGCGCCTGGGTCACTTGATAACCATTGGCCAGGCGGCGGACGGCGGCGACGGAGTCGGCGGACGGAGCTTTGACGTCGCGCAACGGCCGGATTCTACTTGCCGCCGAGCCTCCCCATGAAGTCGCGCAGCAGCAGGTTCACCTTGACCGGGTCGCGCACATGCGGCCCATGCCCCGAGCCCTCCAGAAGGACAAGCTCACCGCGAGTCGCCTCCGCAAGCGCGATCCCACGGCTTGGACTGCTGATCAGGTCGTCAGCACCATGGATCACGAGCACCGGGCACCGAACTCGCATGCACAGCCCGCGGGTGGCTTGCTCGTCGAATTCCTTCTCGATCTCGGTCGCGATCAGGATTTCAGGCGTCGTCTCCAGGCCCCACCCGACACAATCCTCGATCTGCTTGGTGGAATGTGGCTCCGGGAACATCTGCGCGAAGAAGAACTCAAGGAAACCCTGGTAGTCGCGCAGCCAGTAGTAGCGGTTGTACCTGGCCCAGCCCTTGTCGGTCCTGAGCTCGCGATCCCACAGGTACGGCTGCTGCGAAGCCAGAGTCTTGCCGAGCGGCGCCGACGGCGCGATGAAAACGGCGCCGGCGACCCGCTCGGGGTGATCGGCCGCCAGCATCAGCGCCCACCGCGCACCGAGCGACAGCGACACGAGCACGGCGATGTCGGTGGACGTGGCATCCATCACCGCCAAGGCATCGGCCGCAAACTCGCGCTCGTAGTAGCCGCTCGCCGGACGGTCCGACCGGCCGCTGCCCCTCCCGTCGAACGTCAGGACTCGGAAGTGGCGCGCGAGGTAGGGGATCTGCAGCTTCCAGTGGCGTGAGTGGATGATCGACCAGGTCGGGAGCAGGAAGACGGCCGGACCCTCCGAGCCATACACCTCGTAAAAGAGCTGGACGCCATCTCGCTCGACGTGACCTGACTGATCCGGCCGGCGTGCCCGTGTCTGCTCACGCGGGATCGCGGTCAGCAATTTCAGCCTGTCCGCAGCGGCCGAAACAAAGCGTTGGCGATCTTCCAGCCGTCAGGAGTGCGGACCAGGTGGAGGTACTCGTAGTAGACGGGCGTGCGCACCGTGACGCTCGCGATGCTGTCGGACAGGTCCTGGATCTCGATTTCGAGCGCTCGATCGGCCCCATCCGCCTTGCCCTCGCCCTTACCGGTGTACTCGACCATCTGCTGCTTCGTGATGAAGCTCAGAGTCGCACCCTGGTCTCGGGCCGAAGAGCGCTTCACCAGGTCGGTGTGCAGAGCCCGCTCCATGCGGTGGATGTCCGCGTCGTACCAACCCTCGTAGTAGTCACGCACGACGCTGGTGATCAATTCCTCATCGGTCGGCATCGCTTCCGCCTACCTTCTATCACTCTCGAGTTTGAGACTGAATTCGAGACGCGAGTGAGACGGACTCCGAAACTGGTTGGCGCCGACGATGCGTCGCATGAGCCCGAATTACCGATCCTACCCCCGGAAAGAGAAGAAAGCCTGTGCGCCGAAGGACCCCAACCGTCCTCTACGCGGCCAGCTGGAAGACCTGATGCTGGTCGTCAGCAGGTGCGAGTCGATGTGGGCGCTCGAAGACCGCATCGAGGGGAGCCTGGACAACGGCCCGAAGGCCGCCTAGTTCTTGCCGCCCTCCGGGGGGCCACCCTTGGGGGCATCGTCGCCGCCCGAAAGGGCCTTTCTGAAGTCCCTGATCCCGCGCCCCAATCCCTCGCCAACGCTGGGCAGCCGCCCCACGCCGAAAAGGATCAGCACGACTGCGAGCAGGATCACGCCCCAGATCCAGTGAAATCCGAAGAGCATCTCGCCGTCAGTATGCGCCACAGCGCCAGAATGTCGGAGATGACCCAGGGGCTCCCGGCGGCCACCCAACCTGTGATCCAGGCTGCCCGGAAAGCTGTCAAGGTCGTGGCGCCGCAGAGCAAAGAGATCCCCTATCGCTCTGTGGCCCCGCGCTCGAGCCGCGCGATGTGGAAGCTCTATAGATACGCGGACGATCGCGGCAACGTGTGCGGGATCGGGACCTTTCCCGACCACGCGAACCTCTACTTCTACCGTGGGGTCGAGCTGGACGACGGGAGCGGCCTGCTTCAGGGCGGTGGCAAGGAGATGCGATCGATCACGCTGCGCACGCCTGCGGACCTGGAGCACCCGGCCGTGAAACGGGTCCTCCGCAAAGCCTTCTCACTGGGCGGAGGTTCCACCCGCCGGCCTTAGGGGTGATTCGGTCCTCTCTTTTGCTTATCCTTGTGCGCCTGTGCCCCCAGGACGACCCCCCGTAACCCCCGCCCGGCCGCCCGCGTTGTCTTCCCGATGAGCCTGAGGACAGGCCTGCTCGCGCTTGCCGCCGTGATGGTGCTGGCAGCGTGCGGAACCACGACCAACGTCGCGGTTCGGACCACGCCCTCCGCGTTGCCGCCCTCAGGATCGGCCTCAACCTCGCCTTCATCACCGTCACCCAGCCCGAGCCCATCCCCTTCGCCGTTGCCCACCGCAAGCGCGGTCTCGGTCCCGTCCTGGGCGACCCTGTCCGCCAGCTGCACCGGTTCGCCGTCGGCGCACGAGGCGGTGGTCATGATGCAGGGCTCCAACTCCAAGGTCCTTGCCGATGTGACCGACGCCGCGCACCCACGCACCCTGTGCACGATCAAAGGCAACTGGGTTCCACAGCTGGTGACCCAGCGCATGGTCTCGTGGTCTGCGACCCAGAATCCGGGCCAGACCGGCCCCAGCGTGCTCGCGACGCTCGATGTCTTCTCCGGCGCCACGGCCGTGATCGCCAACTGGCAGGGTGGCTTCTGGATGGATGGCGTCCACGCGTGGAGCCCAGACGAGAGCGCGATCGCGTACGTCACCTCATCGGCCAGCGCGGTCAACCTCCACCTGCTCAGCGGTGGCGGAGACCGGATTATCGCCACGTACGGCTCCGTACCCGGCCGCGGATTCAACCCCGATGAGGACAACGCTTACCTCGGCTTCTCGTCCGATGGCAAGTACCTCGCGCTGGTGGAGACCTTCACCAGCGGAGGGGCCGCGCACCTGCAGATCCGCAAGACTAAGGACGGGTCGCTGGCCTACTCACAGGCCAACGGCACCATGGCGACCTGGTCGAGCACCGGCAGCCAGCTCTACTTCCGCGAGCCGTCCAAGACCGCCATCAAGGTCTGGGACCCGAGCAGCGGCGTCGCCGATCTGTTCGCGCTGCAGCAGGCCTGGATCCGCCCCATCAGCGACGCCGGCGACACATACGCGGCGTACGGGGTGCGGGACTCATCAGGCAACCCGCACGTGTGGATCTACGGCTACAACGGCAGGTCCGGGGGGCAACTGGGCAACGTGCGCTCGTCGCCGATCTTCCTCAACTCGTCCTCACTCTTCTCATACGAAGAGACGCCCTGCACGCCGAACTGCGGGCCGGGACCACCGACCACGGCCAACGGGAAAACTTTCGTCTACAACCTGGCGACGCAGTCCGAGTCTGCCTCGAGCATCGCGACCGTCTACGGCAGCTGGCCCCGCCCCGGCCAGTAGCCCGGCGCCGACCTCGTAACTCCATCCGCGCGCTGAGCGTTCCCCGTTTGTGGGGCGCTGTTGATGCGGGTCAAGATGATCCTGCCGGCCCTCACTGAAGCCACCAGCCCTTTCTTCCGGCCCATCAAGTACTCGCTCTTTCCGCCCCTTGGCCTGGCCACGCTCGCTGCCTACCTGCCGGAGGACGACCAGGTCAGCATTCACGACGAGCACGTCGAAAAGGTTCGGTTCGACGACGAGCCCGATCTGGTCGTCATTCAGGTCTACATCACCTCGGCCCGACGCTCGTACCAGATCGCCGACACGTATCGAGCCCGAGGTGCGTACGTCGTGTTGGGGGGGCTCCACGTGACGTCACTGCCGGACGAAGCGATGCAGCACGCGGACACCATCTTTCTCGGCCCAGGCGAGGACACCTGGCCGCAATTCCTCACCGATCTCCGAGCCGGCGTGCCTTTGAGACGTTATGAGTCGACGCACCGATCGCTTTTCGGTGTGCCGCCAATCCGACGCGATCTCATCAAGCGGCATCGCTACCTCGTGCCGAATTCGATAGTGGTGTCGCGAGGCTGCCCTCACGTCTGCGATTTCTGCTACAAGGTGGCCTTCTTCAAGGGCGGCAAGCAGTTCTACACGCAAACGGTCGACGGCGCCCTCGCCGAGATCGACCGCCTTCCTGGACGGCACCTCTACTTTCTCGACGACCACCTGTTTGGAAGCCCGCCGTTCGCCGAGGCTCTGTTCGATGGGATGCGCGGGATGGGCCGGTTGTGGCAGGCGGCGGGCACTGTCAAGGCGGTGCTCGAACAGCCACGAGTGCTCGAGAAGGCGGTCGCGAGCGGGCTGCGGAGTCTTTTTGTCGGTTTCGAGACCGTCAACTCCGCCAATCTCAGCGAGCAGCGCAAGTATCAGAACATCGGGCGCGACTACGCGGCTGCAATCCGGCGGCTACACGACCTGGGCGTGATGGTCAACGGCAGCTTCGTGTTCGGCATGGATCAGGACGGCCCTGACGTTTTTGACAGGACCGTCGAATGGGCGATCGAAAACGGAATCGAGACGGCGACCTTCCACATCCTCACGCCCTACCCGGATACGGCACTTTATGAGCGCATCAAGAGCGCTGAGCGCTTGCTGCACAGCGACTGGGATCTTTATGACACGAGGCACGTGGTTTTCAAGCCGGCTCGTCTGACGCCGGCCGAGCTCGAGGCTGGCTACTGGAGCGCATACCGAGAGTTCTACCGTTGGGGATCGATCTTCCGCGGAGCCTCAGCCAAGCCGGGGCTCAAGCCGCGCTTGCGTCACATCGCCTACGCGGGCGGCTGGAAGAAGTTCGAGCCAATCTGGGACCTCGCCATCAGGTCGCGTCAGGTTCTGCACGCGCTGCCGGTGCTGGAGCTGATCCTTGCTGCAGGGGATAGGAGGGCTTCAGGCCCAACTGTCACAGCTGCGGAGCCGTATCGCACCCCAGCGGCGCGAGCGACGCCGCCGCCACGCTGATCGCGAACGCGCCCCCCGACGGATAGACCGTCACCATCCGGACGCCATGCGCCTGCTGCGAGATCGCAGGCTCCCCCGCCACCGCGCCCGAAACGGTGACGGCCCCGGTTACCTCGACGGGGATCACCACCACCGTCGGCACGTCCCCGAGCTGCCCGCTTGCCTGCAGCTGAAAAGCACCAGTGGAAGGGTCGTAGTGAAACGTGAGGTTGGGATCGGCCGACGCGCTCGGATAAACGCGCGCCAGGAGCCGCTCGCGCTCCGGCCGCAGGCACCCGCTCTGCGGCTGCGCCTGCAGCTGCTTCGACCTCGAGCAGTCGATCCCTTCGAACATGCCCCAGCTGTGCACGTCGCCGCAGTTCTCCTTCCACGTCCAGAACGCAAACCCCACCCGGTGCTGCTCCTGCTCGATCAGCTCGTTGGCGAGGATCAGCGGATCCCACTTCGGATCGTTCCCGAACTCGGTCACCATGAGCGCCGCGTTGATTGAACGCGCCTCGCGCTCGGCGGACGCGTAAGTCTGCTCATACCCGCCCCACGGATAGGACGCCTTGTCCGGGTCTTGATGAAGAAAGATCGAGTCGGGCGTGTACCCGTGCGTGTAGGCATGCAGCCCGACGACCAGGTTGGGGTACGAGCTCAGCGCCAGGTCGAGATGGGTCGGAAAGTCGGTGATCTCTCGCGGTAGGCCGAGGTCGAGAAAAAACAGCTGGTTGCGGTCGCGCACTCCGAGGTCGGGATATCCGCACGGCGCGGGCATGTAGACGTGTGTAGGGCATGGAAGCCCGTCGTGCACGCCGGTGATCGCATCGATCACGCGCCGATAGAAAGGAAAGAGCAGCAGGTCCTCCCAGCCGGGCGGAAGGTTCCATCCCGGCCAGGGTTCGTTGAAGATGCTGTAGCCGGCGACGGTGCTGTCGTTCATGAACTTCCGTGTCAGGAACGCGACGGTCGCGATGTACTCGTCCTGGATGCCGGCGCGGTTGTACCAGAAGTTGCTGTCCGCCTCGAGCACTGCCGGGTTCAGCTCGCGCTGGCCGCCGAAGACCTCCGACGGGAATCCGTCGGTGAAGGTCGCCCAGTCCGGTGCGCCGTTGTCGTACTGCAGGTCGGTCGTATCGCCGCCGGGAATGGGCGGCGGACTCGCCCGCCCCACATACCTTGAATATGCGTCCTGGTGCATGTCGAAGATCACGTACATGCCCTCCGCGCGGGCCCAGCCCACCACCTGGGCGATGCGCGCCAGGTACGTCTGGCTGAACTGCCCGCGTGCAGGCTCGAGCAGGCTCCATGAGATCGGCAGCCGCAGCGAGTTGAATCCAAACGCGGCCATCTGCGTGATGTCTGTCCGGCACAGGGGCGGCACCCTGACAAGCGAGGAGTTGTCGGGGCAGCGACCTTCGTAGGCCGATGGGTCGATGGGGTAGAAGGGTTTCGGGGTCAGGTTCGACGAGCCGGCGCCGGACCAGAAGTCGATCATTCCGCCCGGGATGGCACCGTGGAGCTGGACGGCGCGCCCCTGTGGATCCGCGATGTACGCGGTCCGTCCCGCCGGATGCTCGACGTGCAGCCAGGCCAGCGCGCCGGCCTCCGCGGATGGAGAGCCGATCGTCGCCCGCGGCGTGAGCCAGACGGCTATCGAAGCCAGGTCGGCGCCGGGATACGTGAACACCACCAGGACGAGGAGCACGAGCGCCGCCACCGCCCGGCCGACCGTCCGGCCGCTCACGAGGTCGCGAGCCAGAAGATCACGCCCGCAACCAGGAAGAACGCCCCGATCACCCCGCCCAGGAGACCAACGACAGCCGAGAAGGCGCCGGTACTCATCCCACCCGAGGCTCGGATGCGCCGCAGCGAACGCATGCCGGCGATGATCGCGAAGGGCGAGAGGACCCCGAAAGGCAGGGCGAGCAGCCCGAGCACCAAGGCCCGTGTCGCCGAGCGGTCCCGCAAGGCGCGCCCAGCATATTTCTTTGCCAATGCCATTGCGCTGAGCGAATAGATTAGGTTAGCCTACAAATTGTGATAGGCAGTCCAGTGCTTCCGGTTAGGAGTGCCCTCACCCGCAGCCAGCAGGATTACCTCAAAGCCCTCTACCTGCTTCACGGCGACCAGCGACCCGTCCCGACGCGCGACCTTGCCCAGAGACTGGGCATCTCGTCACCGTCCGTGAGCGAGATGGTCGCCCGACTGAATGCCCAGGGACTGGTCGAGCACGACAGGTATCGCGGCCAGCAGCTGACACGCGAAGGCAGAAAGGTCGCGCTCGAGCTCGTGCGCCATCACCGGCTGCTCGAGATGTTCCTGGTCCAGGTGCTCGGCTACAGCTGGGACGAGGTCCATGAGGAGGCCGAGCGCCTCGAGCACGTGATCTCCGAGACCATGGAGGCTCGCATCTTCGAGCTCCTCGGCCGGCCGGAGCTCGACCCGCACGGGCATGCCATCCCCAGCCTCACGGGCAAGGTGCGCCCCCTGAGTGAGCGGGTGCTCAGTGACTGCCGCAAGGGTGAGCGGGTGGTGGTGCAGGGTGTGTCCGACGACGATCCTGCCCGCCTGCGCGAGCTGGAAAGGCGCCGGCTCACGCCGGGGACGCGAATCGAGATCCTCACCACGAGCGAGTTCGACTCGCCCATCGAATGCCGCATCAAGGGCAGCCGGGTGAGCATCCCGCTCGGGCTTGCGCGCGCGATCTACGTGGAGCGGGAACCCGAACGTGCGCGCTGAAACTCCTCCCGTCCTGACCACTCCCGGCAAGCCGCCGGTCGAATCCGTCGTCGCCGCCCTCCCCGGCGAAGAGCGTGTGCTCCGTGCGGCGGAGAAGGCGCTCAGCGGCGAGACCCGTGGCCTTCGCGCCCTGCTCCCATTCCTTGGTCCTGCCTTTGTGGCCGCCGTGGCCTACGTCGATCCCGGCAACTTCGCCACCAACATCGCCGGTGGCGCGCAGTACGGCTACATGCTGCTGTGGGTTGTGCTCGGCGCCAACCTCATGGCGATGCTCATCCAGTCGATGAGCGCGAAGCTGGGCATCGCCACCGGGCTCAACCTGGCGGAGGTTTGCCGCCAGCGGTACCCCCGGGCCGCAGTGTTCGGCCTGTGGCTGCAGGCGGAGGTCATCGCGATGGCGACCGATCTGGCCGAGTTCATCGGCGCAGCAATCGGCATCCATCTTCTGTTCCCGGCCATCCCTCTGTTCGTGGCCGGGCTGATCACCGCGGTGGCGGCTTTCGGGATCCTTTCCCTTCAGTCACGCGGCTTTCGCGGTTTCGAGGCCGTGATCACGGTGCTTGTCGGCGTGATCGTGACCGCTTTCGTGTTCGAGGCGATCCTCGCCCGTCCGTCCATCAGCGGCGTCGCGACCGGTCTTCTGGTGCCTCGCTTCGACGGCACCGAGAGCGTGCTCCTCGGCGCCGGCATCCTGGGCGCGACGGTGATGCCTCACGTGATCTGCCTCCACTCCGCGCTGACCCAGCGGAGGAGGAGCAGAAGAAGATCTTACGCTTCGAGCGCTGGGACGAGGTCATCGCGATGGGCGTGGCCGGGGTGATCAACATCGCGATGCTGACGGTGGCGGCGGCTGCCTTCCACGGCCAGAGCATCGGTCCGCTGCAGGGGCTGGACGAAGCTTTCAAGGCCCTCGGCTCGAGCCTGGGCCATGGCGCCGACATCGTGTTTGGCCTGGGACTCCTGGCCTCCGGTCTCTCATCGTCGTCGGTGGGCACGCTGGCCGGTCAGGTCGTCATGCAGGGCTTCATCCACCGCCAGATCCCGATCTTCCTGCGCCGCGCGATCACGATGGCCCCGGCGCTGGTGGTGATCGCGGTCGGGCTGGACCCATCGCGCGCGCTGGTGCTGAGCCAGGTGGTGCTGTCCTTCGGGATCCCGTTCGCGCTGATCCCCCTGCTGCTGTTCTGCCGGGATCGCGACCTGATGGGGACCCTGGTCAACAAGCGGTCGACGACCGCGATCGCCACCGTGGTGGTGGCCGTGATCGTCAGCCTGAACGTCTTCCTTCTATATCTGCTGGTCGCAGGTCGTTAGCTAGAGGGCAACTAGCCGGGAGGTTCGTCCTTCAGCAGCTTTCGCGCGCGCTCGTACTCCTCGGCATTGATCTCGCCGGAGGCGAAACGCCGGGCGAGTATGTCGAGCGGGGTCTCCCTCGGCGGAGTTGGGGGGACGCCCGGAGGGCCCGCCGAGTACGGAGGCGCCACTGGGCCGGGTCCGGACAGGAAGTGGACCAACAGAACGATCGCCACCACGACCACCCCGACCATGAAGAGCCCGCCCAGGGGTAGGAACCAGAGGGTGTGCATCGTCATGAATCTACACTCGAAAGGAGCGCCATGATTCGATCATGAAGCTCGGCGTCAGCATTGGCTACTGGGGCATGGGGGTCGGGCCTGCCGACCAGCTCCGCGTCGCCCAGGCCGCGGAAGCACTCGGCTACGACTCGGTGTGGACCGCCGAGGCTTATGGATCGGATGCCGCGACGGTGCTCGCCTGGCTTGCGGGCCAGACCAGCAAGATCAAGCTCGGAGCCGGAATCTTCCAGATCCCTGCCCGCAGCGCCGCCATGACCGCCATGACCGCTGCGACCATCGATCAGCTTTCGGGCGGCCGCCTCATCCTGGGGCTCGGCTCATCCGGCCCGCAGGTCTCCGAAGGCTGGCACGGTGTCCGCTTCGGCAAACAGCTGCAGAGGACGCGCGAGTACGTAGAGGTCGTGCGGATGGCGCTGGCGCATCAGAAGGTCGAGTTCCAGGGCGAGACCATCCAGCTCCCGCTACCCGACGGACCGGGCAAGGCCCTCAAGCTGACGATCCACCCCGAACAGAAGCGAATCCCGATCTATCTGGCGGTGCTGGGACCGAAGAACGTGGCCCTCGCCGGGGAGATTGCCGACGGATGGCTGCCGGTGTTCTTCTCGCCCGAGCACACGGCTGAGCTTCGCGCCCCGCTCGAGGAGGGCGCGGCTCGCGCCGGCCGCACGCTCGACGGATTCAAGATCTGCCCCAGCGTCAACGTCTACATCAGCGACAACCCAGAAACTGCGCGCGATGCCATGCGGCCGATGCTTGCCCTCTACGTAGGCGGGATGGGATCGCGCGAGCAGAACTTCTACAACCGGCTCGTCTCTTCATACGGGTTTGAGTCTGCGGCCAAGCAGGTCCAGGACCTGTACCTCGAAGGCAGGCGGGCAGAGGCGATGGAGGCGCTGCCGGCGGAGCTTATCGACGCGGTCTCCATCACCGGCACGCGTGAGCAGGCCCGCGAGCGCATCCGCGCTTACCGCGACGCCGGAGTCGACACGCTCATCGTCTCGCCGATGTCCGGCGACGCCGAGGGCCGCGAGGAGCAGCTGGGCCTGGTTGCCGAGCTTGCCAAGGAGGTCGAGCAGGCATCGACGAGGTCCTGAACCAGCCGCCGCCGCTCGTCGACTACAACCTGTTCGAGGCCGACCGGCCGCTGCGGGAGGCGCTCGAGCGAGAGGGCGCCTCGTGGGCGCAGGAGCGCATTCGCGAGCTGGGCCGGCTGGCCGGCACCGAGGAGGCGATCCGCTGGGGCTTCCAGGCCAACTCCAACCCGCCGCAGCTGCGCACTCACGACCGGTTCGGCCACCGCATCGACGAGGTCGATTTCCATCCGGCCTGGCACCGGCTGATGGAGGTTGCCGTCGGGAGCGGCCTGCACGCGATTCCGTGGCGCGAACCGCGCGCCGGCGCGCACGCCGCGCGGGCGGCCGCCTTCTACATTTGGTCGCAGGTCGAGGGCGGGCACGGCTGCCCGGTCTCGATGACGTACGCGGTGGTGCCGGCCCTACGCAAGCAGCCGGAGCTGGCAAAGCAGTGGGAGCCACTGGTCACGTCGCTGGACTACGACCCTGGCCTGAAGCCGCCGATGACCAAGCGTGGAGTCCTCTTCGGGATGGCCATGACCGAGCGCCAGGGAGGCTCGGATGTGCGCGCCAACACCACACGTGCGGAGCCGGCAGGCGCGGACGGCGAATATTCGATCACCGGCCACAAATGGTTCGTGTCTGCGCCGATGTGCGACGCCTTTCTTGTCCTGGCCCAGGCCCCCGGCGGCCTTTCGTGCTTTGTCATGCCGCGCGTGCTGCCGGACGGAGCCCGCAACGGTTTTCACATCCAGCGCCTGAAGGACAAGCTCGGCAACCGCTCCAACGCATCGAGCGAGGTGGAGTTCGAGCGCGCGGCCGCGGTGATGGTCGGGGAGGAGGGGAGGGGCGTGCGGACGATCATCGACATGGTCAACCACACGCGCCTTGACTGCGTGATCGGCTCGGCCTCGCTCATGAGACAGGCAGTCGCGCAGGCGACCCATCACACAGCCCATCGCGCCGCTTTCGGCAGGCTTCTCATCGAGCAGCCCTTGATGGTCAACGTGCTGGCCGACCTCGCGATCGAGTCCGAGGCGACGACGGTCCTGATGATGCGGCTCGCGCGTGCCTTCGACGATGGCGACGAGCAGCAGGCTGCTTTTCGCCGGCTCGCGCTCGCGGTCAGCAAATACTGGTGCTGCAAGCGCGCGATCGCGGTGGCTGCAGAAGCTCTCGAATGCCACGGCGGCAACGGGTACGTGGAGGAGTCGATCCTCCCGCGTCTTTATCGTGAAGCCCCGCTCAACTCGATCTGGGAGGGCTCCGGCAACGTCAACGCGCTGGACGTGCTGCGCGCGATCGCTCGCGAGCCCGGGACACTCGAGGCTTTTCTCGCCGAGGTGGACAAGGCACGGGGCGAGCTGGCGCGCCTCGACGCAATCATCGACACGCTCAAAAAAGAGGTGTCAGATCCGTCCGACGCTGAGGCGCGGGCGCGTCGTGTCGTGGAGCTGATGGCGATCGCGCTTCAGTGCTCGCTGTTGCTCCAGCACGGCGATCCCAAGGTGGCGGAGGTGTTCAGCGCGTCGCGCCTGGGCGACTCCGGTCACCAGTTCGGAACCCTGAGACCAAATCCGGCCCTGGCCGGGATCGTCGAGCGTCACCGTCCCGTGATGACCGTCTGAGGATCCAGGACCAGCTCCCTCAGGTCCTGGACCTGCCGGCTGATCCACCGCGCTATGTCGTTCGTGCGCACGACCAGCGACGCCGCCTCGCTGCGCTGCTTGCGATCCTCCGCGCCCATCGTCAGCCCCGCATACATCGCGGCCGCGGTTGCCTCTACGTCGAACGGATTGATCGACAGCACGTGCTCATGCAGCTCCTCATGTGCGCCGGCGTTCTCTGACAGCACTATCACGCCGCTGGTCGCATTGACCAGCGCACCCTCCTTCACCACCAGGTTGAGACCGTCGTACACCGGGTTGACCAGCAGCACGTCGAAGTTGCGCAGCGCCGCCATCGCCTTGCGCCTGCTCTCGCCGATGTCCAGCCGGATGGGCACCCAGCTCGAATCGCCCATCTCGCCGTTGATCGCCGCCACCGTCTGGCGGATCCGGCGCAGGTACTGCGTGTATGCAGGCACGTCCTGCCGTGACGGCTGCAGGAACGCCCAGAACTGCACTTGCCGGCGCAGCTCCGGATGGCTCCGCAGCAGCTTCTGGTAGGCGATGAACCCGCGCACGATGTTCTTTGAGGGATCGACACGGTCGACGCGGACGATCAGCTTCGGCGGCCGCCAGCCCTCGAGCTTCCGCTCCTCCTGGCGCGAGCCGCGAGAGGCCGCCATGCGCAGCGTCGCTGCGGGCTCGATCGAGATCGGGTAGTGCCGAGCGTAGACGACCCGCCCTTCGAATACGACCGCCCGCTGCCGCTCGTCGACCTGCAATCCGCCGTTCTCCTCGCACGTGAGCAGGAAGTTGCGGACGTCGAGGCTGGACTGAAAGCCCACGATGTCACATCCCAAAAGCCCGTAGAGGATCGCGTCGCGCATCTCCTTCGGCAGCACCTTCCAGTACTGCGGCGTCGGCCACGGCACATGCGAGAAGTGATGGATGACCGCCCCGTTCAGCGCCCGCCGTACTAGCCGTGGCACCAGGTAGAGGTGGTAGTCGTGCACCATCACGAGCGGCCGCAGTGGAGCCGCTTTCGCGACCTCGATCACCACGTTGGCGATCTGCCGGTTGACCTCGGCGTACCCGTCGCTCCAGGCGCGATGGATCTCGGCGTCGATCACCGGCTCGTTGCCGAGGTCCCACAGGTAGTGCTGGATGAACCAGAGCAGCGGGTTCGAGATCACCCCGTAGTACATCTCGAACTGCTCCGGGCTCGGCGTCGCGTAGTGGAGGGTGCTTTTCGACCTCAGCAGCGGGACGATGGCGGAGGATCCCTTCTCGGCCACGAACTGCCGCTCTGCATCGGTGCGCGCGCATGCGACCCACTCAGCGCCCAGAGCTTCTGCGAGCGGCAGCACGCCGGTGACCAGCCCGCCCGAGCCGCGGCTGAAGGTCCCGTCAGGCATCGGGTCATGTGGGGAGCGATTGCTGACGACGATCGGGAACGTATCGGGAAGGCTGCGCTGGACATACGAACGAAGCTGTCCGTCGATGGCGGCTAATGCACCAATAGCGAGCGGTCGATGGGCAGCTCTCTGATGCGGACGCCAGTCGCGCGGCTCACGGCGTTGGCGACCGCGGCCGCGCCGGGGATGGCCGGCGGCTCGCCGACACCCTTGGCGCCTAAAGGGCCAACCGGCGACGGAACCTCGATCAGCCGGACGTCTATCGCCGGCATCTGGTCGACGGTCGGTAGGTCGTAGTCGAGCAGGCTGCCCGTCCGGAGCTGCCCGTCCGCGTCGTAAACGAGCTGCTCACCCAGGGCTCGACCCACCGACTGTGTCGCGCCGCCGTGGATCTGTCCATCGATCTCGGGCGGGTTGATCGCCCGCCCTACGTCCTGGATGGCCGCGTAGCCCGTCAGCTGAAACGCGCCGGTTTCCGGGTCGGTCTTCACCCGGGCGATGTGAACCGTGAACTGTGGTGAGGCGACCTTGACGGCCGAGCGACCGCTGGCGTGAATCGGCCGGTACTTGCCCATGAACTCGGTCGAGAGTGTGACCAGCTGTGTGATCTCGACGAAGCGCTCGGGCACGCCGCGCACCGCCACCCGGCCGTCGATCAGCTCGAGGTCCTCAGGCGCGGCCTCAAGCTCCTCGGTGGCGATCTCGAGCAGCTGCCGCCGGGCCTCGACCGCCGCCTCGTGCACCGCACCGCCAAGGCTGTACGTGGTCTGGCTGCCGGCGGCCACAGCTCCATAAGGCGCCGAACCTGTCTCGCCGGTTTCGATGCGCACCTTCTCGACCGGGTAACCGAAAGCGTCAGCGGCGATCATCGCCAGCCCGGTGGTCGCGCCGCTTACGTCCGGCGTGCCGATCTGCACCGACAGCGTCCCGTCAGGCTCGACCCTGCAGCCGGCCGCCGACGGAGTCCTCGCCCCGCCCCACGAGCCCGCGGCCACGCCGACAGCCTCACCCTGTCCGAGCGGTGCGGTGTACAGGGGATGGCCCTTGGCCTCCTCCAGGCATTCGATGAACGCGATCCGCGGCCACTTGTCGCCGTAGCCGCCGGTG
>VBFO01000017.1 GCA_005881025.1 Chloroflexota bacterium | reverse complement strand
GCAGCCGCACCGAGCCCATGCTGGCCGCGCTCGCCGAGGCGCTCGGGCTGGAGGACCCGCCCAAGCGCATCGAGTGCTACGACATCTCGAACATCCAGGGCGATTCGGCGGTGGGCGCCATGGTCGTGTTCGAGGACGGACGGCCGCGCAACGACCACTACCGCCACTTCAGGATCAAGTTCGTGCCAGGCCCAAACGACTTCGCGATGCTGCAGGAGGTCCTGCGCCGGCGGCTAGAGCGGCTCGAGTCGTCGCAGCGTCGCGAGGACGCGGAGGTCGTCGGCGACAGATCATTCACCAGCCGGCCCGACCTGATCCTGATAGACGGTGGTAAGGGTCAGCTCGGGGCGGCGCTCGAGGTGCTGGAGGCGGCGGGGTTCGCCGACATCCCGACCTTCTCGCTGGCGAAGGAGCGTGAGGAGATCTTCGCGCCGGGACGCTCGGAGCCGATCGTCCAGGAGCACAACTCGCCGGGGATGTTCCTGGTCCAGCGGGTTCGGGACGAGGCCCACCGCTTCGCGATCACCCACCACCGCAAGGTGCGTTCCCGCAAGGCGCTGACGTCGCCGCTCGACTCGGTCGAGGGCATCGGGCCTGCGCGCAAGCGGGCGCTGCTGCGACGCTTCGGTTCTGTGCAGGCGATCCGCGAGGCCCCAGTCGAGGACATCGTCGCCGTCGGTGTGCCCGAGCGGCTGGCGATCCGGCTGAAGGAAACGCTGTGACCCTCGTCGTCCTTGGCACCAATGAGCCCGAGCAGCTCGAAGAGGACCTTGACGTCTTCGAGGCCGCCGGCTTTCACCGCCTGCGCGACTTCGCGACAGTCCCCGAGGGCGACTCGGTCCTCGGTGTCACCGGCGGCGGCGCGGAGCTGCTGCGGGACGCCGACCGGATCGGGATCAAGTACGTGCTGGTCCACGAGGGCGACAGCGACGGCGATCCCGGCGGTACGTATGAGCGCGCGCACCACCGCGTCGAGTCGGAGCAGCTGGCCGAGCTCGCCAAGCACCTGCGCAGCCGCAGGCGGCCGCTGGTGACTTGCCTCGCATTCGGATACAAGAACGGCGCGCCCGCGGACGCGGCCCTGCTGATCGATGCGCGCTTTCTCGACAACCCGTACTGGGTCCCAGAGCTGCGCGATCGCACCGGTCGCGACCCGGAGGTGGCCGATTTCGTCTTGAAGCAGCCGTCAGCGGTCAAGCTGCTCGACGACCTGCAGCGGATCGTGGGAGATCTGCTGCCCCACTACCACGAGAAAGGGCGCATGCACCTCGTGGTGGCATTCGGCTGCACGGGTGGCCGGCACCGCTCGGTCGTGCTCGCGGCGGAGATGGCCCGGCGGCTCGAGAAGCAACAAGGCATCGAGGTCGAGTTCGTCACTCGCGACGTTTGACAAGGGCGCTCGTCATCGGCGGCGCGGGTTTCATCGGCACCGCCGCGTGCAAGGAGCTGATGCGCCGCGGAGTCGAGACCATCGCGGCCGGCCGCACCGAGCGGCCCTATGGAACCTTCACCTCCTACGTCGCCTTTGATCGCACCGACGAGGCCCAGCTGAAGCGCGCGCTGGAGACCACCGAGCCCGATGTCGTGCTCGACCTGGCCTGCTGGGAACCCAGCGAGGTCGAGGCGGTGATCAGGAACTTCAAGGGTGAGCGATACGTCTTCGTGTCGGCCGGAATCGTCTATCCCGACCTCGACGGCCGGCCCGCCCGCGAGGACGATTTCGTTCCGCTCGACGGTGATCCGCCGGCAGAGATCGACTACCAGCAGGGCAAGAGGTGGTGCGAGACGCTGCTCATGGGCTCCGCGCTGCAGTGGACTGTCGTGCGCCCACCGGCAGTGTTCGGTCCCGCCGATCGCACGCTGCGGATCGCCGCCTACATCCAGCGCGTGGCCGACGGCGGGCCGTTGCTCGTGCCTGAGGAGACCTACGAGCGGCAGCTCGGCCTGGCCTGGAACAAGGACATCGGTTATGCCTGCGCGCTCGCGTGCGATGTGAGAAAGGACGCGCGCGGGAAGGCTTACAACGCGGGCTTCGAAGGCGTGAGCCTGCGCGACCTCGTCGAGGGGATCGCTCGCGCCCTCGGGGTGGAGGCGCGCGTGCACCAGGTTCCTTTCAAGGAGCTGTCCGAAGATTCCTGTCCCTACGCCTCGGCGCCGGAGCGACCGGGCGGGTACGTGATCGACCGGGCGCGGACCGAGCTGGGCTTCGAACCCTCCGCGCTGGAAGACGCGCTGGCCGAGACGCTGGCCTGGTACCGCGTCGCCCGTCCGTCGCATCCCGGATACGCCAACCGGGCCGCCGAGCTGGAGCTCTCTGGTGCCGGTGCCGGATAGGCCGCCGCTGCCGGCAGCGGCGGGTTTCAACTCGCGGTGAAACCCGCGAGTGCCGGCACTCGCGTGGCTAGACCTCTGACCGGCTGCGGTTGAGCACATAGGCGGCGAGCAGCGCGGTGATGACGATGCCCGGCGACCATTGGAGCTGGGAGCCGAACGGGTCGTGGCTCGACAGGTCGACGCCGATCGCGAGCCCGCTCACGGCCGCAAACACGGCCACGATGAGGACGCCGCGCACCGCACCGTGCTGCGCAAAGAACAGCTCGAACTCCAGCCATCTGCGTGCGCGCCTCCGGCGGTGCGCGGGCTCCGCGGCCGCACGCGCGAGCACCCGCTCGCGGCGGCCCATCCTCAGCCGAGCCTCCACCGGATGCGGCTCGAGCGGCGTGCGGTCGATCTCCCGGTCAGGTGGTGGCGGCACCTCGAGCGGCTCCCATAGAGGCTCGTGCCGGTACTTGCGATAGAGGACGTAGCTCAGCACCCCAAGGCCGAGCCATCCGGCAAAGATCCAGGTGGAGTTGGTGATGTTCTGGAAGACAAGCTGGCTGAAGACGGTCCCGATCGCAAGCGCCCCGACGAGTGACAGCACCGGAATGTGGCCGCGACCAAACGGAATGTTTCCGCGCATGCGGTAGGGGCGGTAGAGGTCTGGCTCGACGAATCGCAGCCGCATGACCGAGAGATGTGCGGAGCAGAACGCAAACGTCGCCGCCAGCGAATACACCGCGCTCATGAGCTCGATCTCGGTGGAATGGACCAGGATGCCTGGGAGCACCAGCACGGCCGCGGCGATGCCGAAGACGATGATCGAGACGTATGGGGTCTTGAACTTCGGATGGAGAACGCCGAAGCGTCGCGGCAGCAGCTGGGCGCCGGCCAGTGAGTAGCTGAGGCGCGAGATGCCGATGAGGCCGGCGTTGGTGGCGATGATCAGGATCGTGAAGGCGAGGATCCCGACCCAGATCTTCGACCAGAAGGCGAGGGTGGCTCCGATCTGTGGCACGACACCGAAGCCGGTGACGATGCCGACCACGGGGTCGGCCTTGTACTCGGTGCCCAGAAGGGTGGTGTAGTGCCCGTTCACGAGGTGCGCCGGAAAAACGCTGACGCCGATGGTGGGCAAAAATGCGGACACGAAAAGCACCGCGACGATGACCCAGATCGTCGCCCGTGGCACTGAGCGGCCTGGGTTCTTGGCCTCCTCCGACATGTTGGAGATGGTCTCGATCCCCGTGTAGGTGACCATCGCGATCGAGATGCCGGCGAGGAAGTTGCCCCACGTGGGCGCGACCCCGAGTTGGATGCTGTCGATCACGGTGCGGATTTTCAGCAGCAGGAGCACGCCGAGCACGACCAGCACCACCTGGGTGATGAGGTCGGCAAAGGCGAGCACCAGGTTGAGAAGGCTCGACTCCTGGATGCCGATGATGTTGACGCCGATGAGAACGACGATCAGTACCACGGTGGCGGCGACGTGCCCATCATCGGTGCCGAGCGCGCTGAGCGCAGGTACGTACTGGCCCATCGCGGCGGCGTAGCTGATCGCGAAGTAAGCCGAGATGGAGACGGTGGCCGTGTAGTTGAGCAGCTGAACCCACCCGACGATGAATCCGATCGGCTCGTTGAACGCACGCCGCGCGAAGCTCGAGCTCCCACCTGCATGCGGTAGGGCCGCTGTTCCTTCGGCGTAGTTGAGGGCGGTGCTGACGAAGATGAATCCGGCCAGGATCAGCGCGACAGGTGTCAGCCCGAGTGCAAACGCAGCAGTGACGCCAAGGGCGTAGTAGATGCTCGAGCCGACGTTGCCGTAACACGCGGCAAAGAGGGCTGACGCTCCGAGGGTGCGCGGGAGTTTGGCGGGCCGGCGCACGACGACTCGAAGGTCTCCTGGCCGCCGACCTCGGCGGGCGATCGAGTCGTGACTCACGGCTTCCGAGGTTAAGGCTTAGCCGGGTACGACGAGGTCTTTCAGGTCCCTGGGGTAGTCCGTCATCACGCGGCGGCCGTCCTCGGTGACGACGACGGTGTCCGAGTGCCGGAAGCCGCCCAGCTCCTTCATGTACACCCCCGGCTCGACGGTGAAGACCATCCCGGGCTCCAGGACCGCGTCGTCACCGCGATCGAGAAACGGGGCCTCGTGTCCCTCGAGCCCGATGGAGTGCCCGACGTGATGTCGCAGGTGATCGCGGACGCCGAGCTCGTCGGCCAGGCGCACGACTGCCAGCTCGACCTCGCCGACCGGCACACCAGGCGAAAGAGCCTCGATGGCATGCGTCTGCAGCGCGAGCATGGCCTCGAACGCGCGCTTTTGAGGAGCGGTGGGCTCGCCCACGAACATGGTCCGCTCGAGCTCGCTCTGATAGCCGTCGATGTCCGCCCCGGCGCCGGTGACGAGCACGTCGCCCTTCTGGATCCCGTGTCCTTTCACGAAGCCGTGCGGCATCGCCGTCGACCGCCCGCCCACGAACATCGCGGTGATGCCGTTGCGCTCGAAGCCGACGGGCCTCCAGCCCGGCAACTCGCGGACCATCTCTTTCAGGCTCTCGACCGCCGCCGGCATGTAGCACTCCATCTCGGTCTTGCCGGCGACGATCGCGTCCTGCATGCGGCGGTGCGCACGCGCCGCCCAGTCGCAGCTGAGCTGGATGCACTCGATCTCGGCTCGTGATTTCACGCGACGCAGCGACTCGACCAGCATCTCGGCGTCGATGGGCGGCTTGCCGGTAACGTCGCTGAGCCTCGGCCCGCGATAGCCCCAGTAGGGGACGACGCCGTCATGATCGGAGCCGACCCGCTCCGGATGCGCGGACACCTCGGCCAGCGCCACGCCGACCCGTTCCATCGGATGCTCGGTGCCGGGATACTCGAAATAGACGTCGAGCCGGTCCATGCCGGCCACCTGCTCGGCGTGCTCCTTCTCCACCGCGGGCACGATGAGAGCGCTGTAGGCGTCGGGCCCCAGCACGAGGGCGATCGGGCGCTCGGTGGGGATGTGGTGGAAGCCGGTCAGGTACGCGATCCGCGCGGGATAGAAGACGCACATGGCGTCGAGCCGCATGGCGTCCATGCCCGCGCACACTGCATCCCGCCGCGCCTTGTATTCGCCGGCGGTGATGTGCGGCACGGTGCGCGTGGCCGCTGCCTTCGGCCTGGGCGCGGTCCTAGTACGCGGCAAGCTGCCTCATCGCCTCGGCGATCTTGTCCGGGCTGGGCATGAAGAAGTCCTCCTGTGGCGTGTTGAAAGGCATCCCGGGCACGTCTGGCGCCGCCACCCTCACGACAGGACCGTCAAGGCTGTCGAAAGCGTGGTGCGCGATGGTAGCAGCGACCTCGGCGCCAAACCCACCGGTGAGGTTGTCTTCATGCACGACCATCGCCTTGCCCGTCCTCCGAACCGACTCGAGGATGGTGTCGCGGTCGAGTGGAGCTAGCGTGCGCAGGTCGACGACCTCGACGCTGACACCCTCTGACTCGAGCTCCTGAGCCGCCTGGAGACAGTAATGGGTCATCAGGCCCCACGCAAAGCAGCTCAGCTTCGTGCCCTCGCGCCTCACCGCGGCGGGCCCGATCGCCAGCAGGTGATCACCGTCAGGCACCTCCTCGGTCACGAGCCGGTACACCTTCTTGTGCTCGAGGAACAGAACGGGGTCTGGGTCGCGGATGGCCGCCTTCAGCAGCCCGTGCGCGTCGGAGGGCGTGCTCGGGACCACCACCTTCAGCCCGGGCACGTGCGCATAGAACGCCTCGATCGACTGCGAGTGATACAGGCCACCGTGGACGCCGCCACCGAAGGGAGCGCGGATGACGATCGGCACCGAGTAGTCGCCGTTCGTGCGGTAGCGGGTGCGGGCGGCCTCGCTGACGATCTGGTCGAAGGCGGGATGGATGAAGTCGGCGAACTGGATCTCCGCGATGGGGATCAGCCCGTTGAGGGCGGCCCCGATCGCGATCCCGACGATGCCTGACTCCGCCAGCGGTGTGTCGAGCACACGCGACTCGCCAAAGCGCGCATAGAGCCCGTCGGTGGCACCGAACACGCCTCCCTTACGGCCAACGTCCTCGCCCATGACGAGCACGCGCTCGTCGCGCTCCATCTCCTCGGTGATGGCGGCGCGGACGGCCTCGATCATGCGCATCTCGCCCATCTAACCCGCTTCCCAGCCTTCCAGTGCCCGGGCCCCTGAGGTCCGCAACGGACGTCGCGGCATCGGCGGCCGGAGCCAAGGAAGGGGTGGCGAGAGGAGGAGCGCATCGTGATGCGCGACGACAAGCGCCGGGCCCCCTGACGTAGGCTTCAGCGGCGAAGCCGCCCGGCCGACTAGGCCGCGAACACGCGCGGAACTTCGGGGCCCGGGCACTGTTAACACTGTATAGACTGGGGACGGGGAGAGGCATCCCGCTTTCCTGGAGGTGCCTTATTTCGTTCTCGGCTGATGTCAAGAACGAGATGGCCGGACTGCTTCCGGCGCGGCCGTGCTGCCAGCTCAGCGAGCTGCTCGGCATCTATTTCGGCGCGCGCTCGAGGCTGCTCAAGCGCAACGGCGACGGGCAAGCTGCCTACTTCTCGCTGCTGCGCAACGCAGTCGCGCGCAAGGTGGTCAGGCTCGGACGCGCGGTGGGCCATATGGAAGCCAAGTACCAGGCCGTCAAGACCAAGAAGCGGATGGCCTTCTTCATCGAGCTCACACTTCCACCGGGACTCGAGCCTGCATTCGTGCAGTCCGCCGCCCATGCGGTACCTGAGGCCGCGTGTGACCGTAAGGCGATGCTGCGCGGACTGTTCCTGGGCTGCGGCTCTGTGAACGCACCGAGCTCCCGTTATCACCTGGAGTTCGTGGCGCCTGCTGCTTCCTGGGCGACCGCGATCACTCGTCTCACTGCGGACGTCGGGGTGCCGGCCGGCACCACCGAGCGGGGCGGGCAGCACGTCGTCTACATAAAGGAAGGGGACGCGATCGTGCGGCTGCTGTCTCTGATGGGGGCGAGCCGCGCTGTGATGGAGTTCGAAAACGTGCGCGTCGTACGCTCGGTGAGCGGCGAGGTGAACCGCAGGCTCAACTTCGAGACCGCGAACATCGGCAAGACGATCGGCTCAGGACTGCGCCAGGCCGCGGCCATCGAACGCCTGGAGGCGCAGGGCAGGCTCGAGACGCTGCCGTCCGCGCTGCGCGAGATGGCACGCTGGCGGAGCGCGTATCCCGAGCTCAACCTCGCCGAGCTTGCTCTGCGCATGAAGCTGTCGAAATCAGCCGTCAACCACAGGCTGCGACGGCTGCAGGAGCTCGGCGCCGCCGCGGAGCCTCCGGCCGACCACGCCCGCCGCTCCGCATAACATTTACCTCGTCCTAAGGCGAATAGTCACCCACGGGTGGAGGAGCGGGTCTCGAGCATGGCCATCAAGGTCGGCATCAACGGGTTCGGCCGCATCGGCCGCAACATCTTCCGGGCCGCGCTGAAGCTCGACTCCGAGATCGACTTCGTGGCCGTCAACGACATCGGCGACGCCAAGACGTTTGCCCACCTGCTGAAGTACGACACCTCGTTCGGCACGCTTCAACAGGCGGTGTCGGCAGACGGCGACACCATCAACGTGGACGGCCGCAAGGTCAAGTTCTTGAGCATCAAGGACCCGGGGGAGCTGCCCTGGAAGGACCTGGGCGTCGACATCGTGGTCGAGTCCACGGGCCTGTTCACCGACGCCACCAAGGCCCGCGTCCACATCGACAGGGGCGGAGCCAGGAAGGTAATCATCTCGGCGCCGGCGACCAACCAGGACTTCACGGTCGTGATGGGCGTCAACCACAAGGCCTACGACCCGGCGAAGCACAACATCGTCTCCAACGCGAGCTGCACCACCAACTGCTTCGTTCCGCTGGCGAAAGTCCTGCACGACTCGTTCGGAATCCAGAGCGGATTCATGACCACCATCCACGCCTACACCGCCGACCAGCGGCTGCAGGACCTGCCGCACAAGGACCTGCGGCGTGCCCGCGCCGCCGCTGACAACATCATCCCGACCTCCACCGGCGCCAATCGCGCGGTGGCCGAGGTTTTGCCCGAGCTCGCGGGCAAGTTTGTGGGGATGGCGTTTCGTGTACCGGTCCTGGACGTGTCGGTCGTCGACCTCAGCGTGGAGCTCGGAAAGTCGACAACCGTCGAGGACATCAACGCCGCCTTCGAAGAGGCCGCGAGCGGTGAGCTCAAGGGCATCCTCACCGTGAGCCACGAGGAGCTGGTGTCCTCGGACATGAAGGGCGACTCGCACTCGTCGATCGTCGACGCGCCCCTTACTCTCGCGCTCGGTCCGCAGCGGGCGAAGGTGGTCAGCTGGTACGACAACGAGTGGGGCTTCAGCTGCCGCATGGTCGATCTCATCACCTACATGGCGGCGCGACTCTGAAGGCTTCGATCACTGCCGTCGACGTATCGGGCAAGCGGGTGCTGGTCCGAGAGGACCTGAACGTGCCGATGCAGAACGGAGCGATCACCGACATGACGCGCATCAAGGCGGCGCTGCCGACGATCAAGGACCTGCAGGCCAGGGGCGCTCAGGTCATCGTGATGTCGCACCTGGGCCGGCCGAAGGGCGTCGACCAGTCGCTGTCGCTGCGACCGGTGGCGCAGGAGCTTGGCCGGGCGCTGTGGACTGAGGTGAAGTTCGCCTACGACTGCGTCGGCCCGCAGGCGCAGTCCGCGGTAGGGCGGATGCAGGCCGGGCAGGTGCTGGTGCTCGAGAACGTCCGCTTCCATCCCGAGGACGAGGCCAACGACCCGCAGTTCGCTCAGCAGCTCGCCTCGCTGGGCGAGATCTTCGTCAACGACGCCTTCGCCTCCTCACACCGCGCCCACGCGTCGGTGGTCGGAGTCGCCAAGCTGCTGCCGGCCTACGCCGGCCAGCTGATGCTGGCCGAGCTTGAGGCCCTGCACACGGCCCTCGACTACCCGAAGCGGCCGCTGATCGCTGTCATCGGCGGGGCCAAGGTCTCGACCAAGGTCGGGCTGCTGAACAACATGACCACGAAGGTCGACCTCCTCGTCATCGGCGGTGCGATGGCGAACACCTTCCTGCGCGCGCAGGGCCACCAGACGGGCAGCAGCCTGGTCGACGAGACGGCGATGGAGGCGGCCAATCAGGTCTGGAAGACCATCGGCCAGCGCCTGCTGCTGCCGATCGACCTGGTGTGCACGCAGCAGACGATGTCGGGGCAGCCCATGCGCACGTTTCCGGCGGACAACGTGGAGGCGGGGTGGATCGCGGTGGACATCGGACCTCAGACCGTGGCGCTGTTCACCCAGCGCATGGCCGGGGCGGGCACGATCGTTTGGAACGGCCCGATGGGCATCTTCGAGATCAAGGACTTCGCCGCCGGCACGAGAGCCATCGGCGAGTTCATAGGTGGGTCAGGCGCTTACACATTGGTGGGCGGGGGCGACACGGCCGCCGCGGTCGACTCGCTCGGGCTCACCGGCCGCTACTCGCACATCTCGACAGGTGGGGGGGCCACGCTCGAGTACCTCGAAGGCAAGGAGCTTCCGGGCATAGCTGTTCTCCGGGAGGCCTGATGCCTCAGCAGGCGACCGAGAAGGCGCTGCTCGCCGCGAACTGGAAGATGAACCCTGTCGACGGTGGCGAGGCGGTCGACCTGGTCCGCGGCGTGATGCCGGCCATCACGGCCGCCACCGAAAGCGTCGAGGTGGCCCTCTTTCCGCCATTTCCATGGCTGCTCGGAGTGGCCGAGGTGCTCGAAGGCTCCAGCATCGAGCTCGGCGCCCAGGACTGCTTCTGGGAGATCTCGGGTGCTTACACGGGCGAGGTGTCGCCGGCGATGTTGAAGGGTTGGTGCCAGTGGGTGATCGTCGGCCACTCGGAACGCCGCGTGATCCTGGGCGAGACCGACGACATGGTGGCGCGCAAAGCGGCTGCGGTCCTGACGAACGGGCTGAGCGTCATCGTCTGCGTGGGCGAGCTCGAGGACCACTACGACGCCGGCAGGAGCGACGAGATAGTGACCGCGCAGGTCAAGGCAAGCCTGGCCAACTGCTCGGCCGACGACTCGTCACGCCTGGTCATCGCGTACGAGCCGGTGTGGGCGATCGGCAGCGGCAAGAACGCCGATCCCGAGCACGCGTACAAGACGATGCGCCTCATCCGCCGGGTGGTGTCAGAGCTGATCGGGGCCGGCGCCGCGCGCAAGGTTCGCGTCCTTTATGGAGGCAGCGTCAACGCGGCCAACGTCGAGTCCTACGTCGAGCTGCCCCTCTGCGACGGATGCCTCGTCGGCGGCGCGAGCCTGAAGGCTGAGGAGTTTGCCAAGATCGTCAAGGTGACCAGCGAGGTCTATGGCCACCGCTAGACAGCCAGGAAGCCTGGTCCTGCTCCGGCACGGCCAGAGCACCTGGAACCTGGAGAACCTGTTCACGGGGTGGCACGACGTACCGCTGAGCGAGCAGGGCGAGGCCGAGGCGAAGGAATCCGGGCGCCTCATGCGCGAGGAGGGCCTGCTGCCAGACGTGGTGCACACCTCGGTGCTGGTGCGGGCGATCCAGACCGCAGAGGTCGCGCTGGCCGAGCTGGATCGCACATGGATTCCGGTCCGGCGCAGCTGGCGCTTGAACGAGCGGCACTACGGCGGCCTTCAGGGCCTCAACAAGAAGCAGACCTCAGAGCGCTTCGGCGAGGACAAGGTGAAGCTGTGGCGGCGCAGCTACGACGTGCGCCCCCCCGACCTCGAGCCCGGAGATGAGCGACATCCCTCCCGTGATCCGCGCTACGCGGGCCTGCCGCCTGAGCTGCTGCCAAGCGCCGAGTGCCTGAAGGACGTCGTGGAGCGGATGCTGCCGTACTGGTATGACGCGATAGTCCCCGACCTGCTGGCTTACCGGTGCGTGCTCGTCTCGGCGCACGGCAACAGCCTGCGGGCGCTGGTCAAGCACCTCGACGGGCTGACCGAGCAGCAGGTGGTCGACCTCGACATCCCAACGGGCGTGCCGCGGGTGTACGAGCTCAGGCCCGACTTCAGCGTGCAGTCGTGGCGCTATCTCGGCGACCCGGCGGAGGTCGAGCGCCGTGCTGCCGCCGTCAAGGCGCAGGCCGGGTCGAAATCAAGCTCTGGCTAGACTGGTTCTCGTACTCAGTTAGAGATCCAAGTTCATAGAAGGGGGGTCCCGCCGACATGGCTTATCAGCTTCCGCCGCTTCCGTACGGCTTCGATGCGCTGGAGCCGCACATCGACGCCAAGACCATGGAGATCCATCACGACCGCCATCACCAGGCGTACGTGAACAACGCCAACGGCGCGCTGGAGAAGCACACGGACCTGGCCGGCAAGTCGGTCGAGGACCTTCTGCGCGACATCAGCAAGGTTCCCGAGGACGTGCGCACGGTGCTGCGCAACAACGCCGGCGGGCACTCGAACCACTCGATCTTCTGGACGATCATGGGCCCGGGCGGCGGGGGCGCACCTTCAGGCCGTATCGGCGACGCGATCAACAGCACGTTCGGGAGCTACGACGCGTTCAAAGAGCAGCGGCAGAAGGCAGCTGTCGGCCAGTTCGGCAGCGGCTGGGCATGGCTGATCGCTGACAAGGGCGGCAAGCTCTCGATCAAGGGCTACCCCAACCAGGACAGCCCATACATGGACGGCATGACCCCGATCCTGGGCGTGGACGTGTGGGAGCACGCCTATTACCTGAAGTACCAGAACAAGCGCCCGGACTACGTCGCGGCCTGGTTCAACACCATCAACTGGAAGGCCGTCGACCGCACCGGAGAGGATGTAACGGCTTATGAGAGGGAACGCGACGTTCCCTCTCATCGCGCGGCTTCGCCGCGCTGCTCTCCCTTTCGTGCAAGGATGAGATTTGGATTGAAAAGAGGCTCCCCGCCACGTGCGGAGACGCGTGGAAACAAATATGCGGCCGAGCAAAGCTCGGCCGCCCCTGCAACGCTAGAATTGCGGATTCCAAACCATGGCTAGGGTCGAAAACGCGCTTGTCATCATCGAGGTGGTGCTCTCCGTCCTGCTGATGGCGGGCATCCTGGTACAGACTCCCAAGGCAACCGGGTTGGGTGGGACCATCGGCGGCGGAGGCGACGGGCTTGGTGGTGGCTACCGCACGCGGCGGGGCCTGGAGCGGCAGATCTACTGGACCACCTGGGTCGTCGTCGCCGCGTTCCTCATCTGCTCTGTTGCCAACATCTGGGTCCGGCAGCACTTCGGCTAACAGGACCAAAGCGGCCGCACGTCTGGCGGCCGTAGCCCTCGCGGTGCTCGCGGTCGCTGCTTGCCAGCCGATCGCGACGGTGCCCAAGCCTGCCAAGGGTGGTACGGCCGTCGAGGCCCTGATCGGCACACCTGGCGCGCTGAACCCCCTTTTCGAGCAGGACGACACCACGCGCGACGTGGACAGGGTCATCTACCAGGGCCTGACCACCGTCGACGCGAACCAGAGCGTGGTCGGGCTGCTGGCGCGGGACTGGACCATCTCGCCCGATCACCTGACCTACACGGTCAACCTGCGCACCGACGTCAAGTGGGCCGACGGTCAGCCTTTCACGGCGCAGGACGTGCTGTTCACCTTCCACGTCCTGCAGGACATCGAGTACAACCAGCCCCTGGCCAGGTTCTGGCGCCAGCTCGGCGTCGCTGCCGGCCACGACAACCAAGTCGTGTTCACACTGCGGTCCCCGAGCGCAGGCTTCCCGCTGGCGCTGCGGGTCGGGATCATCGCCAAGCACATCTTCGACGGCATGGCGCCGGACGAGATCCAGGCCAGCCCTTTCAGCGGCACCCGGGCGATCGGCACGGGCCCCTTCAAGGTGGCCGCGATCGACTCTCGAGCGATCACGCTGGACCGGAACCCCTTTGCGTCGCCGCAGCCGTACCTGGATCACCTGGTCATGCGCACCTACCCGGCCAACGACCCGCAGCAGGCGATCCGCGCTGTGCGCTCGGGCGTCGCGGACCTGGTGGGCGGGCTGGAGCCTGAGGAGCTCAAGACGCTGCAGAACTCAACCAGCATCACGGTGATGGACGCCCGGACCTACACGAACGCCTTCGTGACCATGAACGCCGAAGGCGACGGCAAGCCATTTTTCGGCGACGTCAAGGTCCGCCGGGCTCTGGTCCAGGCGGTCGACCGGCAGTCGGTGGTCAGCGACGTCCTCAACGGCCACGGCGAGGTCGATCCCACGCCGATCCCCGCAGGGGGGTGGGCTTTCACCCCCACGCCTTCGCGCAAATATCCCTTCGACCAGCTGGCCACCGCCAGGGCGCTCGATGCCGCGGGCTGGAAGCTGGCATCGGGTGCTCAGATCCGCACCAACAAGCAGAATCTCGCGTTCCGGGTGAGCCTGGTGGTCACCGATTCGTACCCGAACCATCAGATCGCCGACTCCATCGCCCGGCAGCTCGCCCAGGTCGGCATCCAGGTCGACGTCAAGGCGGTCGCGCCGCTGGACCTGATCCAGGACTACCTCCTGGGCCACAAGTACCAGATGGCTCTGGTGGTCTTCGACGTCGGCCCTGATCCTGACCTGTATTCCTTATGGCACTCAGGGGCCGAGGCTGGAACCCTCAACTTCTCCTACACGCGTGGGTGGGGCCTGATCGACAAGGACCTCGAGGATGGGCGCGCGGCGGTCGAGCAGCCGGCGAGGCTCGCCGCCTACACCGACTTCCAGACCCTCATCGCCGAGCAGGCGCCGGCGATATTCCTGTACTCCGCCCATTACGACTACGCGGTGTCACAGCGCGTGCGCGGTGTGCATCTCAACCACGTGATCGAGCCTGAGGACCGGTTCCAGTACATCACCGACTGGTACGTGAACACCAGCAGCAGCTAGACGGTTCGGCCGACAATCAGGTTCGTGGATCTCGGCCTCGCGGGTCGCAAAGCTTTCGTGGCCGCCGCCAGCAAAGGCCTCGGCCTCGCGTGCGCCAAAGCGCTGGCCGGCGAGGGGGCCCGCGTCTTCGTCGTCTCCCGCGACGCCAGGGCGATCGAGGCCGCGGCCAAGGAGGTCGGCGCCGCCGGCTGGAAGGCGGCTGACGTGTCGAAAGCGGGCGAGCCCGAGGCTGCGATCGAGGCGGCGGTGGCGGCGCTGGGCGGGCTGGACATCCTGGTCGTGAATGCAGGGGGCCCGCCTGCTGGAACCTTCCAGACCACCGAGCTTCCTGCCTGGGACGCCGCCTACCAGCTCACGCTGATGAGCGCGGTCAGGCTGGTCCGCGCGGCGCTGCCGCACCTGAAGGAATCGGACCAGGGCCGCATCGTGTTCATCACCTCGGTCAGCGTGCGCCAGCCGATACCTAACCTCGTGCTTTCGAACAGCATTCGAGGCGGCGTGACCGGGCTCTCCAAGACACTTGCGCTGGAGCTCGGCCCTGACGGGATCACCGCCAACTGCATCGCGCCAGGCACGATCCTCACCGACCGCATCCGTGATCTTCACGCCGGCGGGGGCAGCCTCGAGGAGAGCCTGCGCAAGAGCGCGGCCGCGATTCCGGTGCGTCGCATCGGTACGCCCCAGGAGTTCGGGGCGCTGTGCGCTTTCCTGTGCTCGCAGCACGCGGGCTACATCACCGGGCAGACGATCGGGATCGACGGCGGCGCGCTCGTTGGCGTGCACTGAGTGCTCGGCTAGGATGCGAACGTGACGATTCGCTTCGCGGAGCGGATGTCGCGCCTGGGCACCGAGGGCGCTTTCGAGGTCCTCGCCAAGGCGCGGCGGCTGGAGGCGGATGGCAAGCGGATCGTCCACCTGGAGATCGGCGAGCCCGACTTCGCGACGCCTGACAACATCATCGAGGCCGGCATCTCCGCGCTGCAGAACGGGTTCACTCACTACACGCCGGCGAGCGGGATCATGGAGACGCGCAAGGCGGTCGCGGACTTCGTGACACGCATGCTCAAGACCGACGTCGACCCGACCGAGGTCGTGCTGGTGCCAGGGTCGAAGAATGTTTTGCTCTTCACACTCCTCGCGTGCATCGAGCCTGGCGACGAGGTGATCATTCCCGACCCCGCGTACCCGGCCTATCACTCGCAGGTCAACTTCATCGGCGCGATCCCGCGACTGGTGAAGCTGCGCGAAGAGACCGGGTTCCGCATGGACCTCGACGAGCTGCGATCGCAGATCACGCCGAAGACGCGCCTGGTCATCATCAACACGCCGCAGAACCCGACGGGCGGCGTCCTGACGGAGGAGGACATCAAGACCATCTGCGAGCTCGTGCAGGAGCACGACCTCATGCTGGTGTCCGACGAGATCTACAGCCAGCTCGTGTACGGGTTCCACCATGTGTCGCCGCTGTCGCAGCCGGGCATGCGGGAGCGGACGGTGCTGATGGATGGGTTGTCGAAGTCGTACGCGATGACGGGCTGGCGCCTGGGCTACGCGGTGGCGCCGCGCGAGCTGGCCGCCAAGCTGGACACGTTGATGATCAACTCCTCGTCGTGCGCGGCGGGCTTCACGCAGATGGCGGCGATCGAGGCGCTGTCGACCGATGAGTCGGAGCGGGCGGTGCACAGGATGGTCAAGGTGTTCGAGCACCGGCGGAACCTGGTGGTCGATGGTCTGAATGCGCTTCCCGGAGTGCGCTGCGCCAAGCCGCAGGGCGCGTTCTATGCATTCCCGAACATCGAGGGAACGGGGTTTGGCGAGCGTGAGCTGGCGGAGCGGCTGCTGACGGAGGCGGGGGTCGCCGTGCTGCCGGGCACCGCGTTCGGAGAGGGCGGCAAGGGATTCATCCGGCTTGCGTACACGCAGTCGGAGGATGAGCTCACCGAAGGTTTGGGGCGGATTCGCGGATTCCTGGAGAAGAACGGCAGGCAGAAGGGTTAAAGGGGGTTTTCGGCATGGCTGGGCTGCGAACTCGTGCGTTGCTTGTCGGAGCGTCACTGGCGGTGGTGGTTGGATTCGGCGGGTCCACCGTCTCCACCGTCTCCGCCGCCACCGCGCTACCGGCGCGGGTGTATGCGCCGTACTTTGAAACCTGGACCACTGACGGCATCACCGCCACGGCGCAGGCGTCGGGAGTCCGCTACTTCACGCTCGCGTTCCTCCAGTCCTTGAGCAAGACCTCCTGCACCGTCGAGTGGAACGGCAGCGCC
>VBFO01000016.1 GCA_005881025.1 Chloroflexota bacterium | reverse complement strand
TTCCTGGGCATCCCCACCGTCGTCACCCTCGACGCCCAGAGCGTGGACCGGATCGAGTTCTGATGAGGACCCGTAGACGCCAGTCCGGCCAGGTCCTAGTGCTCGTCGCTGTGGCATTGCTGGCGCTGATCGGCTCGGCGGCGCTGGTGCTGGTCGCAGGTTCGGCCGAGTGGCAGAAGAACCAGCTACAGACTCTGGCCGACTCGGCCGCGCTCGACTCGGCGCTCAAGATCGGTATCGGATGCAACGCCGGTGCTGCCAGCACGGTCATCACGGAGGCCGACACCTTCCTCGCCACGCAGCGCACCCGGACCGGTGCTCTCGCCATCGCGGCCGGCACCTGCGCGGCGCCGTATCACGGCACCGACACCTTCGCCGGCGGGCTGTCCGCCGATTACTACTACCCCTACCAGGCCCACCAGCGACAGGTCGAGGTGGTCCTGACGCTCGCGCTGCCGATCTCGTTCGGCGCCGCGGTCGGGAAGACCAGCACCACGGTCAGCCGGTACGCGGTGGCCATGGCGCTGCCCGGGTCGACGGCTGCGGTCACCGCGACGACCCTCAGCTGCACCGGCGGCCAGGTCAATGTCGCGGGAGACATCAGGACGCAGAACGCGATCACCCTCGGCGGGGGTTGCGCCTTCTATGCGCACGACGGCAGCGCCGCCGGCTCGTTCTCGGGACTGGGCAACGTGAAGGTCTACGCCGACGGCCAGACGTGGGTGAACGGAGGAGGTTTGTGCTCGGCCGGCCTCAACGCCGGATCGAGCAATGCCATCTGTGCGGATGGCTATGAGCTTTCCGGGCACGTGGCCCCGTCATGTGCAGGTGGCGCGAGCCAGTTCCTCACGGCGGCGAATGCGACTGTCAACGCCAATCCGTGCGCGGCCGGTGTGGGCCGGCCGCCGGTCGCGCCGCTGTCGAGTACCAGGCCGCCGGACCCGAACGCCGACCCCAGCGCGATTGCCACTCTGCAGGGGACGGGCGGCGCGGCCTGCACGCCCGGCGGCGTCTATCCCAACATCGTCGCCGGCGGCACCACTTGGGGAACGGGCCAGGCGCCCGCGCCGATCAAAGATGCCAGCGGCTTTTGGCACTTCAAGCCCAGCTGCTATGGCTACCTCACCTTCGCCAGCCTTGCCGGGGGCATCTCCAACCGGCAGACAGGGGCGGAGCTGGCGCCGACCACGCACTTCATCAAACCGACCCTTCCGGCCGTCAGCATCGCCGGCACGCTCCTGGTGGCGAACCTCAGCGCCGTCGACGGTGTCAACACGATCACCGGGCCGGCCGGCTGGACTCTGGCCGCGAGCGCGCCTCAGGCGGGTGAAGGCTGGAACCAGATCTGGTACCGCGCCAACAATCCCGGTGGCATCACCACCGCCCAGTGGACAGTGCTGCCCGCTTCCAAGAACGTGGTTGCGCAGATGACAGAGTGGAGCGGTGTCCTGGCGGCGCTGCCGCTCGACAGGACGGGGACCACGACCATCGGCGTGGCCAGCCTCAACGCGACAGTCGCCACCGCCGCCTTGGCTCAAGCGGGCGAGCTCGTGATTACCAACGATGGCTTCAAGATCGCCGGCGGGCAGACGTTCTCGCGGGCAGCCGGTTGGGCAGGACTGGTCACCGACAACGCCAACGGCTTCGCCTCCGAATACCGGGTCGATCTGCCGGCCGCGATCGCGAGCGAAACGGTCTCGACCACCCAGGCCAGCCTGTGGTCGCTGGCGATCGCCAGCTTCAAGCCCGCAGCCGCGACCGGCGGTGGGGTGCTGGACCCGGGCTTCTATTACTTCAACGGCTCGGGCTTCGCTGGGGGCGGCGGTCTCTGCCTCAACGGCGGCGAGCTGCTGGCGAGGGACGTGACGCTCGAGTTCGTCAACCAGGCTGGGTTCTCAACGGGCACCTGCGCCCCCGGCGGCGGCGCGAGCTGCGCGGCTGCGACCTGCCAGATCGGATCCGACCCCACTCAGGCGCTCGCCGACACCTTTTTCAGCTGGTTCGCGGCGCCCTGCTCCCAGGATCCCAGCGCCAGCCCACCGGATGTCAGCTGCCTCGGAGCCTCCAGCTGGTGCCCGAGCGGCGACCGCTCCTGCTGGAACCTGCTCGTGTGGGCCGCGGCCGCCAACACCGGGCAGATCGCCATCAAAGGCACCACCGCCCGCCACTGGCTGCTGGGCTCGCTGTACTGGCCCGGAACATGCACCGACACTGTCAACGGCGCATCCACGATCGACGGCACCCTGACCTGCGGCACGCTGTCGATCTCGGCGGCGGCCGGGGCCGGCCTGGCAGTCGGCGGAGACTACGGCATCAGCACCGCCACCGTGGAAGCGGTTCTGGTGGAGTGAAAAGTGCGGCCTTAAGTGCATCATTTGCGCCGATGCATAGCCAGGAGCCCGGCTAGATGGGGACGAACGCGCCGATCGGCCGGCCTCGACGGAGCCGCCTCTACATAATCGCCGGCATCTCGCTGGCGGTGCTCGCCTTCCTGGCCGCCGCCGGGCTGGCCAGTGCCCCTTACCTCTTCCCCGCCTCCACCTCCGGCACCAAAGTCGTCGTCGCCAAGACCGCGATCGCGGCCCGGACCAGGATCGACGCCTCGGAGCTGACCCTGAGCGTCATCACACCGGTGCCACCGCAGTCGTTTACATCGATCTCGGCCGTGGCCGGCAAGGCCGCGCGTGTCGACATCCCATCCGACCTGCCTGTCACCGCGAACCTGATCGTGAACGCGCCGGACCTTCTGAGCAGCAGCGACGTCGCCTACCTGCCGATCCCGTCCGGCTATGTGGCGGTGACCATCCCGACCTCCGAGCAGACCGGCGTGGGCGGCTACATCCAGGTCGGTGACCGGATCACGATCCTCGCCAGCGTCAACACCCAGGTGTTGGGCGGCAGCCCCGCGATGAACTCGGTGCGCACCGTGTTCCACGATGTGATGGTGATCCGGGTCGGACCGGTGGCCCAGACCCAGGGCGCTTCGGCAGTGAGCACGAGCCTGACCGTCCTGATGACGGCGTGCGATGCCGAGTACCTCTACTGGCTGCTCAACAACGCGGTCCTGAAGTACGAGCTCGAATCGTCGAAGGACTACGAAACAGCGCCCACCGCACCGGACCCGAGCTGCCAGTCGGTGATCAGCGCCGGCGGCGTGGGTCCGAAGCAGGTGGACAGCAAATGGAAGTTCACCCGGCCGTAGGGTGCGACTTCTCCAAGCGCGAACGCCGGCGCTCGCGGCATTCAGAAGGTGTTCAAACCCGCGGCTGCCGGCGATCGCGGGGATGACCACCGGAGGAGGACGATGCCGACCATAGCCATCGTGGTCGCGCTGGGCGCCGCGCTTGGCGTGGCCCTCGTCGTGATCGGCCTCATGAGTCGGGACTCGGAGGCGGTCGGTGAGCTGGGCACCTCGGCCCGCGTCACCTACCGGACGCTGGCGGACGTCCGCGAGCAGCTCCGCCGCCGATTCGAGCCGACCGGCGCACCTGTCTGGATCGGAGGTCAGGCCCCGAACCAGCTGGCACGTGACCTCGCCAGCGCCGACCTGCAGCTCCGTCCGTATGAATTCCAGCTGCTTCAGGTGGGGGCAGGGCTGGCCCTCGCTCTGCTTGCGTTCCTGCGGTTCAACGTGAGCTTCGCCGTGCCCGTGATGGGCGTGCTCGGTTACGTCCTTCCCGCCTTCTACCTCCGGAACCGGCGCGGCCACCGGCTGCACGAGTTCGACGACGAGCTTCCGCGCGCGATGGAGCTCATCGCCAACTCGATGAAGGCAGGCCAATCGATAGCGCAGTCGTTTACTGCAGTGACCGAGAATGCACGGCCGCCAGTCTCTGAGGAGTTCGGGCTTGCGCGCCGGGAGATCGAGCTGGGAGCTTCGGTGGAGAGCGCCCTGGCCAACATGGAGAAGCGCATGGGCAGCACCGACCTGCGCTTGATGATCATGGTGGTCACCATCCAGCACGCGGTGGGCGGTGACCTGCCGGCGATCCTGACCACGCTCGCAGACACCATGCGCCAGCGGCGCGAGATGCGCCAGGAGGTGCTGGCCGCGACCGCACAGTCGCGGGCGTCGGCGGTGATCATCACGCTGCTTCCCGTCGCGGTGGCGGTGTTTGGCTACTTCGTCCTGCCCGATTATTTCCGGCCGCTCTTCACGACAGCGATTGGTTGGGCGATCCTGATCGTGGCGGCGCTGTTCCTCGGGACCGGCACCTTCATCATCCGCCGCATCACGGAGGTCGCATGAACACGCTGCCGATCCTGCTCGGCCTGGTGGCAGCGCTCGGCGTCGTACTGGTGGCGGTCGGCATGCGGACGTCGGGGACGACAGATGCAGCCACGCTGCTCCGTGAGAGGCTGATCCGCCAGGAGCTTGGACTCGGTCAGAGCGCCATCGCGCTGCAGCTCGAGCGCCCGCTCGGCGAGCGCCTCGTCGAACCGGTCCGCAAGGCGATCGCCCGCCAGGTGAGCCGGTTGACGCCGGCGGCCCAGGCCGCGAGCTTTCAGCGCGAGCTGGACTTCATCGGCAACCCATTCGGGCTGGATCCGGCGGGTGTGCAGACCCTGCGCATCGCCGCCGGGGCGGGGCTCGGCGCGCTCGGGACAGCGCTGGGCATCGTGATCGGATCCCCGGTGGCGATCATCGTCGGGCTGGCCGGCGGCGCGGTGCTCGGCTTTTACCTGCCGACCATCTGGCTGCGCCAGCTGGTGAACGAACGACGGGCCCAGCTGGAGGCTGTGCTGCCGAATGCGCTCGACGTGGTCGCCATCAGCATGGAGGCCGGCCTTGGTCTGGACCGCGCCCTGGAGCAGCTGGTCCGGCACCAGGAGGGTCCGCTCACGCTGCTGGTCGCCCGAGCGCTGAGGGAGATCGAGCTTGGACGGCCGCGACCAGAGGCCTTGAACGACATGGCGGAGGCGACGGGCATCGAGGACTTCGCGGCCCTGGTCAAATCCATCCTGCACGCCGAGCGAACCGGCGTCCCCATCGCACGCACCATCGCCGCGCACTCCGCGCAGATGCGCGTCAAGCGACGCCTGCAGATCCGTGCTGACGCGGCGCGGGCTTCGCTCAAGATCCTCCTGCCGACGGTCGGATGCGTCTTCCCGACGCTCTGGCTGATCCTGCTCGGTCCAGCCCTGCTGGTGGTCCTGACCCTGAGCAGTCACTGAGGGTCGCGGCCGCAACAGATCAGGTCAGGAACGGATTGGTTTTCCGCTCGCGCCCGATGGTCGTGTCAGGGCCGTGGCCGCTGTGGACGATGGTTTCGTCGGGAAGCGGCAGGAGCCGTGACCTGATCCCCTCGAGCAGTGCCTCCGCGTCCGAGTTGTGAAAGTCGGAGCGACCGATCGACCCCGCAAACAGCGCGTCGCCGGTGAAGATGTGGTTCCCGATTTTCAGCGACACCCCGCCGGGGCTGTGTCCCGGGGTGTGCAAGACCTCGAACTGCAGCGAGCCCGCGCGAAAGGTCGCCTCCCGGCCGAGTGAGTCGACGGTGTCGATCGGTGGTAGCTGAACCGGGAATTGCCGGCGCAGCGGCTTGCTTTCGGTCAGCACTTCGCGCTCAGCGTCATGCACCGCCACGGGTAGCGGCCCCAGCTCCCTGAGCAACCCGGGCAGCCCGGCCACGTGGTCAACGTCGGTGTGGGTCAGGACGATCGCCCTCACGCGAGCGCCACGCTTGCGGACCAGGTCGATGATCAGTTCGGGCTCGAGATTGGCGTCGATGATGACTGCGTCACGGGTGTCCTCGTCCTCGACCAGGTAGGAGTTGGTGCCGAACTGCCGGTCGGCGGTCGACTCGACGCGCAGCCTCAACGGCTCAAAGTGGTTTGCGGACGATCAGATACTTGCCCGCGTCGCGATAGGTCTCAAAGCCCGCGCGCTCGAACATCGTGAGCGAGCCGCGATAGTGAGCCTGGGCGCTGCCGCCGTCCTCCTTGCGTGGATACGCCTCGACCGCGCGCAGTCCGCGATCGCGCAGCCGGTCGATCGCCGCGTCCAGCAGCCTGGTGGCAACCCCGTGACCACGGTACTGCGATGCGATGACGAAGCACGCGACCGAGCCCACCCGGTCGTGCTCCGATGCGTCGAGCTTCAACTTCATCATCACGCCACTGAGATGGGTTGTCTCCCCGTAGTTGCACCACCCGACAGGCTTGCCGTCCACGTACGCGAGCAGACCTGTCACCTGCCCTCGACCGATCATCGAGGTCATGTCTGCTCGGTTCTCGATCGACGTTCGCGCCGTCCATTCCTCGTCCGGCAGGGTGCGGTGAGTCTCCATGCAGTAGCACGATTGCCATGCGGGATAGTCGCGAAACGCGTCGTTGTCGAAAAAGCTCTGGTAGTCCGCGACGCGTTCCGGCGTGACGTCGAGAACTGTCACTTCGCCGATCACCGGCAGCCGAGCCAGCTCCGCAGCGGCCGCGGGATCGACTGCGAGCCGGAGACCGCGCAGCAGGGAGAGCCCTTCGGCCTCCAGCATGCGGCTGACCTGCGGGCCTGCGTCCCAGGCCAGCGTCACGTGGCTGCCGGCGCCATCAGATTCGATTTCCCAGGTGATCAGGTGCGGGGGTTCCGCAGCCAGGTTCGGTGCGAACTTGTAGTGCGTGCGGAGCTCCAGCCGGTGCGGCCGGTCGGCCACTATCACGTCGGCCTCCTCGGCCGCGACATCGCCAGGCCAGCCCCAGCTCACCTGCCCGCCTGGTTCGAAGCTCCCGGTCACGTGCAGCTGGAAGTACCAATGTCGCTGGCCCTGCGCTACGAGCGCGTCCCAGACCTCGTCCGGCGCTGCGTCGACATGAATGTCGCGCTGGCCGTCCGTCACGAGGCCTCGCGCCCGACGGTGTGCACGTCCTTCACGCCTTCGATCTTCTCCATCAGGCGAGACAGCTGGGCCAGCGAGTCGATCTCCACGGTGGCCGAGACCACCGCGGTCTTGTCGTCGTAGACGTGCACCTCGAGGGCGGACATGTTGACGCGGTTCTCGGCGACCACCGTCGCGATGTCACGTAGCAGGCCCTGCCGGTCGAAAGCCTCGATCTTGATGGCGACCGGATACAGGTGATCTGCCTCGATCTCCCAGTCGACCGGCACCACGCGCTCGCGGTCCTGCGCATTGACCGCGTTGATGCAGTCGGCGCGGTGGACGGTGACGCCTCGTCCGCGCGTCGTGTAGCCGACGATCGCATCACCGGGGACGGGTTGGCAGCATGGAGCGATCTTGGTCAGCAAACCCTTCTCGCCGCGCACGAGCACGCGGGGCAGCGTCTGAACGTTGGGGATCAGCGGGATCGCGCGCAGGTCCCCCGCCGCGCCATCGGTGATGAGCGCCATCTTCATGACCACCGCATGCGGTGACAGGTCGCCGTAGCCGATGGCGGCCAGGAAGTCGTCAACCGTCGCGTACTTGTGAGCGCCGGACATCTCGACCAGCTTGTTCTCGG
>VBFO01000015.1 GCA_005881025.1 Chloroflexota bacterium | reverse complement strand
CCGTGCGATCGAGGTGATCGGCGATCCGCAGGAGCTCGGAGACCGTCATAGGAGTTCCATCCGAAGCATGAGGAGAGTGTTCCCAAGTTTAGGAGAGCCCACCCGGGGGTTCGTTCGGGTTGAATTCACATGGCGTGATCAGCTCAGGACGGGCCACGTTCGCCATGCGGATCGGTTTTTCCGCGGTCGCCGCGCTCCTGATCCTGGCGGGAGCCTCGCTGAACGCCACGGGCCATGGCGGTGGGGACCTGGTGGTGGTCGCGGTCGCAGGCCTGCTCGCGGTGGCCGCCGGCGCCGCCGTTCCCGAGTGGAGGATCGCCGGCCCGACGGCTGCCGGGGCTCTGCTGGTGGCGCTGCTGTCCGTCGGCTTTCACCTCACGGACCAGCGGCTCCCGGTTCAGCTCGGTGGCCTGCTCCTGCTCGCCCTGGCCGGCGTGACCGGGATCACCGCCTACCGCAGCTTCTCGGACGCCCTCCGCAGCCGGCTGGACGACGTGCACGACCTGAACGTGCAGCTCGAGCAGAAGCAACGCGCCTTCATGGCGGCGACCTCAGACCTGGACGGCGCGGACCAGCCGGGGGACGCCGGAGCGCTGACCGCCTTGATCGCGCAGGAGTCTGGCGCAACCTTTGCCTGCCACTACCTGATCTCGCCGGACGGCACGCGGTTCATGCCGCAGCCGCCGGGCATCGGTCTGGGCCGTCTGCACCCGCAACCGGTCCCGGCCGGCGGCGAAGGGCCGGGGCCTCTGCTGGCGGCCATCTACGGGGGCAAGGACTTCGTGGGCGTCGACAAGTCCGGGCTGACCGAGCTGTTCAACTACGTTCCTGACGAGCTCAACGTCGAGAGCCTGCTGGCCGTGCCGATGCTGATCGGCCAGCACGTGGGCGGCTTCATCCTGCTCGGGAACCGCCCTGGCGGTTTCAACGACGACGATCGCCGGCTGGCGATGACTCTCACCAGGCGGGCCGGAACG
>VBFO01000113.1 GCA_005881025.1 Chloroflexota bacterium | reverse complement strand
TCAGCCATCGTGGTGCCGGCGTATCCCCGCGCGCAGAAGAGCGTGTATGCAGCTTTGACGATCCGCCATTGCGTCGCTTTCGCCCGTTCGCGGCGGGACAGCCTGGCAGGCGCCAATCTCTTGACAGCAGACATCGCCGCTGCCACACTATCAGGGTCCATCACTAGTTGCGGCCTCTAGTGACCGACACCAGTGGATTGAATGGGGCCTCAAAGAGGGTTGCGATGATCAAGGTAGAGAAGAGCATCGTCATTGACCGAAGCCAGGAGGACGTGTTCGAGTACGTGAGCGACCACACGAATGCTCCGCGCTGGCAGCGCGGGCTGTTCGAAGTTCGCCGTGCGACGGAGGGCACGATTGGTGTCGGCACCCGACACACGCTCGTGCGGATGTTCATGGGGCGTCGGATGGAGGCCAGCAATGAGTTCACGCAGTACGAGCCCAATCGGCTGGTCTCCTTCAAGGTAACCTCGGGCTCGGTGGCCGCGCAGGGCTGGTACGTGGTCGAACCGGCAGGCTCGGACCGAGCCAGGCTCACCTCTCGTATCGAGATGCGGGCTTCGGGACTAATCCGCCTCGCGCAGCCACTGATGGCGGCGAGCCTCCGTCGCGAAGTTGAGGCCAACCTCAGCGACCTGAAGGGCTTGCTCGAAGCCAAGGTCGAAGAACGCTCGGTCCCCGGCAAGGGACTGGACTGAGTAAGACCCAGCCCAGACGTACGTATTAGGCCTTCTTGGCCGATAGGACCTCCGGCGAGTTCAAATAGAGAAAGTTTGGTCTGGAAAAGTCGGGGAGGCGGGATTTGAACCCGCGACCACTTGACCCCCAGTCAAGTGCGCTACCGGGCTGCGCTACTCCCCGACGAAGGCGTAAATCGTACCGGCGAAGCGATTGGGGCTAGGAAGCGCCGTATGCGATCAGCCCGCGATGCGTCGAGCTGAAACCCGCCTCGCGTAGGAGCGGCGCCAGGGCGGATTGCGACACCGGAGCGCCATCTACCTTCTGGACCTCTATCTTGCCGGCGCCTGAGGTCGCGACCGCGATGAGCGCGCGCAGATGCTCGGTCGAGACGTCGCCATTGGTGAGCAGGCTGCGTCCTCCCCGCTCGAGGTAGAGCACCAACTCGCCTCCATCGAGCACGCAATACGCGCCGGCCGCGCGCGCCATGCGCCCATCGGATGACTCGGGCCAGGACAGGACAGACCCAAACGCGCAGGCAGGATCTGTGGCCGCCAGGGCCACCACGCCGCCGGTCGAGTCGCGCATCGCCCTCAACCTGTCGACTGCGCCGGGTAGGGCGAACTGCGATCCGCCCAGACCCTCGATGAAGTAGCCGCGGCGGATGCGGCCCGACTCCTCCATCGCGCGCAGGACTGGATACAGACCGGCAAAACCGCCGGGCCAGCCTTCGGCGACGACAGCGTCGCGGGTGAGGACGCCGTGGCGCTGCAGAAGCACGCCGGCCTGCGCGTGGAGCCTTTCGGTCGCGCTGCGCCCGGCGCCGACCAAGCTCGCGACGAGCGACCACCGCCCTGATGCCCGCGGCTGAGTGAGCCGCGGCAGCCGCGGCCGGCGAGCGGGCCTGCGAGCGGCAGGGCCCAGCAGTCGCAGCGGCGCAAAGGTGTCGTTGGTCACCTCGCCCGACCAGACCAGGTCCCACAGCGCATCGAGCAGAACGTCCTCGTCGCCCCCGCCGCACGCCGTGTAGAGATCGCGGAAGAAGCTCGCGCCGCGATTCCCAAGATGGTCGCGGATCTTCTGATGCAGCTCAGAGGCGGGCCGATCCGACGCCGGCTCGGGCACCAGGCGGGGCGCGTCGTCGCGCAGGTACAGCGCGACGCGCCCATCGACCGCGCCAAGCGCTCCGCGACCGACCCACACGACCTCGCCCATCGACACCAGCTCGTCCATGAGGCGCGGGTTGTAGCCCGACACGCGGCTCCCGATCACGTCGCGCTCGATGACGCTGGCCGGCAAAGCCAGGCCCTGCAGCTGGAAGACGACCTCGAGCAAACGGTCCATGCCCGCCGCGCGCGAGCCGATGCCGTGCCACTCGGGAAGGAAGCGCGCCAGAACCTGAGCAGGAACCGACTCGACCTCGCGCCGCAGCGCCGCCAGCGATCGGCGCCGCAGCAGCCGCAGCACCTCCGGATGACAGTGTTCACGGCCATGCGCGGAAGGCCGGAACTCGCCGGCGATCACGTCTCCACGTGAGGACAGCACGCTGAGCGCCCGCTGCACCGCCGCTTCCGGGACGCCCCAGCGCGTGGCCACGTCAGCCGCCACGAACGGGACGTGCGTGCGCGCGTAGCGGCGGACCATCGACTCCATCGGCTCCGGACCTGGATCGAGAAATGCGTCGGGCAGACCGATGGGCAGGCTTGCACCCAGCGCCTCGCGGTATCTGCCGGCGTCCTCGGCGGCGATCCAGCGCGAGGTCCCGGCGATGCGCACCAGCGCCACGCGCCGCGCCCGCTCGAGCTCGCGCAGCCATCCTCCGTCGACCCCGCGCGCAGCCGCCTCTGCATCGCTCAGGTCGCCCAGGCGGACCAGCAGGTCATGCGCTTCGTCCGCGTCGCGTGGGAAGCGCTCGGGCAGCAGACCCTGCAGCTCCAGCTCGACCTGTGCGATCGCTTCCGGGTCGAGCAGCTCACGCAGGTCCTCGCTGCCGAGCAGCTCGGCGAGCAGCTCGCGGTCGAGCGTGAGCGCCTGCGCCCGCCGCTCGGCGAGCGGCGCGTCGCCCTCGTACATGAACTCCGCCACGTACGAGAACAGCAGCGAGGAAGCGAACGGCGAGGCCCGCTCGGTGTCCACCGCCACGACCCGAACCTCCCGCGAGCGGATCCGGCGCAGAAACTCGATCAGCGACGGCATGTCGAAGTGATCGGTCATGACCTCGCGCCAGGTCTCGGCGAGGATTGGGAAGTCGGGGTAACGGCCGGCGACCTGGAGCAGGCCGGCACTCCTCATGCGCTGCTGCCACAGCGGCGTGCGCTGGCCTGGCCTTCTCCGAGGGAGCAGCAGTGATCGGGCTGCGTTCTCGCGGAAGCGTGCCGCGAACAGGGCCGACCCCGGCAGCTGTGCCGAGACGAGATCGTTCACCTCCTCCGGGTCCAGCAGCAGCTCCTCGAGCTGCGGCGGGGACTCGACGTCGGGCAGGTGGAGCGCGATGCCGTCATCCGTCCACAGGGCTCGCGCATCCACCGACAGCCGTTCCTGCAGACGCGCTTCGAGGGCGAGCGCCAGGGGCGCATGCACCCGTCCGCCCAGCGGGCTGTGGAAGCAAACGCGCCAGTCGCCGACCTCGTCCCGGAAGCGCTCGACCACAACTGTGCGGTCATCGGGGACGGAGCCGGTCGCGGCCGCCTGGTCGTCGAGGTAGGCCATGAGGTTCTTGACCGCGCGGTCGTCGAAGCCGGCGCGCTCGCGCAGCCTGCTCGCGGCAGCCTCCGGCTCCAGCGCGCGCAGCTCACGGACCATCTTGCCGAGGGCGAGGCCGAGCTCAGCCGGCCGGCTGGGCGCGTCTGCCTTCCAGAACGCGATCTTGCCCGGCTCCCCGGGTGCAGGCGTCACCAGCACCTGCGACGGCGTTATCTCCGCTATGCGCCAGGTCGAAGCGCCGAGCACGAACGTCTCGCCGACCCGGCTCTCGTACACCATCTCTTCGTCCAGCTCACCGACGCGGCGCCCGTCCTCGACGAGGTTCACGCTGTAGAGCCCGCGATCGGGGATCGTGCCCGGGTTGGTCACGGCCAGCCTTTGCGCGCCCGCGCGCCCGCGCACAGTTCCGGCCACGCGGTCCCACACGATCCGGGGGCGCAGCTCGGCGAACTCATCGGATGGATACCGGCCGCTCAGCATGTCAAGCACCGACTCGAACGCGCGAGGACCGAGCTCGCTGTACGGATACGCGCGGCGCACGACGGCCGCCATCTCGTCGACCTTCCATTCCTCCATCGCGCACATCGCGACGACCTGCTGCGCAAGCACGTCGAGCGGCTTGCGAGGAACCACCGTGGTTTCGATGCGCCCCTCCAGCATCCCCTCGACCACTGCCGCGGACTCGAGCAGGTCGCCCCGGAACTTGGGGATGACGACTCCGCGCGACACCTCGCCCACCGAGTGGCCCGCGCGCCCGACTCGCTGGATGCCCGCTGCAACGCTGGGCGGCGCCTCGACCTGGAGCACCAGATCGACAGCTCCCATGTCGATGCCTAGCTCGAGGGTCGAAGTGGCGATGAGCCCACGCAGGGCGCCGGCTTTCAGCTGATCCTCGATGAGCAGCCGCTGCTCACGAGCGATCGAACCGTGATGGGCCCTGACCAGGTCCTCGCCGGCCAGCTCGTTGATGCGCGCAGCGAGGCGCTCGGCGAGTCGCCGCGAGTTGACGAACACGATCGTCGAGTGGTGCGCCTGGATGAGCTCGAGCAGGCGCGGGTAGATCGCCGGCCAGATGCTGTTTTGCACTGCGCCGCCGTCGTCCTGCGCGGACAGGCGCGACATGTCGTCCACCGGCACCTCGACGGCGACCTCCATCGTCTTCAGCCTTCCGGCGTTGACGATCGCGACCTCCCTGGCCCCTCCCAGGAATCGCGCGACCTCCTCCAATGGGCGCTGTGTGGCCGAAAGTCCGATCCGCTGCGGCTCGGCCCTGGTCAGGGCGCACAGCCGCTCGAGGCTCAGGGCCAGGTGTGATCCGCGCTTGGTCGCCGCCACCGAGTGGATCTCGTCGACGATCAGCCAGCGAACCGACCCGAGCATGCGCCGCGCGGCGCTGGTGAGGAGCAGGAACAGCGACTCGGGCGTCGTGATCAGGATGTCGGGCGGATGGCGCTCCATCGACCGCCGCACATCTGACGGGGTGTCGCCCGTGCGGATGGCAACCGAGATGTCTGGCGCGGACAGGCCCGCGGACTCCATCTGGCGGCGGATCCCCACGAGCGGCGACCGCAGGTTGCGGTCGACGTCGTGTGCCAGTGCCTTCAGGGGCGACACATAAAGGACGCGACAGCGCTCGGCGTCGGGTGGCGTGGGTTCGGAGGCCAGCCGGTCGAGGCACCACAGAAAGGCGGCCAGCGTCTTGCCGCTGCCCGTCGGGGCGGCCATGAGCGCGTGCTTGCCCGCGGCGACCTCACGCCAACCCCGCTCCTGCACGTCGGTGGGAGCGGCGAAGGAGGCGCGGAACCAGTCGCGAGTCGTGGCCGAGAAGAGATCGAGTGCGCTCCCCACGACTCCAGTTTGAACAGTTCCCGATCTACAAACAACCGTTCGCCTTAACATCGTGGCTGAGTTGGACGAGCGGGCGCGGTTGGGGGCGCTGATGGGCGGATTCGCGGTCACCCAGATGCTCTATGTGGCCGCCCGGCTCAACCTCGCCGACCACCTGGCGCGCGGGCCCCTGACCTACGAGCAGCTCGCCGCCGAGTGTGGAGCCCGGCCCGACCCGCTCCGGCGCGTGGTGAGCGCGCTTGCCGGCACAGGCGTGTTCGAGATCGGCGAGGACGGCCGCGTGGGCAACACCCTCATGAGCGCCCTGCTGCGGTCAGGCGCGCCCGATTCGCTGCGCCCGCTCGCTCTTCTTTACGGAGAGGAGCATTACCACGCGATGGCCGAGCTCCTGTCAGCGGTCACGCGTGGAGGTACCGCCTTCGAGCACGCCTACCGCAAGTCTCACTACTCCTACCTCGCCTCCAATGCCGACGCCGCGCGTGCGTATCACGACGCGGTCAACGTGGAGACGGCCCGGTCGGCCGAAGCCGCGGTCCGCGCCTATGACTTTTCCGGCGCAGAGATGGTGGTCGACGTTGGCGGCCGCGAAGGCCATCTCATCCGAGCCGTGCTGCGCGCGAACCGGGGGCTCAAGGGGATGCTGGTCGAGTCATCAGGTTTCGCCACGAAGGCGCAGTCTCGGCTGCGAGCGGAGGGTCTGGATGACCGCTGCGATGTCCAGGTTGCCGACATCTTCGAGGCGGTCCCGTCCGCGGGCGACATCTACATGCTCGGCGGCGTGCTGCATGCGCTCGACGACGAACGCGCGCTGTGCGTGCTGCGTGCATGCAGGAAGGCGATGGCCCCGCAGGCGAAGCTGCTCATCGTCGATCCGCAGCCAATCCCATTGGCGGACGTCATCGGGCTCGCAGTGTCGGGCGGCCGGGTGCGCACAATCCCGGCGCAGACAGCGCTGCTCACGGAGGCTGGGCTCAAGCTCATGCGAGTCCTGGCGACCGGAGCCGGCAACAGCGTTCTGGAAACCTGCTCCTCCTAGCCGCCGGCCTCCTGCTCCCGCTGGGGCTGGACACGTTTGCCCTGGCTGCAGCCCTTGGCGTGGCAGGCCTCGCTCCTCGCGACCGCCTCCGGGTTGCACTTGTGTTCACGGCTTTCGAGGCGGGTATGCCGATCGTCGGAATTTTGGCCGGCCGGGCCCTGGGCGAGCTGATGGGCCCGCGGGCCGAATACGGAGCGATCTTCTTTCTCCTGGGCGCCGGCGCCCTGCTCCTGTGGCCGCGAGGAGATGAGGACCGCGAGGAGCGCCGCCTCGGCCTGCTGGCCCGATCCCGTGGGATCGCAGTGCTGGGCCTGGGTCTGGGCATCAGCCTGGACGAGCTGACCATTGGTATCAGCGCAGGACTCGTCGGCCTGCCCATCACCATCACCGTGGCCTGGATCGCCCTTCAGGCTTTTGCTGCAGCTCAGATCGGGATTCGTCTTGGCGCGCGTATCGGCGACAGATTCCGTGAGCGCGCCCAATGGCTGGCCGGGGTCACGCTGGTCGTGGTTGCAGTGATTCTGCTTGTACTGAAGCTCTACCCGATCTAAGTCGTGCTCACAGCGCCCCCGAGGGCCAGCCCGGCACCAGCTGTGTGATGCCCGACGAAAGCAGTGCGAGGTGATTGGTCAGGAGCAGGACACCCATCGCCACCAGCACTCCCGCGGAGACAAGGTCGATCGCCCGCCGGTGCTCGTTGACCATCCGGATCAGCGGCCTAGCCTTCTCGAGCATGAACGCCAGCGCGATGAACGGCAGCCCGAGCCCCAGGCAGTAGGCGACCATCAGGACCAGGCCTTGCGGTCCCGGGCCCGCGGTGATCGCCGAGGTCAGGACGGCGCTGAGCGTGACCCCAATGCACGGTGTCCATCCACTCGCAAAACCCATGCCCAGCAGGAAGCCGCCCGCGACTCCCCCGCGTGCCGGCGCCGTATCGACTGCGCGGTACTCCCGATCCAGAAGCGGGATGCGAATGATTCCTGCCACATGCGCCGCCATCACGATCACGAGCACGCCTGCGACCACCGGCACGTAGGTGCGCACCGGCTGGACAGCCAGCGAGAACAGATAGAAAAACAGGATGAAGATGAGCGACAGCCCGGCCACGAAGCCAAGCCCGGCGGTCGCGACGGGTAGGGGATCGAGCCGGCCTGGTGGCTGCGGACCACCCGCCGCCACCGCGACAGGCTTGCCCGCGCGTGCCCCGAGGTACGCGATGTAAGCCGGGACCAACGGAAGCACGCAGGGCGATATGAACGACACGAGCCCGGCGAGGAAGGCAAGCGCGGGGCTGATGGAGTCGAGCGTGCTTACCGCGAGCACTAGGCGGAGAGGCGGGAAGCCGCGGCCCGTGCGGTCTGTGCGATCGCGTCCGCCACCTCGGGCCAGTAGCGAGCGGGCAGGTTGTGGCCCATCCCCGCGAGCTCCAGCAGGCGAGCTCCAGGGATGGCGGCCGCCACGATGCGCCCGTTCTCAACCGGGATGAGCGGATCGTCCAGGCCATGAACTATCAGCGCCGGCACCCTGACGCCACCGAGACGCGCCTTCCGACTTTCGGACGCCAGGATGGCGACGAGCTGCCGCCCGAATCCGGCCGGGTAGTACATGCGGTCGTATGCCCGCTCGACGCGCCTTCTCTCATCGGCGTGATCGAAGGGATTGCCCTGTCCCGCAAACAGCTCACGCGCGATCACGCCCAGCTCGATGCGTTCCTCGCGCGTCGGGCCGGGCGGCCGGATCAGCATCTCGGCGGCTTCGGCGGTAGGCCGGACCGCGTCGTGCCCACCCGGGCCCGACATGATCGACGTCAGCGACAGGACACGGTCGGGATGGTTGATGGCGACGAGCTGGGCGATGAATCCACCCATCGAAGCGCCGACTATGTGAGCCGCTCCGATCCGCAGCCCGTCGAGCACCCCCACCGCATCGTCGGCGAGGTCCTCCAGCGAGTACGCCGGCCTGGGATCTCCGCTGTATGCCGCAATGATGTCGGCGGGCCCGGCGGCCTCCATCTTGGTCGAGAGTCCAGCATCCCGGTTGTCGTAGCGGATCACGTGGAATCCCCGATCCGCCAGCGCAGCACAGAAGCCGTCGTCCCAGCTGATCAGCTGTGCGCCGAGGCCCATGATGAGCAGCATCGGCGGGTCGCCGGGATCGCCCATCGTCTCGTACTCGATGTCGATGCCGTTCGCGTGTAAACGCGGCATTCGCTCCATCCTAATGGGCCCAGCCGGAAAGGCCCTCGACGGATCTTCGGCGCCCATGCGGCCCATCTGCGGGTTCAGCTCTTGCGCTGCTCGCTTACGAATTTCTAATGCGCTCGCTGCGCTGCTCGTCGCTTCACTCGCATCTGTGCCACCTGGATCACCGAATCTCTCGCCGAGGTCTTTCGGCTGGGCCCCCCAGCTACGCTAGAACCCGATGTCCAGGAGCCTGCCCGCTCGCGCGAACGTGGACAAGCGCTTCACGTGGAACAGTGAGAGCGTCTTCGCCGACAAGGCAGCGTGGGAGGCAGGCGTGGCCACGGTGCTCGCCGGGCTTCCCGACCTGCAGGAGTTCAAGGGTCACCTCGGCGACTCTCCCGACACGCTCGCCGATTGGTTCGATGCCTCCGAGAAGCTGCAGCGCCTCATGGCCAGGATCGTCGTGTACGCCAACATGGAGTACTCCTGCGACGCCGGCGACCAGGAGGCGGCGGCGCGCTCGGACCGCGCACGCTCGACGGCCGCGCAGCTCAGCGCGGCGATGTCATTCGCCCTGCCCGAGATGATCGCGACGGGATTTCCGAAGCTCCGTGAGTGGACGGCATCGAGCCCACGCCTCAAGCATCTCGGCCACTATTTCGAGCGCATCGACAAGCTGCAGCGCCACGTGCGTATCCCCGAGGTCGAGGAGATCCTGTCGCAGGTCACAGACCCGCTGGCCACAGCTTTGTCCGCCCATCCGGTGCTGGCCAACACCGACATGACGTTCACGCCGGCCGAAGGCAGAGACGGACCCGAGGAGGTAGCGCAAGGCACCATCGGCGCGCTCCTGACCAGCCATGACAGGACGACCCGCCGAACCGCCTACGAGAATTACGCGGACGCCCACCTGGCCATGCAGCACACGATGGCGGCGAGCCTGGCGGGCGGGATCAAGCGCGATGTCTTCTACGCGCGCGCGCGCAGGTACGCGTCTTCTATTGATGCCGCGCTGGAGCCGAACTTCGTCCCCGCGGACGTGTTCCACAACGTGATCCGCACGTTCAGGGACAACCTCGGTACCTGGCACAGGTACTGGCGCGTGCGCCGCAAAGCTCTTGGGTTGGATCCGCTGAAGGCCTACGACACGCGGGCTCCGCTCGGGCCGCCGCTCAAGGTCCCATACGAGCAGGCCGTCGAGTGGGTCGCGGAAGGGGTCGCCCCGCTGGGCGATGACTACGTCCGCATCCTGCGCCGTGGCGCGCTCGAGGATCGCTGGGTGGACGTCTACCCGAACAAGGGCAAGCGCATGGGCGCCTTCTCGACCGGGTCACCGGACACCCCGCCCTTCATCTTCATGAGCTACAACGACGACATCTACTCGATGAGCACCCTGGCTCACGAGCTGGGCCACTCTATGCACTCGTACTTTGCGCGCAGGACGCAGCCCTTCGTCTATTCAAACTACGGCCTGTTCCAGGCCGAGGTCGCCTCCAACATGCATCAGGCGCTGACGCGGCGCCACCTGCTCGACACGCACAAGGAGCCGGCGTTCCAGATCGCGGTGATCGAAGAGGCGATGTCGAACTTCCAGCGCTACTTCTTCATCATGCCGTCGCTGGCCCGCTTCGAGCTCGAGATCCACGAGCGGGCGGAGCGCGGAGGCGCGCTCACGGCGGAGTACCTGAACGAGCTGATGGCCGACCTGATCGGTGAGGTGTATGGAAAAGAGGTCGACATGAACGGGCCGGATCGTGCCCGCGCAGGCTCGACGTGGGCCCAGTTCCACACGCACCTCTACAGCAATTTCTACGTCTACCAGTACGCGACCGGGATCGCGGGGGCGCATCACCTCGCGAATCGCGTCGCCGCCGGCGAGCCGGGCGCCGTCGACAGCTATCGCGAGTTTCTGAAGAGCGCCGGCTCGATGTATCCGCTGGACGGCCTGAGGATGGCCGGCGTGGACATGTCGTCGCCTGAGCCGGTGCAGGCGGCGTTCGCCACCCTCGCGGACATGGTCACCCGGCTTGAATCCCTGGTCGCTAGAGGTGTGTCCGGGGATTAGCTCGTCAAGGCGCGGCCCAGACCGCCGACGCCAAGGCAGGGGTGGCGCGAGGAGGAGCGCATCGCGCAGATGCGTGACGACAAGCGCCGGGCCCCCTAACGCCGGCGTCAGCGTCCGAAGGACGCTCGGCGGAAATGGGCCGATGCTTTGGCGAGTGGTTTCCCGGACGCACCTCTATAGCGTGAGGCGGTACAGGTTCGACTCGCGGAGCTCGAAGCCCAGCGCGGGATAGAGCCGGTTGGCGGCCTCGCGCCACCTCGCCGACTGGAGCTCGACCACCTCGGCACCTCGCTCGCGCGCCAGCTCGATGCACCGCTCCACCAGCGCCTTGCCCAGGCCGCGGCCGCGCGCCTTCTCATCGATGACGACGTCCTCGATGCGCGCCTTCCTCCATGAGGGCGTCGTGTACGTGAGGACCACCGCCACCCCCATCACCGTGCCTTCGTCATAGACGGCGAGGAGAGTGGCTGCGGGGTCATCGACCACCGCCTGAAGCTTCTCCATGGTCAGCTCCGGCAGGCGCGGGTTCAGCTGTGGCAGCAGCGACCTCAGTGCCTCCAGCAGCGCGGGAGTGGCCTCGGTCGCGGCTTCGATGCGCATTGCCACACACTAATCGCCCGATGGAGCTGGAGCTGACCGCGCAGCTCGTGCGCGGCGAGCCGATCTCGTTTGCCCAGGCGATGGAGGGTGCGTTCCATCCATTTCGCGTGGGCGATGCGTGGGGTCCGCCCTGGAGCACGACCTGGTTTCACGTCACGGGCCGGGTGCCCGATGAGTGGGCGGGCAAGCGGGTCGCCGCCGTGTTCGACCTCGGATTCCACGGCCCGACCGGCTTCACCTGCGAAGCCCTGGCATGGAGGGACGGAAAACCCTGGCGCGGCGTGGACCCCAACCACCGCGCGCTACCTGTCGACGGGCAGCACGTCGACTTCTTCCTGGAGGCGGCCGCCAACCCGATGACCACGCTGTCGGGCGCGGAGCCGGCGACATCGATGATCGCGATGCGCAAATCCGCCGAGCCCGCGTTTCTTCTCAGCCAGGCCGAGCTGATGCTCTGGGACGGCGACCCCTCCAGCCTGGCGCGGCTCGAGCTCGGAGGACATCGCATCACCGCAGTTGGTCACGCGCACATCGACACCGCGTGGCTGTGGCCGCTGCGCGAGGCCAGGCGCAAATGCGCCCGCAGCTGGTCCACGCAGCTGGCCCTGATGGACGAGCACCCTGATTACGTATTTGCGGCCTCGCAGCCCGCGCAGTACGCGTGGATGAAGGAGTCGTACCCGGATCTCTACGAGCGGATCAAGGCTGCTGCCTCTGCGGGTCAGTGGGAGCCGGTCGGGGCGATGTGGGTCGAGGCCGACTGCAACCTGCCCTCGGGTGAGTCGCTGGTCCGCCAGCTGCTGCACGGCAAGCGCTTCTTAATGCAGGAACTCGGCTACGAGACTCGTGTGGTCTGGCTCCCAGATGTGTTCGGCTATCCGGGCAACCTGCCGCAGCTCATCAAGGAGTCCGGCTGCGATTACTTCCTGACGCAGAAGCTTTCCTGGAACGACACCAACAAGCCCGAGCACCACACGTTCTGGTGGGAGGGCATCGACGGGTCGCGCGTCTTCACGCACTTCCCGCCCGCAGACACGTACAACGGCGACCTCACCGCGGACCAGGTCGAGCGGTCGGCTCGCAGCTTCAAGGACGCGGCGCACTCGAACCGGTCTCTGTATCTCTTCGGGTTCGGGGATGGCGGCGGCGGCCCGACCGCCGAGATGATCGAGTCGGCCCAGCAGCTCGGGGTGCCGCTGGGACGGGCCTCCGACTTCTTCGAGCACGCCTCGGCTGAGGCGCACGACCTTGTGACAGTGCGCGGCGAGCTCTATTTCGAGCTTCACCGCGGAACCTACACCTCACAGGCACGGACGAAGCTCCTCAACCGGCGTGCGCAGGACGCTTTGCGTGAGGCAGAGATGTGGTCGGTCGCGGCAGGATCCTACCCGCGCGAGGAGCTCGACCGAGCGTGGAAGACGTTGCTGACCAACCAGTTCCACGACATCCTGCCGGGGTCGAGCATCGACTGGGTCTACGAGGATGCGGAGCGCGATCTTGCCGCGGTCGTCGCGTCCGCCGAGGACATGACCTCGAGAGCGACGGATCCGATCGCGGGCCGTGGGCCGAACGTTGCGGTGTTCAACGCGACATCACATTCCCGCGGCGGTGTTCCGCCGTGCGGATGGACGGTGTTGGAGAAACGTCCGCTCGTTTCGTCCACGTCTTTGGAGAACGAGCTCCTGCGTGTCGAAGTCGGCGGCAACGGAGTCGTGAGCTCGATCTGGGACAAGGAGATCGGGCGCGAGGTCCTCGGCGGGCCGGGCAACGTCCTCGAGCTGCATGAGGACAACCCACGGAGGTGGGATGCATGGGACCTGGACATCGAGCACCGCGACTCGTTCGTGACCGTCGGGCGTCGGTTTGGTGACTCGACCGTCACGCAGGCGATCTCGCTCGAGCCCGGCTCACGGGTGATTCTCTTCTCCACGACTGTGGACTGGAATGAGCGACACAAGATCTTGAAGGTCGCGTTTCCAGTGGCGGTATCGGCTCGTGAAGCGACATATGAGGTTCAGTTCGGCCATGTCCAGCGCCCGACGCACATGGACACGCCGCAGGCCCGCGCGATGTTCGAGGTGTGCGCGCAGCGGTGGGCTGACCTGGGAGACGGCGACTACGGAGTCGCTCTGCTCAATGACTCCAAGCACGGATACGACATCCATGACGGCGTTATGCGGCTGTCCCTTCTGCGGGCGCCGACGCATCCAGATCCGCACGCGGACCAGGGCACGCACACGTTCACGTATGCGCTGATGCCGCACCCAGGTGGCTTCCGCGAGGCGGGTGTCATCCAGGCGGCCGAGGACCTGAACCGCCCGCTGCGCATCCTGCCCACCAACCTGCCCCTCGGCACAACGCGTTCGCTGGTGGAGGTAGACACAACGCAGGTGATCGTCGAGGCGATCAAACGCGCCGAAGACTCCGACGCGGTGATCGTGCGCCTCTACGAGGCGTGGGGACGGCCTTGCCACGCTGGGGTCACGACGACCTTGCCCGCCCGGCGCGTCCTGCTGTGCGACCTGCTCGAGCGCGAGCGTGAGGAGACGTCACTGGAGCTGGACCTCAGGCCATTCCAGGTCGTGACGCTGAAGCTAGAGCGCTAGGCGCAGCAGGGCGGCCGTGGCGGCGCCGGCGGCCACCACAATCAGGAACGGAGCGCGTAACAGCACCGCGATCGCAGCCACTCCAAGCGCGGCCGCCCGCACATCCAGCACCAGGTGCTGGCCGGACGCGAAGGTCTGCGTCGCGATCAGGGCGGCCAGCAGAGCGACCGGCAGCAGTGGAACCGTGCGCTGGATCCGCGGGTCCTTCAGGAACCGTTGGGGCAGCGACAGGCCGGCCAGCTTGATCGCGTAGCAGACCCCTGCCGCCACCAGCAGCGCAGCCCATGTCATCGCGACCTCACCCCGTACAAGACGACGATCACCGCGACGATCAGGAGCGGCACGCCCGCCGGAACGAACGGCAGAGCGATCAGCGCCACCAGCGCGGCAGCGAAAGCGATCGCCAGCGGCTCTCGCGCGCGCAGGCGCGGCGCGAGCAGTGCGAGGAACGCCGCGGGCGGGGCGGCGTCGAAGCCCAGGACCTTCGGATCCGGCAGCGCGTGCGTGGCCAGGGCGCCGATGAGCGTGCCGAGGTTCCACAGCGAGAAGAGCGCCACCCCGGTGGCCCAGAAAGCAAAACGGCTCAGATCAGGCTGATCGCGGGCGATCGCCATGGCGGTGGTCTCGTCGATCACGAGCTGCGACGCCACCAGCCGGCGTGGACCTCGAACCGAAAGGAGCGAGGCCAGCCGCAGGCCGTAGAGGGCATTTCTCGTTCCCAGCAGGGCCGCCGTCGCGGCGCCGGCCCAGGGGCTGCCGCCCGCCCCGATCACGCCCACAAACGCGAACTGGGAAGCGCCGGTAAACATCAGCAGTGAGAGCGCGCAGGTCTGGACGATGGAGAGGCCCGCGGTGACGGAGATGGCGCCGAACGAGAGCGCGTAGGCACCGGTGGCGACGGCGATGCCGAGCGCATCGCGGACGACCGCTCTGCGGCTGTCTATTCGGGAGTCACGTACGCGGCCGTGAGGCCGCCGTCGACCAGGAACGTCGAGCCGTTGACGTAGCTCGCTTCGTCACTGGCCAGGAACAGCGCCGCGTTGGCGATCTCACGCGCCTGCGCGAGCCTGCCCATGGGCAGGTGCACGCGCCTTCGCTCGTATGCCCCCGGTGTCTCCGAGAAGAGGCGCATGAGCAGCGGTGTCTCGACCGGGCCAGGGCACAGCGCGTTCACCCGCACGCCCTGGCGCGCGAACTGCACGGCGAGCTCGCGGCTCATCGACAGCACCGCGCCTTTCGACGCCGTGTATCCGATCTGCGAGGTGGCGGCGCCGACCAGGGCCACGAACGAGGCGACGTTGATGACGGACCCGCCGCCAGCCTCGAGGAGGTGCGGGATGCCGTATTTGCAGCACAGGTAGACGCCCTTGGCATTCACGGCCAGGACGCGGTCCCACGCATCCGGCTCGGTCGTGAGGATCGAGTCGTCGTCGGCGGGCATGATGCCTGCGTTGTTGTAGAGCACGTTGACGCGGCCGTATCGCTTCTTCGTCTCTGCGTACATGGCCTGCACGCTGTTCGGGTCGCTGACGTCGGCCTTGAAGAAGAAGGCCTCACGGCATTCCTTCGCCGCCTTCTCCCCCGCCTCGGCACCGACATCAGCAATGCAAACCTTCGCGCCCTCGGACGAGAACAGGATCGCGGCCTCCCGCCCGATGCCCCCGGCCGCGCCGGTGATCACGGCGACCTTTCCGTCAAGCCGCCCCATCAGGACTCGGTCGACATGAACACGTTCTTGACGTCGGAGTAACCGTCCATCGCGTGCATGCCCAGCTCGCGACCAAAGCCCGACTGCTTGACGCCTCCAAAGGGCGCCACCACACGCACTGAGCTGTTGGAGTTGATCGACAGGACTCCCGACTCGATGCCGCGTGCGACCCGCATCGCACGGGCGCCGTCCCGCGTCCAGATCGAGCCCGAAAGGCCGTAGCGGGTGTCGTTGGCGATGCGCACGGCATCCGCTTCGTCCTCGAACGGGATCACGGCCGCCACCGGCCCGAACACCTCCTCGCGCGCCACGCGGTCGGAGTTCGATGCCTCCACCAGCGTGCACGGGAACCAGAATCCAGGTCCGGCCGGGACGTCGCCCTTGAACATCGCTTTGCCCTCGGCGTAGGACGCGACCTTCGCGCGCTGGCCGGCAGAGACGAGCGGGCCCATGTCGGTGCCGTCGGCCTCCGGGTCGCCGACGCGGAATTTACGGGTGGCGTCGGTCAGCAGGCCGGCGAATCGCTCGTACACCGAGCGCTCGACCAGGATCCTCGACCGCGCGCAGCAGTCCTGGCCTGCGTTGCCGAAGACTGCGCTGGGTGCAGCGGCCGCGGCCCGCTCGAGGTCCGCGTCGGCAAAGATCAGGTTGGCCGACTTACCTCCGAGCTCGAGAGTGACCCGCTTGATCGTCTGCGCAGCGCCTTCCATCACCCGCCGACCGACCTCGGTCGAGCCGGTGAACCCGATCTTGGCCACGTCCGGATGGGCGATGAGCCGCTCTCCCACCACCGAGCCGGGCCCGACCAGCACGTTGACGACCCCCAAAGGGAGGCCGGCCTCGAGGGCCAGCTCGGCGAAGCGAAGCGCCGTCAGCGGCGTGAGCTCGGCCGGTTTCAGGACCACTGTGTTGCCGCATGCCAGGGCCGGTCCGAGCTTCCAGCTGGCGAGCATGAGCGGAAAGTTCCACGGCACGATCAGCCCGACCACGCCCAGCGGCTCGCGGAAGGTCATGTCGACACCGCCCGCCACCGGGATCGTCTCGCCGTAGTGCTTGTCGATCGCTCCGGCGTAGAAGTGGAAGACGTCGGCCACCATGCCCATCTCCCACCGCGAGTCGCCCAGCGGCTTGCCGACGTTGGCGGTCTCCAGCCTGGCCAGCTCTTCGCCGTGCTCCTCCACCAGCGCCGCCACGCGCCGCAGCAGGCGGGCCCTGTCGGCCGGCTTGACCGCGCGCCAGGCGGGGTATGCCGCGCGCGCGGCGGCCACCGCGCGATCCGTGTCCTCCACACCGGCGCGCTCCAGATGCGCGATGGGCTTCTCGGTCGCCGGGTTGATCACCTCGAGGGTCGCGGTCGCTCGACTCATCCCCGCTCGAAGAGCCTTTCGCGCTCGTAGTTGGTGACGACCTTGTCGAACAGCGCCTGCTCCGTGCGCGCGTAGTTGAGGTAGTGGTCGATGACGTCGTCGCCCATCGCCTTGCGCGCCATCTTGCCTTTCTCCAGCGCAGCGATCGCCTCGCGGAGCGTGTGAGGGAACCTCTGCACGTCGGACTCGTAGGCGTTGCCCTTGAACTCGGGACCAAGCTCGAGCTTCTGCTCGATGCCACTGAGCCCAGCGGCGATGAGAGCCGCAAACGTCAGGTAAGGGTTCACGTCGGCTCCAGGGATCCGGGACTCGGTGCGCAGGTGCTGCCCATGGCCGACGATCCGGAACCCGCACGTGCGGTTGTCATGTCCCCATGCCAGCGTGGTCGGCGCCCACGAAGCTGCCGCGTACCGCTTGTAGGAGTTCACGTTGGGAGCGAGGAAGATGGCGATCTCAGCTGCGCCGGCGATGTGACCGGCCAGGTACTGCTTGAAGGTCGGGGACTCGCCATCGAATGCGTTCCGTCCCTCCCGCCAAAGGCTCGAATGGACATGGCACGAGCTGCCGATCCAGGTGTGATCCGGCTTGGCCATGAACGTGACGGAGCACCCGCGCTGGTGCGCCATCTCCTTGATGCCGTTTTTGTAGATGACGTGGTTGTCCGCCATCGTCACGGCGTCGGAGAACCTGAAGTTGATCTCCTGCTGCCCCGGCCACGCCTCTCCCTTGGAGCTTTCGACCGGGATCCCGGCGCCCTTCATGCCATTGCGGACTGCGCGGATGAACGGCTCGTCGTAGCTGGTCGCGAGCACGTGATAGTCGAGGATGTACGGCACCGATGGCGTGAGGTTGTTGTATCCCTTCGCGTGGGCCTCGGCGAACGTCTCTTTGAATAGATAGAACTCCAGCTCGGAGCCGAACATCGGCTCGAAACCGAGCTTGCGCGCACGCTCGACCTGCGCCCTGAGCACCTGCCGTGGCGAGGGACGCACGGGAGTTCCGTCGTGCCACGCCACATCGCACAGCACGAGCGCGGTCGCCTCGAGCCACGGGATGCGCCGCAAGGTGCCCATGTCCGGCTGCATGTCGAAGTCGCCATAACCGCTGTCCCAGTTGGCGATCTTGTAACCCGGTACCGGATCCATCTCCATGTCGAGCGCCAGAAGGTAGTTGCAGCCCTCCACCGCCTCCCCGTGCGCGGCCGTCTCCATGAAGTACTCGGCCTCCACCCGCTTGCCCATGAGGCGCCCCTGCATGTCGGTGAACGCGACGACCACAGTGTCGATGTCGCCTGCCTTGACGGCCACGCCAAGCTGTTCAGTGCTGAGGCCTGGCTTGCGGGCGTGTCCTGCGGCGGGTTCCTTGGTCAGCAACTCGACACCTCCTGGTCCTGAATGTTCGCTGGTGAGCGCTCTCGCGCGCTCACCAGCTGCTGACCATATGACGAACTCAGCCTGTGGGGGCCTGCTGCGGAGCGGGCTCTGCCCCTCCACCCCCAGGAATGTCGGTGACGTGCGTCTGACCGTAGCCCTCGGTCTCCGGGTGGCCGTGCTGGCCCGCTGTCAACGCGAATTCCTCCTCGGGGGACAGCACCAGGCGGTGGCGTCCGGCGATTGCGAAGTAGGCGACCCCAAGCAAGAAGTACACGAGCGTCCCGACGACGCCCCAGACGTACAGAGGGTTCGTGTAGAGCGAGACCAGCGAGACGAGTGCGATCACCCCGGCGATGCCCGCGCCCCATACACCCACCGGGCTGCGATAGGGACGGTCGATGTTCGGCAAACGCCGTCGGAGAAAGATGAACGAGGCGCACTGCATCGCATACGAGATCACGGCACCGAACACTGCCATGTTGAGGAGCGAGGCCACAAACTGGCCGGCAGACGCCCCGCCGCGCTGGCTGATGAAGTACACGACGATGGCCAGGATGCAACCGACCACCCCGCCGGCGACGAGCGCGATGTGCGGCGTCTTGAGCGTCGGGTGTGTGACCGACAGGAAGTGCGGAAAGTAACCGGCGCGCGATAGCGAGTACGTGTTGCGACCGTAGGCGTAGATGATCGTGAAGAAGCTGGCGATCAGCCCACAGAGTCCGATCAGGGCCAGCGCGGTCGTACCGACCCCAGTCCCGAACACGGCGATCAAGCCGTCGAACAGTGGCTGTCCCGAGTTGCCCAGGGCCTTGGCTCCGCCACCGACGGCTGGGTTCAGCAGGAAGATCAGGGCCCCCGTGATGATCAGTGTGGTCAGGCCCCAGACCGCAGCTTTGGGGACGTCCCTCTTCGGGTCATGCGATTCCTCGGCGGCCAGCGGCAGCTCCTCGATCGCCAGGTAGAACCAGATGGCGAATGGGATGGCTGTGAAGATGCCCCCGATGCCGAAGGGCAAGAAGAACGAGTTCCCGCTGGTCGGCGCGATGTTGAAAAGCAAGCCGAAATCCAGCTTCCCCGAAAAAATTACGGCGAGGAAGAAGAAGGCAAGGATGCCCAGCGCGAGCACGTTGATCGCCACCGTGAAGCGCATCGTGGCCACGATGCCTCGGACATTGATGGCGACGAAGATGATGTAGAACACGACGAACCAGGTCACCGGGCTGTTCCACCACGGGTTTCCGGTGACGTTGAAGGGTGGGTTCTGGAAGATGCTCTGCATGAGAACGCCCATCGCGCCGACCACGACGGCAGGGGTGATGACGTACTCCATGTTCTCGGCCAGACCGGTGACGAACCCTCCCCATGGCCCGAAGGCGGAGCGGGCAAACGAGTAAGCGCCCCCAGTGTGAGGAAGGGCCGGTGACATCTCGGCGATGCTGAAGACCAGGCCGTAATACATGACCGCGATGAAGATGGTGGCGATCAGCAGTCCGCCGAAGCCGCCAACCGCGAGCCCGACGTTCCAGCCGTAGAAGTCGCCGGAGATGACCGCCGCCACGCCCAGCGACCACAGCGACCAGAACGCCGCGTGACGTTTGAGTGCCCGCTTCGCGAAGTACGCGGGACTGGCCTCCTGATAGGCGACCGACCCTACCTTGCGCCGTTCTTGAGACAAGTCAACTACCCCCTCCCGGGCTCCTGTCGAACGGCCCGGACGCTGAAGTTGTCTGACGGCTTGAAGCCGTGGGCGAATGCTAGGTGAGGCCCTGGATCTCGTCAAGCGCGAGTTTGGCTGGTGCAGGCAACCTTCTGTCGCTTGACCCCGCAAGTTGTCTGACAAGATACTTACAAGCCCCATGCCCACCCGCAGCGTCCAGGTCAGGGACGAGCTCAGCCATCGGATCGATCGCGGGGTGCTCCCGGCGGGTTCCCGCCTGCCCTCAGAGCCCGCCCTGGCAACCGAGTTCGGCGTGTCCCGCGCGACACTGCGCGACGCGCTCAGGGCGCTGGAGAGTGAGGGGCTGATCCGGCGCATGTGGGGCTCGGGCACGTTCGTCACCACCGGGCGCCGCGTGGCCAACAGCCTGGATTTGAACTTCGGGGTCACCGACGCGATCAGGGCCGCGGGCATGGAGGCCGGTGTCGGCGAGTGCCGCCACTGGCTCGAGCCGGCCACGGTCAGCGAGGCGACGCGCCTCGAGCTTCAGCCAGGCGCGGACGTGCTGGTGGTGGAGCGGATCAGGACCGCCGACGGCAAGCCGGTGGTGCTTTCGCGCGATATCCTGCCCGGGCGGCTCGTCGCCGACCGGCCCGAGCTCGCGGATGAGATGCTCAAGCGGTCGATCTACGAGGTGCTCGAGCGCGACCTGGGAATCGTCATCTCATACGGAGTGGCCACCTTTCAGCCGGTCACGGCCGACGTCACCGTCGCGCGCCGGTTGGGGGTGCCCAGAGGGGAGCAGATGCTGGCGATCTGGCAGGTGGACTACACCGAGGAGGGGACGGCCGTCCTCTCCTCGTACGAGTACCACCTGGCGAACGCCTTCGAGTTCACCGTGCTGCGGCGCGGGCCAGGAAGGAGGTCGTCGTGATTCGAAGCGTCGGCAAAGCGATGCGGCTGAAACGCGTCATCGACCGCGAAGGCGTCTCGATCATCTGCGCCCTCGACCACGGCATGACCTCGCCCACCTTCCTCGAACCCCTGGCCGACATCACGACGCGCACCTCTGAGACGGTGAAGGGCGGGGCCAACGTGATCATGATGTCGAAGGGCATGATCCGGGTCGCCGAGCCCGCGTTTGCTCCGACGACGTCGCTCGCCCTCCTGCTTTCCGCATCGGCCAACCCGGACCGCCCCGAGCCAGAGATCGTGCAGATCGCCGAGGTCGAGGAGGCGGCACGCCTGGGCGCCGACGCGGTCGTGCTCTTCACCGCCCTGGGCACCGGCTCGGAGCCGGGCATGATCCGCACCCTCGCCGGTGTGGGCCGGGCGTGCGAGGCGTTGGGCATCCCGTTCATCGCCGAGGCCGAGTTCCCCACCACATACGCGTCGGTGAGCGAGCTGAAGGACCGCTACGGGTTCGAGTACCTGCGCCGCAACGTGAGGCTGTGCGGCGAGCTTGGCGCGGACATCATCAAGACCAACTGGCCCGGCGACGAGAAGTCCTTCGCCAAGCTGGTCGAGGCCGCCAACGGCATCCCCGTCGTGCTGGCCGGCGGATCGCGGCTCGAAGACGCCGAGCTGCTGCGGCGTATGGAGCTGGCCAGGACGGCCGGGGCGATCGGCTGCTCGGTGGGCCGCAACATCTTCATGCACTCGTCCCCCGAGGCGATCACGCGAGCGCTGTCGCACGTGATCCGCGAGCGCTGGCCCGCCACCAGAGCGATGTCGGCTTTGCAGGAGGAGCTCGGCACCGTGGCGGCGCGATGAGGGCGGCGTTCATGACGGCGGTCGACGCCGTCGAGATCCGTAAGGCGCCGGAGCCGGAGCTCGACCCCGAAGGCGCGATCCTGCACGTCGAGGCCTGCGGCATCTGCGGCACCGACGCGCGCACCTTCTTCAACGGCGATCCCAAGGCGCCCGCGCCGTGGATCCTGGGCCACGAGCCGGTCGGCATCCTCGAGCAGGTGGGTCCGAATGCCGTCCTTCCACCGGGCGTGAAGAAAGGCGACCGCGTCTTCCTGGGCTCCATCCTCACCTGTGGGCGCTGCCATTGGTGCATGGACGGGTTCCAGAACCTCTGCGACCAGCACCTGCTTTACGGGTACGAGCCCTTTCCCGGCGCGTACGCCGAGTACGCAACGGTGCCTCCGATCGCGATGAAGAATCTGATCCCCCTGCCGCCCGACCTGCCGTCCGACGTCGCCACGATCGCCGATCCATTCGCGTGCGCCCTCAACGGCATCGAGATGCTCGACGTCAACATCGGCGACAGCGTCGTCATCCTCGGCTCCGGCCCGATCGGCTGCTGGCAGGCGATGATGGCGCGTGACCGCGGTGCCAAGCGCGTGTTTCTGACAGACGTCAACCAGCAGCGCCTCGAGATCGCCCTGAAGGCGGTCGGCTCTTTCGTCGACGAGGCGTGGGTCGCGGCCGAGGACAACGGCGTCGCCCAGGCGCTGGAGGCGACCGGCGGCAAGGGACCCGAGCGCGTGTGCGTCGCGGCGCCGTCGAAGAAGGCGCAGCAGGCCGCGCTGCAGATGGCCTCCAAGCGGGCGCGGATCGTCTACTTCGCCGGCCTGCCGAAGCACGACCCTGTGAGCCCGCTGGACATGAACGAGCTCCACTACAAAGAGCTCGCGATCCTGGGCGCGTACGGCGCCACCCACCGCCAGTACAGGATCACGATGGACTACCTGGAGCGGCGCCGGAAGGAGCTGGCGGCGGTGGTCACACACCGGTTCCCGCTCGACCAGATCGGTGAAGCGTTTGCAACCATCCGCTCGGGTTCCGGTCTCAAAGTCGTAATCGTTCCGTGAGCGGTCCCTACGTCATCGGCTGTGACGTGGGCAGCCAGGGGACCAACACCGTCCTGCATGACGCGGAGGGAAGTCTCGTCGCCTCGGCGTACCGCGGCTACGACGTTTCGTTTCCGCAGCCGGGATGGGCCGAGCAGGACCCGAGGCTCTGGGCCGAAGCCGTGCACGAGACCGTGGCGGAGGTGCTCCGCTCCGTGCCCGAGGGGCCGTCGGCGGTCAAGGGGATCTCGTTCGGATCGCAGCTGGACGGCATGGTCGTCTGCGACGCCAACGGCCGGCCGCTGCGCCCGGCCATGATCTGGATGGACCGGCGCGCCGAAGCGGAGGCGACCGCCGTGGCGGAGAAGATGTCGCCGCCGGACTTCTACCACCACGTCGGTGCGAACCTGGATTCGTCCCACGCAGTCTTCAAGGCGTTGTGGGTGCAGCGGCGCGAGCCGGAGGTCTTTGCCCGGGCTGCGCGCCTGATGCCGCCGGGGTCGTACGTGCTCCGCGAGGCTGCCGGTGTCGATGCGGTCGACTACTCGAACGCATCCTCGCTGGCGCTTCTCGACCCGCGCACCCGGACCTGGTCCGAGCCGGTGCTCGGCGTCACGGGCGTGGACCGGCGCATGCTGCCCGAGCTGGCCGGCGGTACGACCGCGGTTGGCAAGGTGACGCGCGAGTTTGCGAGCGCGACCGGGCTGTCGCCGGAGACAGTCGTGGTCACCGGCTGCGGTGACGAGATGGCGGCCACTCTTGGCGCCGGGGTGTTGGCTCCGGGCGAGGTCTGCGACGTCGCCGGCACCGCGGAACCGGTGTGCGCCGTGTCCGCCACTCCGCGAGAGGATCCGACCATGCTGGTCGAGTGCCATCCGCACGCCGACCCGGACGGCTGGCTGCTCGAGAATCCAGGCTTCGTCTCGGGCGGCAACCTGCGCTGGTGGCGGGACCAGTTCTGCGACACCGATGACTACGACCGGATCACGGCCCCGGCCGCCGACGTGCCGCCAGGATGCGAGGGTCTCGTCTTCCTTCCCTGCATGCAGGGCGCGATGGCGCCCGAATGGAACGGGGCGGCGCGTGGTGTGTTCTACGGGCTGACGCTCGCCCACGGCAAAGGGCATCTCACGCGGGCGCTGCTCGAGGGCAGCGCATTCGCACTGCGCGACATCCTCGAAGCGATGCACAACGCAGGGCTGGACGTGCGCCGCCTGACGATCGTCGGCGGTGGTGCGAAGGGTGTGCTGTGGCGTCAGATCAAGGCCGATGTCACCGGGCTGCCCGTGCGCGTGCCCACCAGCGTCGAGACGACGTCCACCGGCGCGGCCATCCTGGCCGCCGTCGGCGCCGGCCTCTTCGCACGCGTCGCGGACGCGGTCAAGGCATTCGTGTCTTACCGGCCGGAGGAGCAGGTGCCCGATCCCGAACGCCACGCGATGTATGACGAGGCCTACCGCCGCTATCGGGACGTGTACTACGCGCTGAAGCCGGTCTTCGCGCAGACATGAGCGCTGTCTTTCAGCTCGAGCTCGACCGCCACTACCCGGTCGTGGTGCGCGGTGAGGGAGCGTGGGTCGAAGACAGCACCGGCAAGCGCTACCTCGACGCCATGAGCGGCGGCTCGATGGCGGCCACCCTGGGTCATGGCAGGCGAGATGTCATCGCCGCGGCGTCCGCGCAAGCCTCGCGTCTTTCTTATGTGCACAACGAGCGGCTCACCAACCCGCCGCGCGAGCAGCTGGCCGCGGAGCTGGTGGAGGTCGCACCGCCCGGCTTCACGCGCGTCCGTTTCGTCACCGGCGGCGCCGAAGCCAACGAGACAGTGGTCCAGCTCGCGCGCAGCTACCACGTCGAGCGCGGAGACATGAAGCGCTGGCAGGTCATCTCGCCGGCGCAGGCCTATCACGGACCGACCATGGAGACGCTGGCCCTGACCGGACGCCCAGGGCTGCAGCGGCCCTTCGGGCCATACCTGCCCAGGCACCTGCACATCCCACCCAGCACCTGGCGCTTCGACCCCACGGGCCAGGCGGCGCTTGATGCGCTCGACGCGGTGCTCGAGGAGGCCGGACCGGAGAACGTGTCTGCGTACTTCTGCGAGCCGATCAGCGCCGCGGCGCTGCCCGCCTACTCACCGCCCGAGAGGTTCTGGCGCGGGCTGGCGGAGCGCCGCGACCGTCATGGCTTTCTCATCTGCTACGACGAGGTGGTCACCGGGATCGGCCGGACGGGCGAGTGGTTCGCGGCCGAGAAGCTGCCGCTGGTGCCGGATGTCATCGCCACGGCCAAGGGGCTCGGCGCGGGCTACGCGGCCATCGGCGCGGTCCTTTGCACGGACCACGTGTACCAGGCGTTCGCCGCAGGGTCCCGCAAGCTCACCGTGGGCCATACCTGGGACGGCGCCCCGGTTTCGTGCGCGGTCGGCCTGAAGGTGCTCGAGGTCCTGCGGGACGAGCGGCTGATCGAGAGGGTGCGAGAGCGTGGACCATCGCTGAGGGACGAGCTGGCGTCCGCGCTGAAGGGCAGTCCCATGATCCACGAGGTCCGCGGCCAAGGCTTCCTGCTCGGGGTCGAGTACGTGGACCCGCGCGATGGCCGGTCGTTCCTGCCGCCCGAGCTCGGGGTCGCCCGACGGATCGACCTCACGGCGATGGAGCAAGGCGTCATCGTTTACTCCACCATGCCGACGAGGGACGGTTTCGCGGGCGACCAGACGCTGTTCGCCCCGCCGTTCACGACCCCCGACGCCGACCTGGCGGAGATGGTGGCGCGTTTCGCGTCGACTGTTGACACTGTCGCGCGCGACATCGAGCGCGAGCTCCGATGACCTCCGCCTGGAAGCCGCGCACGTTGATCCTTCAGCACGAGGCACCCACGCCGCCCGGCCTGATGACTGGCTGGCTCCACGATCAGGACGCGAAGGTGGACACGCTTCGCATCGACCAAGGAGACCGGGAGGTCGATCCACGCGACTACGACCTGATCGTCTCGCTCGGCTCGGAGTTCGCGGCCTTTGACGATTCGATCCCGTTCATCCCGCGCGAGGTCAAGCTGTTCGAGGACGCACGCGCCGCCGACGTGCCGATCCTCGGCCTCTGCTTTGGCGGGCAGATGCTGGCGCGGATCCTCGGCGCGCAGAACTATCGGTCCGAGCAGTCGGAGATCGGATGGCTGCCGGTGCGTACGAAGGACCCTGACCTGATCGGCGAGGGGCCGTGGTTCCAATGGCATTTCGACACGTTCACCCCGCCTCCCGGATCGACAGTGATCGCGGAGACAGAGATCGGCCCGCAGGCGTTCGTGGCCGGGCGCAGCCTCGGGCTGCAGTTCCATCCCGAGGTGACGCCGGAGATCATGGAGGGCTGGGTGCGCGCGTACCCGCACGAGCTCAGGGCCGAAGGCGTCGATCCGGAGGGTCTGCTTGCGGAGACCATGCGGATCGCCGCCGACGCCAGGCGGAGGACCTGGCGCCTGCTCGATCGCTTCCGGGACGCGATCGCGACCCGCGGCCGATGATCACCGCCGACCGCACGAGCACCTTCCCCCGCTTTCTCGACCTCGGCTATCCGAGCATCGAGCGCGGCGAAGGCGTCTGGCTCTACACCGACTCTGGCGGGAAGATCCTCGATGCGTGCTCGGGCGGAGCCATGGTGTCGAACCTCGGGCATGTCGCGCATGCGGTCGTCGATGCCGGCGCGAGACAGGCCGAGGAGATCGCCTACATGTACATGGACCACTTCACCAACCAGCCCCAGGAGGACCTGGCGGCGCGGTTGCTGGAGGTGGCGGCTCCGGAGATGGCGCGCGTGCGCTTCGCATCCAGCGGATCCGAGGCCAACGAGACTGCTCTGCGGCTCGCGCGCCAGTATCACGTCGACCGCGGTGAGGCTGACCGCTGGCAGGTGATCTCTTTCGCGCAGGCTTACCACGGCTCGACGATGGCGACCCTGGCGCTGAGTGGTCGTGCCCACACTCTTCAGGCGCCATACGGCCCTTACCTCTCCCGACACCTGCACATCTCGCCGTCGCTGCGCGAGCTCGACGAGCAGTTGGAGCAGGCCGACCCCGGAACCATCGCAGCATTCTTCTGCGAACCAGTGGGCGCCGCGGCGCGTCCCGCCTACTCGCCGCCAGACGAATTCTGGCGAGGCCTGGCCGAGCGACGCGAGAAGCACGGCTTCGTCGTGTGCTTCGACGAGGTGGTCACGGGTATGGGCCGGCTCGGCACCTGGTTCGCCTACCAGCAGCTGCCGATCGAGCCCGACATCGTCACGGTGGGAAAAGGCCTCGGCGCCGGCTACGCCGCGATCAGCGCGGTGCTGTGCAAGCAGCACGTGTATGACGCCATCGCCGCCGGCTCGCGGTCGTTCGACCTCGGCCACACGTGGGACGGCGCGCCTTTGTCCTGTGCCACGGCGCTCGCGGTCATCGACGCGCTCGTGGATGAGCGCATGGTCGAGCGCGTGCGCGACCGCGGGCCGCGGCTGCTGGAGCAGTTGAAGCAAGCGCTGGCCGGGATCTCGATCGTTGGCGAGGTGCGCGGCCGGGGGTTCCTGCTCGGGTTCGATCTGCTCGACCCGCGGGACGGCAGCTCGTTTCTGCCCGCCCACCTTGACGTCGCGCACCGGACCGAGGACGTGGCGCTCGACCACGGCCTGCTCATCGGCTCGACACAGTCGACGCCCGACGGCTACGCCGGCGACCAGATCCTGCTGGCTCCTCCTTTCGTCAGCTCTGATGCGGAGCTCGACGAGATGGTGTCGCGGACGGCGGCGGTGATGCGCGAGGTGGACGCGTGGGTGAGCAAATCTCTGTAGACCAGGCCGAGTTCGTGATGCTCGGCATGCCCGACGTCAACGGGTCGCTCCGCGGCAAGGCGCTGCGGCCAGAAGCGTTCCAGTCCGCCCTGCGCCACGGCACCGCCATGACCGACCTGCTGCTTGGCCTCGACCCCGTCGACACGCCGATCTCCGACTACGAGCGCTTCGGCATCCGGTCGGGCGCCGCGGACCTGATCCTGCATCCAGATCCGTCGACCCTGCATCCGCTCGAGTGGCGGCCCGGGTGGATGGTTTGCATCGGCACGCCCAGATGGCCGGACGGGCGGCCGTGTGAGCTGGCCTCGCGCGAGGTGCTGCGCAGAGCGCTCGACGGACTGTCGAGTCTCGGCTTCGAGGCCGTTGCCGCCATCGAGTACGAGGTGCGCGTACGCGACGGCCATGGCCGGTTCGCGTCCAGCGGGATCAGCTACAGCCTGGCGGAGCTGGGTGGCGTCGAACAGCTCGTCACGCGGCTGCGCCCCGCGCTGTCGGCGCTTGGCGTGGAGCTCACGGCCGTCCACACCGAGGCGGCGCCGGGACTGCTCGAGCTCAACCTCGCCGCCCGGCCGGCCTTGCAGGCGGCCGACGATGCGGCATTCACGAAGCTGGCGATGAAGGAGGTCGCGGCGTCGCTCGGCATGCAGGCCACGTTCCTGGCCAAGACCGCACAGGGTGAGGAGGGATCGAGCGGGCATGTCCACCTCTCCTGCTGGCGCGAAGGCGAAAACGCATTTGCCACCGATGAAGCCGCGATGCGCTCGGCCATCGCGGGCGTGCTGGACCACCTGCCGGCCGCCTCACTGCTGCTCAACCCGACGATCAACTCCTACAAGCGCCTCGTCCCCGGCTACTTCGCGCCGACCAACGCGAGCTGGGGCCCGGACAACCGCTCGTGCGCCGTGCGCGCGATCCGACCGGGGCGGGCGGAGATGTGCCGCATCGAATGCCGGCGGCCGGGCGCTGACGCGAACCCATATCTCGCCGTGGCGGCGCTGATCGTTTCCGCCACCGACGGCCTGCGCCGCAAGGCGACTCCGCCTGATGCCGTGGTGGGCGACGCGTACGCACGCGACGATCTCGCCATGCTGCCAGGTTCGCTCGAGTCAGCCCTGCGCTGCTTCGAGGTGGACGAGACGTTTCGCCGCGCGCTAGGGGAGGAGTTCAGCGATTACTTCGCCACGTCGAGACGGTGGGAGCTGAAGGCGTTTCAGAACACCGTCACCGAGTGGGAGCGGAACCGCTACGAGCGGGGCGTGTGACTTCCCGCGCGCGCCACGAACCGCTCGAACAGCGTGCGCGCCCAAGGCATGTCGACCGTGAGCTCCTCGGGATGACACTGCACGGCGACCACCAGTCCGTCACTGGTTTCCAAGCCCTCGACGGTGCCATCGTCGCCGCGCGCGCTCTCGATCAGACCTGGCGCGAGCTCTCTCACGGCCTGGTGGTGCAGGCTGTTCACGCGCAGCATGCTTGCGCCCGCGGCGCGCCCCAGCTCTGAAGTCGGGCTGACCGTGATGCCGTGCGCGAGATGACTGCGGCCGATCGCTCTCGCGTCGTGGTCGTCGAGGTGCTGGACGAGCGAGCCGCCGAGCGCGACGTTGATCACCTGCTGGCCGCGGCAGATGCCGAGCACGGGCAGCCCTTCGCTTCGGGCCTGCTTGAACAGGCGCAGCTCCGTGTCGTCGAGCTCCCGGTCGACCTCGCCGAGCCTCCGGTCCGGCTCCTCGCCGTAGAGGGCCGGGTCGACGTCCCAGCCGCCCGGCAGCAGCAGCCCGTCCACGTCGGGCAGCTCGCGCGTGCCGACCGGCAGGTCGACAGGGACCGCACCCGCGGCCTGTACCGCCTTGCGGTACGGGATGTAGTAGTCGTCCCCACGGCTGCGGCTCGTGGTGATGCCGATCCGCGGCGCGCTAGGCTTTCCTCTGGTCTTGACGGCCATGTCAAGAATGTACCAGAAGAGAGCTAGATGCGCAAAAATGTAAAGAACGTTACAGGACGCCTCGCAGGGGTGGGCCGAGCGCAAGCTGGCCCGGGTCTTCCTGGCCTCGTACCCCATCGCCGGCCTCGAGAGCGTGGCTCGATTCGCCGAGCGGGCGGGCGTCAGCGCGCCCACCGTCACCAGGTTCATCACCAAGCTCGGCTTTCGCGGCTATCCAGAGTTCCAGGAAGCGCTTCGGCTCGAGGTGCAGGAGCGGCTCTCCTCCCCGCTCGCGCGCTACCAGGAGGAGCAATCGCCACAGCAGGCGGGCTCGCTCGTGACCAGATCGCTCCTGGTAGCGGCCCACAACCTGGAGGCCACGCTGGAGCTGCTCTCGAATCACGACGTCGACGAGGTGGTCGAGCTGCTCGCGGACATCAAGCGGCGGATCCTTGTGCTCGGCGGCCGGGTCAGCGGGCCGCTCGCCCGCTACCTCGCGGCACAGCTGCACCTGCTGCGGCCGGGGATCGGGCTCGTCGATTCCGAGCGGACGGCGGCCGCTCAGCAGCTGCTCGACATGCGCAAGGGCGACGTCCTGGTCGTGTTCGACTATCGCCGCTATCAAGCCGACACCATCGACAGCGCCAGGCTCGTCTCGAGCCAGGGCGGGAACGTCGTCCTTTTCACCGACCCCTGGCTGTCGCCGGCATCGGCGTTCGCCAAGCAGGTCGTGGTGACCAGCGTCGAGACGGTTGGACCATTCGACTCTCTGGTCGGGGCGATGGCCGTCCTTGAGGCCGTGGTGGCCGCAGTGCTGACTCGACTCGGCCCACGCGCCCAGGCGCGCATGCAGAGCCTCGAGCGCCTCAGCGGCAAAGAGGTCATCGGCAGCCCCGAACCGTAGTCCAGCGACCCCTTAGTCTTAAGGACGGGTTGAGCGCGCTGAACGTCTGGCTGCCCCTCGGGTCGAGCGTTCTGAGCTTCCTGTTCGCCGCCTTCGTACTCGACCAGTGGTGGCAGCGCCGGCACAGCTTTCAGCTCGTGTGGGCCATGGGCCTGCTCTGGTACGGCGTCAGCGCCGGCACCGAGTTCATCGGCAGTGCTTTTGGATGGAGCGAACCGCTGTATCGCGCCTGGTACCTGATGGGGGCATTCTTCGTGGCGTCGTATCTCGGTGCGGGCACGATCTACCTGCTGGCCAAGACGCGATTCGGTTATTTCGCCGGCGTCACCATCGTCATCGGAGGCGTGCTCTCGCTTGCGTTCACGCCGCTCTATCCGGGGTCTCGGACCGCCGGCACCATTGCGTTCGCTGTCGCGTTTGCGGGCGGCGTGGCGGTCATCGCTGCGACGGCGTTACGAAGAGGCCTTGCCGCTCACATCGCGATGGGCATCCTGCTGATCGGCTCGCTCGCGGTTGCTTACTCGGTGCTCAGCGCACCGCTCCCTCAACCTGGCTGGGCGGTCGACGCCGCCACGGGCGTCCCGGTCGGCACTGCGTTTCCGGGTTACCTGCGCGTGCTGACGGGTCCCTTCAACATCGCGGGCGCACTCTGCCTCGTGTTCGGCGCCATCTACTCCGCTTACGTGTACATGCCGAAGCGCAAGCTGCTGCGAGCGAAGGTGCAGACCCCAGTGCTCGCGCAGCTTTACGGGCTGGCCGCGGTGTCGGTGAATCTCGTGGCCTCGTTGCCGGCGGCCGTGCAGGCCCTGCTCGAGGGCCGGCTCAACTCGCGCGTGCCGGCCACACTCTTGATCGCGCTCGGCGCGTTCATCCCTGGCGTGACCAGCGGCCTCAACCGGTTCGGCGTCACCTGGTCCTTCTTCCTGGGCGAGTTCCTCGGCGTCGTGCTGATATTCGCGGGCTTCCTCGTGAGCGAGGAGGTCTTCCGCAATCTCCGCCTGGGAGTGACCCTGTGGTCCCGATCAGGAGCCAAGCCGGCCGAGGGCTGAGTTGCAGACCGAGGTGGTGAAGCCGCTCAGCGCCGAGGAGATCACGGAGCTCTGCCTGCGGCACACGCTTTACGACTGGTCAGCCCAGGCGGGCATCAAGCCGATGCCGATCGCGAGCGCCAAAGGCGTGCGCTTCCAAACCGTGGACGGCCGCCGCTTCATCGACTTCAACAGCCAGCTCATGTGCGTGAACGCCGGCCACGGCGATCGCCGGATCATCGACGCGATCAAGGCCCAGGCCGACCGGCTGCCCTACATCAGCCCCTTCATGGCCACGGAGGCCCGCGCCCGTCTGGGCCAGAAGCTGGCCGAGCTGCTGCCGGGTGACATCGACAAGGTCTTCTTCACACTCGGCGGCACGGACGCCAACGAGAACGCGATCAAGATCGCGCGGGCGGTCACGGGCCGGCCGAAAATCCTGGCCCGGTATCGCTCGTACCACGGATCCACGGGCTTTGCGGTGCAGGCAACCGGCGACCCCCGGCGCTGGCCCAACGAACAGGCCGCCGGCGTTGTGCACGTCCTGGATCCATACCACGGCGTCGAGCGCGGCTGGGACGAGGCAGGCCCCGCGCTCGAGCACCTGGAGGAGACGATCCGCCTCGAGGGCCCGGGGACCATCGCCGCCTTTCTCCTCGAGCCGGTCTCGGGCACGAACGGCGTTCTTGTCCCGCCCGACGGGTACATGCAGGGCGTGCGCGACATCTGCACGAGGCACGGGATCCTTTTGATCTGCGACGAGGTGATGACCGGCTTCGGCCGGACCGGCCGCTGGTTCGCCGTCGACCACTGGGGTGTCGTACCTGACCTGATCACACTGGCCAAAGGCCTTACGAGCAGCTACGTGCCGCTCGGGGCGGTTGGCCTGCGGCCTTCGGTGGCCGCCTACTTCGACGATCACGTCTTCTGGGGCGGGCTCACATACAACAGCCACCCGCTTGGATGCGCGGCAGCTCTGGGCACGATCCAGGCTTACGAAGAGGACGACATGGTGGGCAACTCGCAGCGCATGGGTGCTGTCCTCGCGCGCCATCACCGCAGGCTGCAGGAGCGGCATCCGTGCATCGGCGCCACGAGGTCGATCGGCCTTTTCGGCGCTCTCGAGCTGGTGAGGGATCGCAGGACGAAGGAGCCGCTCGCTCCGTTCAACGGCACCTCACCGGAGATGAAGGCCATCGGCCAGGCCCTGCTCGAGGCCGGCCTGTACACGTTCGTGCGTTGGAACACGATCATGACGAACCCACCGCTCTGCATCAACGAGGCAGAGCTCGACGAAGGCTTCGAGATCCTCGACAGCGTGCTAGAGATCGGAGACCGCGCCCTCGCCGGCTGAGACCGACGCCCTGCGTGCGGTGCAGCTCGAGCGGCTGCGCAACGGACTGCGCGAGGTGCTCAAGAGCAACCAGTTCTGGCGCGATCGGCTCGTCGATGTTCAAGGTTGGGACGACTTCGAGAGCCTGCCTCTCACCGGCAAGGATGAGCTGGTCGCGGATCAGGGCGTCAATCCCCCGTTCGGATCGAACCTGACTTACGAGCTCGATCGGTACGTGCGGATGCACCAGACCTCAGGGTCGAGCGGCGACCAGCCTCTGCGGTGGCTCGACACAAAGGAGTCATGGGACTGGTGGCTGCGCATCTGGTCGGACCATGTCTATCGCTCCGCCGGCGTGACTCCGACGGACAGGGTCTTCTTCGCGTTCTCCTTCGGTCCCTTCATCGGTTTCTGGTCTGCGTTCGCAGGGGCAGAGCGTGTTGGTGCGCTGGCGATCTCGGGCGGCGCGATGACGACGGAGCAGAGGATTCGAAGCCTGCGCGACCTCGGCGCAACCGTGTTGCTATCGACACCGACCTACGCGCTGCGCATGGCCCTGCATGCGCGGGAGCTTGGGTTGGACCTGGCCACCTCCGAGATCAGGGTCACCATCCATGCAGGCGAGCCAGGCGCAAGCATCCCTTCGACGCGCGACGCGATCGAGGCGGCGTACTCGGCGACGTCGTTTGACCACACCGGGATGACCGAGCTCGGCCCCACCGGGCACAGCTGCGCGCAGCGTGACGGGATACATCTCATCGAGTCGGAGTTCATCTTCGAGGTGCTCGATGAGCGAGGGCGGCCCGCCGAGGAGGGCGAGCTCGTCGGCACCAATCTCGGCCGGTGGGGGATGCCGCTGATTCGGTATCGCACCGGCGATCGGGTCGTCTCGTCCCGCGAAACTTGCTCGTGCGGGAGCCCTTACCTGAAGCTCGCGGGCGGGATCCGGGGGCGGGTCGATGACATGCTCACGGTCCGCGGCGTCAATTTGTATCCATCTCAGGTCGAGGAGATCGTGCGCCGCCACGCGGGCTCATCGGAGTTCCTGATCGAGCGGCGGAGCGTGGAGCAGATGGACGACGTGACGGTGGTCGTGGAGGAGGCACCGGGGCTTTCGGTCGAGCGGCTGGAGGCTGACCTTCGCCAGGCGCTGGGCGTCAGGCTTGGTTGCCGGGTGGTTCAGGCCGGGGCGCTGCCGCGAGCAGACCTGAAGGCCAAGAGGATCGTCGAGGTGCCTTAGATTGCTGTCCGCGCGCCATCGAATAGCGCGAGTGCACGCACTCGCGTGCCTGCAAGCTTCGCGAAGAACGCGAATGCCGGCAGAGGCGGGTTTCGCCCATCCGGGTTTCCTCCCATAAAAACTTGGAGGCCGAGCCTTGCGGCCCGGCCCCACGAGAGGGGAGGAAGGGTTCTTTCAGGGAGTCAGCGAGCCGGCGCGACCACCGGCACAGGCACAGGGATCGCCTCGCCGACGATCAGCTCGAGCGGCGATCCGGTGAGGCCGCCTACCAGCGAGTGGAATGGCAGTGGGCGGTCCTCCTGGCCCCGGCGCGGAGGGGCAGGGCGCTCCACGACTCGATCGAGCATGCGCGCGAGCAAGACTTCCAGATACATGTCGAAATCATCCATCTGCATTAGAAACGCCTGCCTCAAGTGAAGTACCGAGGGCCTGGTTAGGCGGCCTTGCGCAGGGTCTCGGGGTTCCGGTCGGGCGTTTCCAGCTCGTGCGCGAACTTCACCATCCTCAGGCGTAGCGGACCGGGCCCCAGGACCCGCACGGCCAGCCTGACGAGTGGTCTAAGGGGAACGCGGGCGGGAGCTACATGAAGGGGTCTGCGCGCGTCCATATGTCATGGAAACGCCGCCAACACGACAAGTATTTTCCGGACCTAAACAAATGCGACTCGACCACTACGTTTGGACTATGCCAGCCCTCTCGCGTCGAGCGTTTCTACATCTAGAGGGCACTTACGAATGGGAAGCAACGGCCACCGGCCGATCAAGTCGCGAATGCTTCGGCGCCTTCTTCGCGGCCGCCGCCCTGTCGCCTTCGTGCTGTCCGGCGGCGGCAGCCTGGGCGCAATCCAGGTCGGGATGCTGCAGGCACTGTTCGACGCGGGGATCAAGCCGGACATGCTCATCGGCACCTCGGTGGGCGCTGTTAACGCGGCATGGGTGGGGGGATGGCCCAACTCCGAAGGCGTCGCCAGGCTGGCCGAGATCTGGAAGGGCCTCAGGCGAGACGACGTGTTCCCGCTTGGCTGGACGGCGGCGGCGGGTCTGCTGGGCCGGTCGAACCACCTCATCTCAAACGCGGGCCTTCGGTCGATTCTCGAGCGCCATATCCCCTATGAGCGGCTCGAACAGGCTCAGATACCGGTACACGTGGTCGCCAGCGAGCTCCGCAACGGCCGCGCCTCAGTCCTTTCGAGCGGGCCGGCTGTTCCCGCACTGCTGGCGAGCTGCGCGATCCCCGGCGTCTTCCCGCCGGTATCCATCGGCAAGCGTGAGCTGGTGGACGGCGGCGTTGCCAACCACACGCCGATCGAGGCCGCCGTCGGCCTGGGCGCGCAGAGGATCTACGTGCTCACGATCGGTTATCCGTGGCTTCACGAGGAGCCGACGAACGCGCTCGGGATGGCGCTCCAGGCGCTGGCGCGACTCGTGGAGCAGCGCCTCGAGTCGGAGATCGCCATCCACCGAGACGTCGCCGACATCGTCGTGATCCCGGCGCTGGACCCGCTCGCCGTGTCGCCTGCCGACTTCGGCCACACGGCCGAGCTCATCGACCGCGGCTTCGACTCAGCGTGGAGGCTGCTGACCGAGTCAGGCTCGAATGTCGAGGCGGCCGCGAAGAAGGCCAGGAAGGCCGAGGTCGGGCTGGCAGGCGCCGAAGCCGCAGCATAGTAATGAGAGGAAACCCAAATGGTTTCCTCTCATCGCCAGGGTGGCTTCGCCACCGTGGCTGCTCTCCTTCCGGTATAAGGTTCGGCTCTTACTAAGAGTCACTCCATGCCGCGTTAGCGTCGAGGTAAACAAAGTCGCGGCCGGGGCAAGCCCGGCCGCCAATGCAATGCAGGGGCGTATGTGAAGGGGTCAGGCGCAGGGCGGGATCGGGTCGTCGTCCGGCTCGAGGCTCCGCAGAAGCGGTCGCTTGCGGCCCCACACGCGCTGCACAAGCTCTTTCCGCCCGGTCCGATAGGCGCTCAGCCCGATGCTCTCGAGGTCGTCCTCGACCGCAGGCGGGACGCCAGATCCGGCGAGCTGCGGCCGGGTAAGCTGGGCGAGGATCCGATCCAGATGATTGAGCTCCACCCACTGCGCTCCGAAGCCACCACCGCCGCCACCTGGGTACATGAGCTCCACCTCGTTCTGTCTCCCGCTTGGGGAGCGCCACTGAAGCAGCCAGTGGCGTCCCTTCGCTAGACAAACGCCGAAGAACCGGTCAGTACCGGCATAATGACGACCCTCTCGTGTACGAATGTGAAGTTCACGAGTAGAATCGACCGCGAGCGGTAGGGAGGGTTTACACAATTGGATATCGGCGCCGGCACCGGTGTCGGCTTGGAACGGAAGCTGGATCGGCTCGACCTCGGCCTCTCCGACCGCGCGGGTGGGGACGGCTTCGAGGGTGCCCAGGAGCTTGCCCTGAAGGCCCTGAACGCCATCTCATCCAACCTCCGCGCGGGCGGCGACCAGGCGACCCATTACCAGCTGCTGACGGCCAGCATCGCCGGCCTCGTGGGCGCACGGCGAGTGCTTTTCTGGCAGCTGAACCCGGACCGGACCCTGACCGCCATCGCCGGTGCGTATGGGATCGGCGACGACTTCATCGCGCGCCTGTACCCGGCGCCATGCGACCCAGAAGGCACCGACCTCACCAGTCGGGTCGTCTACGGGGACCACATCTTCAGATCCGCGCTCAACGATCAGGGGCAGTCCGAGAGTGATCGCAGGGTGCTCGAGGTCCTGCAGGTGAAGGACGCCATCAGCGCGCCGTGGCGTGCGGGCGATGAGCGGCTCGGAGTGATCGCCGCCTACGACTCAAACCGTCCCGACGGCTTCACGCGCGCCGACGCTGCAGCCCTGCAGGTAAGCGGGCTCGCCGCCGGGCTCGTGTGGCAGCTCAAGCAAGCCGAGGCGCAGCTGGAAGAGACGGTGGCACGCCTGCAGAAGATCGATGCCGCCCGCGCCCTCCTGCTCAAGAACCTATCGACCGCAGTCGACCGCGCCACCAAGACGTTCGCGACTGACCTGCATGACGGCGCATTGCAGAAGCTGACCGCGGCCGAGCTGGAGCTGGCTCGAGCCTCTGCACAGGACAAGGGCGGCCCCGCCTCGGGAAGCCTCGAACATGTGCGAACGCTGCTCGGGGAGGTCGAAGACGCGCTGCGCCATATGCTGCTCAACATCAGGCCCCCCTCGCTCGAGGCAGCGGCGGGGCTCCAGCAGGCGGTGCAGGAGCGGATCGAGAGAATGCGGCTGGCGGTGGACTATCAGGTCGACGCCGAGCTCGCGATTCCTGTCGAGCCTCCCTATGAGATCAAGGCTCTTCTATACCGCCAGGTCAACGAGGCGCTGACGAATGTCGAGAAGCACGCCGCGGCGGCGCGGGTGCGAGTCACACTCAAGGCGGAGAATGCCGGCATCTACGGGGCGGTCATCGACGATGGTCGTGGGTTCGTCCTTGCGGAGCGGAGCCGCCTGCCCGGCCACCTGGGACTGCTCGCCCTCAATGAGCGCGCGCACCTGGCGGGCGGCTGGTGCAAGGTGACGAGCGAACCCGGTGCAGGTACCATCGTCGAGTTCTGGGTTCCCGTCCCGTGACTGACAAGACGATCCGCGTCCTCATCATCGAGGACCACCAGATCGTGGCCGACGGATTGACCGCGCTCCTCAACGACCAGCGGGACATGACGGTGGTTGGCAATGTCGGCTCGGTCGCGGAATCGGCGCCCGCTGCGTCGGAGCTCTCGCCAGACGTGGTCCTGGTCGACTTCAGGCTCAACGATGGCACCGGCGCAGATGCGGCGGCGGCGATTCGCCGGGTGAACCCGAGCGCCAGGCACATCTTCCTCACGCGCGAGGACAGCGACGTCGCGCGCTTCGCCGCACTGGAGTCGGGGGCCAGCGGCTTCATTCACAAGTCGAAGGCCGCCAGTGAGGTCGTCGATGCGATCCGCAAGGTCGCATCCGGTGGGACCCTGATCACACCCACTGCGATTGCTGCACTGCTCAACCGGCGGCGAGAGTCAGAAAGTCAGCGCGAAAGCCTCACCGCGCGCGAGAAGGAGGTCTTGCGACTCATGGCGGAGGGACTGCCGAGCCGCGAGATCGCAACCAAGCTCGGGATCAGCTACGCGACAGTGCGCACTCACATCAGGAGCCTGGGCGCCAAGCTCGGCGTGCACTCAAAGGTGCAGGCGATAGTCAAGGCCAGAGAGCTGGCGCTGATCGACTAGCTGCCGGCGATTCGGCGCCGGCCGGCGCCACCGCGAAGCCTGACGGCCGGGGCCTTCCGCTCGGCGGCCCACCGCCTGACCTCCTTGTGGTGCCTCTTGTCCTCGTAGAGCTCTTTGTCGACGATCTCGTACAGCGCCTGCCAGTCCATGCCCGGCTTCCACGCGCCCATCCCGATGCTGACCTCGACCGAATGGGTCGTTTTCGACCCCAGGTTCATCGACTGGATAGCAGTCCTGAGCCGGCGCCCCACCTCGCGCGCCCGATGCAGGTCGGTCTCGGGCATCGCCACGCCGAACTCATCGCCTCCAAGACGACCACAAACGTCCGACGCTCGAACGACGCGCTGGAGCTCCTGCGCGACCAGGCGCAGCGCGTCATCGCCTGCTCCATGTCCGTGCCGGTCGTTGATCTTCTTCAGGTTGTCGACGTCGACCATCATCACGGTGAGGTGGCGACCGTGGCGCTCGGTCAGCGCGACCTCACGCTCCATCACGCGCTCGAACTCGCGCCGGTTGGCGAGCCCTGTGAGGTGATCGGTGCGCGCCTCGTTCGAGAACTGCCTGGCACGGTCGATCGCGACCGCGACCTGGTCGGCGACGGCCGCCATCAGCAGCAGGTCCGAGGCTCCAAAGATGCGATCACGCTGCGTGCCGGCCGTCATCATGCCGACGGTGCGCCCACCGACACGGAGCTGGGCGCGCAGCGCGTTCCAACCGTCGCCGCCCGCGACTCCCTCGACGCGCGACTCCGAGCGCCCCACCGCCGAAACTGTGGCCCGCACGTCCGGCCCTGCATGTTCGACGTATGCATCGACCTCGTCCGCCTCAAGTCCGATGGTGTGCGCCAGCCGGTAGACGGCACGTTCACGGAGCCAGATCGCGCCGGCATCCAGACCGAGTGCGGCCAGCGTCTCGGCCAGCGCCACCTCTGCGGTCTCGCCGATGTCCAGCGACCGGCCCATGATCGCTGCGATCGCGGCCAGCCCGTAGAGGTCGCTCTCGCGGTTGCGGTGCTCCTCGTCGAGGTGGTCAAGGTACCCGCGGGCCATGCTCGACGTCAGCCTCTCGATGACATCCTCGATCCGGCTCTGAGCCAGGGTCAGTACCTCATCGCGAAGCAGCTGGCCCTCGAGAGAAAGCGACAGAAGCTCGACCGTCGCGCGGCGATACACCGCCAGCACGTCAATGAGCGCCTCGAGCGCCACGCCCTGTGCGGCGCGAAGGCGGCCGTGATCGCGCGCGCGCTGCTCGTACTCGATCCAGGGAGGCTCCGCCTGCTGGCGCAATGACGCAAGCAGCACCTCGATGAAGCTCGCTGAAGTCGCCACCAGATCCTCGCCGGTCTGCTCGGTGAGCTCTATCAGCTCCGGCGACCGGATGCGCAGGACCTCCAGCGTCTTCCTGCCGCTCTCATGCGTTTCCGCAGCAAGCGCGGCCGCGACATTGCCCAGGATCTCGTGGGCGTCGCTCACGCTACTGGAACGTCGGGCTGGGTGCGCCGTACTCGAATTTAGAAACCTTTACATGTAGCCTGGCGACCGCCACGGATACCGCACCTGTGCTAGCCAAAAACCCACCCACCGTACGGTGACCGCCCGAGCCCCCCAGTAGGAAAGTAGAGGCGGCGAGAGACGCTGATTCTTGATCGGAGCAATGGGGGGTTTGGATGTCCACTCGCAACAGCAGCAACGCCGACTCCGAGACGGTGACCACACCGCCAACTTCATATCAACCTGGATCTGAAGCCGATTTCGAGCGCCTCTATCAGACCTCATACGGCCGCATCCTCGGCACGCTGACGGCGATGCTCGGTGACCGGGCGGCAGCGGAAGACTGCTGCCAGGACGCTTTCGAGCGCGCCTACAAGAAATGGGACACCTGGCAGCCGATCGCGCCCGCGGAGGCCTGGGTGCACCGGATTGCGATCAACGCGGCGGTGTCTTATCGCCGCAAGATGAAGCTGCGCGAGGTCGGCGAGGTCATCAGGCGCATGGGCCGGCCGGAGGGTCCTCCTGATCCTCAGGAGGAGATCGAGCGCCGAGATCTCGCGCTGGCCCTGGCCAAGCTGCCGCCCAAGCAGGCGGCCGCGATCGTGCTCCGGCACTACCACGGCTACACGAACCGCGCCATCGCGCAAGCGCTGGGCATCCCGGAGCGCACTGTCGCATCGCGGCTGGCAATCGCAAAGCAGAGGCTGCGCGGAATGCTGAGCCAGACCTATGGAGCGCACGCGGACGAGCCGCAGGGCGTCGAGCGAGGTTTCGCCCCAGCCGCCGACTGAGTCTGTTGTAGCCTCGCCGATGTGGTCGACGCAGAAGCCATCTACAGGCAGCTGACACCCGGGTCGCGAGCCATTCACGAGCAGGCGGTCAGGGTCATGCCAGGAGGCACGACCCGCACCACCACGTACTTCGATCCGTATCCCCTGTACATCACCCGCGGCGAGGGCTGCCGGATCTGGGATGCGGACGGCATCGAACGCATCGACATGCTCGGCAACTACACCGCGATGATCCTCGGGCACGCTCATCCGAAGGTGGTGGAGGCGATTCGGAAGCAGGCTGCTCTCGGCACCGGCTTCGCCGCCGCCAACCCCGTGGAGGTTCAGCTCGCTGAGCTCCTCTGCGAGCGGGTGCCGAGCCTGGAGGCGGTCAGGTTCTGCAACTCAGGCACCGAGGCGACCATGTTCGCGATGCGACTGGCCCGGGCCTTCACCGGACGGCCGAAGATCGCTCGCATCGAGGGCGGCTACCACGGAACCCACGACTACGCCGAGGTGAGCACCCATCCTGACGTGGATCGAGCAGGTCCGCCGGACGCACCAATCGCACAGGCGGATTCGATCGGCACCCCAAGCTGGGCGCTGGAGCAGACTGTCGTGCTGCCGTTCAACAACCCAGACGCAGCGGAGGCGATCATTCGCCGAGAGGCTGGCGGGCTGGCAGCCGTGATCCTGGAGCCGATCATCGGTGCCGGCGGCGTGATCGCCGCGACGCCTGCCTACCTGGAGCGGCTCCGAAGCGTGACCGCAGAGCTGTCAATTCTTCTGATCTTCGACGAGGTGATCTCACTGCGCGTCGCACCCGGCGGAGCCCAGGAGCTGTACGGGGTGATGCCTGACCTGACCACCCTTGGAAAGATCATCGGCGGCGGCCTTCCTGTGGCGGCGTTTGGAGGTCGCGCCGACGTGATGGAGCTGCTGGACCCGCGCCGGAAGCCGAACCTGGCCCAGGGTGGGACCTACAACGGCAATCCACTCGGCATGGCGGCCGGGCTGGCGGCGATGACCGAGCTCACCCCAGACGTGTATCAGGACCTGAACCGCAAGGGCGCTCGGGTCTGCGAGCAGCTGACTGAGGTGTTGGCGACGCACGGGGTGCGCGCACAGGTCAATGGAGTCGGATCACTTTTCGCGATCCACTTCACTGACCAACCCGTCGTCGACTATCGAACCAAAGCGTCCTCCGATCAGAAGGTGACGCACGAATT
>VBFO01000112.1 GCA_005881025.1 Chloroflexota bacterium | reverse complement strand
ACAGCTGTACATCCGCCAGGCGATCCAGCACCTGATCGACCAGGACGGCTGGATCAAGAACATCCTCAAGGGCTACGGCGTTCCGGACTATGGACCCGTGCCGATCCAGCCTCCGAGCAGCTTCGCCGATGACTTCGAGAAGCACAACCCGTACCCGTATGACGTGTCCGCGGCCAAGAAGCTGCTGACCGACAACGGCTGGACGGTCAACGCGGGCGGCGTGAGCACCTGCACCAACCCAGGCACCGGGTCGGGCCAGTGCGGCGACGGCATCAAGGCCGGCCAGAAGGCGCAGTTCAAGATGGAGTACGCAACGGGCCTGGTGTACGTCGGCCAGGAGATGCAGGCCATGAAGAGCGACTTCTCCAAGGTGGGTATGGAACTGGCCCTGAGCGAGGCTCCGTTCAACACGGTCATCACCGACTCGTTCGGTGGCAGCTCGGTGGCTGACATGGACTACTGGGGCGGCGGCTGGATATTCGCGCCCGACTACTACCCGACCGGCGATGAGATCTTCTCAACCGGGGCGGGATCCAACGGCGGCGCCTACAGCAACCCGACCAACGACGCCAACACCGCCGCCACCACGACCAGCAGCGACGTGAATACGCTGTACGCCTACCAGGACTTTCTCGCCAAGGACCTGCCGGTGATCTGGTTGCCAACCTTCCCGGCGCAGCTCAGCATGGTCAAGAAAACGCTGCATGGATGGGATCCGCAGGACCCGCTGCTGCAGCTCAACCCGGAGACCTGGTACTTCACGGCGTCCTAATCGGGCCGTAGCGTGCTCGCATTCCTGGTCCGGCGACTGTTGCAGTCGCTGGCCGTGATCTTCGGGGTCACGGTGATCACGTTCGTGCTCACGCGCATGCTGCCTGGAGGGGTGGCCAGGGCCATCCTGGGGCCTCGAGCCTCCCCGGCTGAGATCGCGGCCTTCAACCACGAGAACGGGTTCGACCTGCCCGGCTGGCAGCAGTACCTCTTCTACGTGCAACAACTGCTACACGGCAACCTGGGTTTCTCCTACCGCCTCAACGAGAGCGTCGGCGGCCTCCTTGGCGATCACCTGCCGAAGACGGTGCTGCTGCTGGGGGTCGCCACGCTGATCGCGCTCGGTGTGGCGATCCCGCTCGGCGTACTTCAGGCGGTACGGCGCAATCGCGTCGAGGACTACTTCTTCACCAGCGTCTCCTTCGCCCTCTACTCGATGCCCGCGTTCTGGATCGCGCTGATCCTGATCCAGATCTTCGCCTCGCCGCCGCTGAACCTGCTCGCGCCGATCGGGCCTCAGGGACCGATCAGCACCTACCTCGAGCCGGACCAGCTGACGGCGCTGATCCTGCCGGTGGCGTCGCTCGCGCTCGTGACAATCGCCCTGTTCAGCCGCTACATGCGCTCATCGATGCTCGACAACCTGGTGATGGACTACGTGCGCACCGCGCGGGCGAAGGGGGTTTCGAACGCGGGCGTGCTCTATCGCCACGTGCTCCGCAACGCGCTGATCCCGATCGTCACCCTGCTTGGCCTGAGCCTGCCCGGGATCTTCGGCGGCGCGTTGATCACCGAGGCCATCTTCAACTACCCAGGGATGGGATTCCTGTTCTGGGATTCCGCCCGGACCCGTGACTACCCCGTGCTGCTGGGCGTCACCTTCGTGGTCGCGGTGGCCACGGTTGTGGGCAACCTGCTCGCGGACCTGTTCTATGCGGTCGTCGACCCCCGTGTGAGGATCGCCGAATGAGCGTGCGCGCGGCGGTCCCCGAAGTCCCCGGCCGTCCTGGCCCAGGCGTTCCTGCCGAGGGCGGCGAGGTGCGCGTCACCGGCACGACCTGGGCGATGGCCGCTCGCGTATTTGCCGAGAACAGGCTGGCCATCGCGGGCGTCGTCTTCGTGGTCATGGTCTTCCTGTTCTGCTTCCTGGGTCCGCTGCTCTACCGCACGAACCAGATCAACACGGACATCGCGAACATCACACAGCCGCCTTCCCCGGCCCATCTGCTGGGCACCGACAACGTCGGCTACGACCTCTTGGGCCGCCTGATGGTGGGCGGTCAGACCTCGTTGGAGATCGGTCTGACGGCGGCAATCCTGGCCACGACGTTCGGTGTGCTGTGGGGCGCCATCGCGGGGTTCATCGGGGGCTGGCTGGACCAGCTGATGATGCGAATCGTCGACTCGATGCTGGCGATCCCGACCCTGTTCCTGCTCCTGGTCCTGGCGGCGATGTTCGTGCCGAGCCTGCCGATGCTCGTCTTCATCGTCGCGCTGGTGGCCTGGCTCACGCCTGCCCGCTTGATCCGCGGGGAGACGCTCAGCCTTCGGACGCGAGAGTATGTGGACGCGGTGCGGGTGATGGGGGGCACCGATGCGCGGATCGTGGTACGACACATCATTCCCAACACGATCGGGACGATCATGGTCAACGCCACCTTCCAGGTCGCCGACGCGATCATCGTGATCGCTTCGCTGTCGTTCCTGGGGCTTGGGGTGCCGCCGCCGGCGACGAACTGGGGCGGGATGCTGTCGGACGGCGTCGGCTACACGTTCGCCGGGTACTGGTGGCTGGTCTATCCCGCGGGTTTGCTCATCGTGCTCACCGTGGTGGCGTTCAACCTCATCGGCGATGCGATGCGCGATGCGTTCGAGGTGCGGCTTCAAAAGCGCTGAAGAAGTCCATCGCGTGGTGATCAGGCCGGATTTATTCCGGCCGTCACCCAAGCGTCCATCATCCAGGCGCCTGCCAATCGTGGCTGGGAGAGGGGGGTCCCGCGGGGGGATCCTGATCCCCCCGCGCCTTCAACCTCATCGGAGATGCGATGCGGGATGCGTTCGAGGTGCGGCTGCAGAAGCGATAGGGCGCTGGAGGCGACGCGATTTGGGCCCGAACGGCAGCGTCAACCCTCGCGCAGGGGACCATTTGCGCCCGAACGGCAGCGTCAACCCTCGCGCAGGGGACCATTTGGGCCCGAACGGCTAAACCGCGGCGATTCTGTCGGGTGGCCCGAAAGGTGGATCGCTAGGACTGGGCTGGAGTCTCCAGCGGAAAGTGGCAGGCCGCCTGCTGCCCAGTCTCAAACTTTCGCAGTGGAGGCTCTACCTCGGCGCAAATCTCCTGCGCGCGTGGGCAGCGGGTCCTGAAGCGACACCCGGAAGGCGGGTTGAGTGGAGACGGCAGCTCGCCTTTTGGCACCAGCTGCAGCTTGCCGCGCTCGCGCTTGGGATCTGGCAGTGGCACAGCGCTCAGGAGACCCTGCGTGTAGGGATGGGCCGGTCGGTGGTAAACCGCCGCCGAGGGCCCAACCTCGACGAGCTTGCCCAGGTACATCACCCCAATTCGGTCGGAGACGTACCGGATGACGCCCAGGTCATGCGAGATGACGATGTAGGTCAGGTCGTGAGTCTTCTGGAGCCTGTTCATCAGGTTGAGAACCTGCGATCGAATCGAGACGTCGAGGGCCGAAACAGGCTCGTCGGCGACGATGAGCCTCGGACTCAGAGCCAGCGCTCGAGCCAACCCAATTCGCTGCCGCTGGCCTCCAGAAAACTCATGCGGATACCGTTCGACCGCGGTCGGACTCAGGCCGACCTCGCGCAGCAGCTCGTCGACCCGCTCCCCGCGCTCCCGCTTGCTGCCGATGCGGTGGATGACGAGCGGCTCGGCCAGGATGTCGCCCACACGCATCCGAGGATCGAGTGACGAGTACGGGTCCTGGAACATCAGCTGCATGCCCCTGCGCTTCGATCGCAAACTGGTCCGGCCAAGCTTCGCCAGGTCATCACCGTCGAACCAGATCTGCCCCGAGTCCGGCTTCTCGAGCGCGACGACCAGCCTTCCCAGGGTGGTTTTGCCACAACCTGATTCGCCGACGAGGCCGAAAGTCTCCCCCTGCTGAATCGCGAGCGATACATCCGACACCGCTTTCACCGTCCCAACGCGGTGCGGTAGGAACGCACCGCGAGTCACGGTGAACTCTTTGACGACGTGCTGGATGTCGACCAGTGGCCTGGAGCCGTTGGTCGGCGTCACGACGGGACGCTCGCTTCTTCCGCGACCGGCCGGCTCGGCCGGCCGCCGCCGACCGGGTGATAGCAGGCGTGCACGTGCAGCGAGCTCTCGCCATCCAGGCGTGGCTCACGCTGCTTGCATTCCTCGGTCACGTAGCGGCAGCGAGGATGGAAACGGCAAGCCGTAGGGGGCCGCGAGAGGTCGGGCGGTATGCCAGGGATGCTGTAGAGCGGCTCGGACTGGTCCTGGTCGGGTTTAGGGATCGACTGAAGGAGAGCCTCCGTATAGGGGTGCTGCGTCCGGGCGAAGAGATCGTCGATGGGGGCTTCCTCGACGATCTTGCCCGCGTACATCACGCACACGCGATCAGCCCGTCCCGCGATCACGCCCATGTCGTGGGTGATCAGGAGCACCGCCATCTTGAATTCGCGCTTCAGCGAGTCGAGCAGCGTCAGAATCTGGGCCTGGATCGTCACGTCGAGCGCGGTCGTCGGCTCGTCCGCGATCAGCAGGCGTGGCTCACACGCCAGCGCCATCGCGATCATGACGCGCTGACGCAGGCCGCCCGAGAGCTGATGCGGATACTGGTAGAGCCGCTCCTTCGGCCGCGGCATGCCAACCACCCCCAGCACCTCTTCCGCACGACTCATCGACTGCTCACGGTTCCAGCCGCGATGGATCCTCAGCGATTCCGCGATCTGGTTCCCGATGGTCATGGTGGGATTCAGCGAGGTCATCGGGTCCTGGAAAATCACCGCCACGTCGTTGCCGCGGACCTTGCGCATGTCGTCCTCATCCAGCGGCACGATGTCCTGCCCGGCGAGCTTGATCGAGCCGGCAGCGATGTGGCCGCCGTTGGGGAGCAGCTTCATGATCGACATGGCCGTCATGCTCTTGCCGCAGCCTGACTCGCCTACCAGCCCGAGCGTTTCGCCCTGCTCGATCCGCAAGGAGACTCCATCCACAGCCCGCACGAGGGCCTTGCGCTGGCGGATGTAGGTGCGGAGACCTTCGATCTCCAGGACCGGGGTGGCCAACCTGCGGGAGAGTATAGATTTGGGAGTCCGCCTGGCCTCGCTGGGCGCAGGCATGGAGCCCCTCTCAGGCGGTGGGCGCCGTGACCGTGATGACCCTGTATCCCTTCTTGGACTTGATCCGCTCCACCCTGCGGCCGGTCTCTCTCAGCCACCGGACCAAGGAGTCCGAGCCCAGGTTGCGCTGCACCACCAGGTGTGCCTGCCCGCCCGCCGCCAGCCGGTCCAGCCACGCCGACAGCAGCCGTCGAAGAGGCTCCTTGCCGATGCGGACGGGAGGGTTGGAGTAGATGGCGTCGAACTGGAGATGCTCGGGCACCTCCTCCGGAGTACCTGCTGTGATGTTGGGCGTACCTGTAAGGACGGCATTGGCCCTGGTCAACTCGACCGCCCTCTCATTGACGTCGATCGCCCATACGCGCGCTTTTGGGGACGCCTTTGCGAGCACGATGGCGATGGGCCCGTAGCCGGCGCCGAGATCCAGGATCTCACCGCCGGCTGGAGGCGCGGGGGCTTCCTTGAGCAGAACCAGGGTGCCGAGATCGATCCGACGGGCACCGAAAACCCCGCGGTCGGCTTGAAGCTCGAGGTCCAGATTGCCCGTGCGCAGACGGACCGTGTGAGGGCGGGAGGGCACCTCCGGCTTCGGGTTGAAGTAGTGGTTTTTGGGTATACTCATCGTTTGTCGCCCAATCGGCTAATGCCGCGTGGGAATTCAATCGTTTTCGGGAGATGCGCTTGCCGACAATCCAGCAGCTGGTCCGCATCGGGCGCAAAGCGGCCAGAGCGAAGTCTAAGGCGCCCGCCCTCAGGGGCTCACCGCAGCGGCGGGGAGTCTGCGTGCGCGTTTATACCCAGACACCCAAGAAGCCGAACTCGGCCCTGCGCAAGGTCGCGCGCGTCCGGCTGACCACCGGGATCGAGGTCACCGCCTACATCCCGGGAATCGGACACAACCTTCAGGAGCACTCCGTGGTCTTGATCCGCGGCGGCCGCGTCAAGGACCTCCCCGGCGTGCGCTACCACATCATTCGCGGCACGCTGGACACCGCCGGGACCAAGAACCGCAAGAAGGCGCGGTCGAAGTACGGCGCCAAGCGCGAAAAGGCGAAGGCGGCAGCCTGATGCCTCGCCGCAATCGTCCTGACAAGCGTGTAGTCGCGCCCGACGCGGTTTACCAGTCGGAGGCGATCTCCAAGTTCGTGAACGTGGTCATGAGCCGCGGTAAGCGGTCGACCGCCGAGAAGCTCGTTTACGACGCTCTGGCGCGCGCCTCAAAGCAGGCCAAGAAGGAGCCACTGGAGGTCTTCGACATGGCCCTTCGCAATGCGACGCCCTTGCTCGAGGTCAAGCCGCGCCGCGTGGGTGGCGCCACCTACCAGGTACCGGTCGAGATCCGGCCCGAGAGGCGGCTTGCCCTGGCGCGCCGGTGGATCGTGCGCTTCGCCCGGCAGCGTGGCGGCCGAAGCATGTCGGAAAAGCTTGCGTTCGAGCTGCTGGACGCGTCCCAGAACACCGGGGGCGCAGTGAAGAGAAAGGAAGAGACGCATCGGATGGCGGAAAGCAACAAGGCTTTCAGCCACTTCCGGTACTAAGTGAGATGAGCGTGGCACTGAAGATGGCAGAGCGTCCGGTCGCGATCGACAAGGTCCGAAACATCGGGATCATGGCGCACATCGACGCCGGCAAGACGACGACCACCGAACGCATCCTTTTCTATGCGGGCCGGATCCACAAGATGGGCGAGGTGCACGAAGGCGCCGCGACCATGGACTGGATGGTCCAGGAGAAGGAGCGAGGGATCACGATCACCTCCGCGGCCACCTCTGCGAGGTGGCGCGACCACTCGATCAACATCATAGACACACCCGGACACGTGGACTTCACGGTCGAGGTCGAGCGGTCGCTGCGGGTGCTCGACGGTGCGGTCGCGGTGTTCGACGCCGTGGCCGGCGTGGAGCCGCAGTCGGAGACGGTGTGGCGACAGGCCGATCGGTACGGTGTGCCTCGGATCGCCTTCATCAACAAGATGGACAGGATCGGGGCGGACTTCTACGGCTCGCTTCACTCGATCCGCTCGCGGCTGGGCGCGCGCGCGGTTCCGATTCAGCTGCCGTGGGGGTCGGAGGATGGCTTCAAGGGCTACTACGACCTGATCACGCGTGACTCCGTCGTCTACGTGGACGACCTGGGCACCAACAGCGTCGAGACGGAGACGATCCCGGAAGGCATGGAGGCCCTGGTGGCCGAGCACCGCCACGATCTGATCGAGGCGGTCGCCGACTACGACGACGACATCATGCATCTGTACCTGGAGGAGAAAGAGCCTTCCGAGGCTCAGATCCGCGCTGCCCTGCGCCGCGGGACCGTGGCCGGGCACCTGGTCCCCGTGCTGTGTGGGGCCGCCCTCCGCAACCGCGGAGTGCAGCCGATCCTGGACGCGGTGGTCGAGTACCTGCCGTCGCCGGCGGACGTGCCGGCGATCGAAGGCATTGACCCCAAGACCGGTGTCCTGGTGCGCCGCGAGCACGACGACGAAGAGCCGTTCACGGCGCTCGCATTCAAGATCCAGATGGACCCGCAGGGCGTCGGCAAGCTGACCTTCTTCCGGGTTTACTCAGGCCGGCTGCGCGCGGGCTCGTCGGTGCTGAACGCGTCAACCGGCAAGAAGGAGCGGATCGGCCGCATCCTGCGCATGCACGCGATCCGGCGCGAGGACGTCGACGAGGTATTCACCGGCGACATCGCCGCCGCAGTGGGCCTGAAGGTCACGACCACGGGCGACACGCTGACTGACGAGAACCACCCGATCTTGCTGGAGTCGATCATCTTCCCCGAGCCGGTCATCTCGGTCGCGATCGAGCCCAAGACCAAGGCTGACCAGGACAAGCTGGGGATAGCCCTGCAGCGACTGTCTGAGGAGGACCCGACTTTCAAGGTCCATACCGACGACGAGACCGGCCAGACGATCATCGAGGGTATGGGGGAGCTCCATCTCGAGATCATCGTCGACCGCCTGCTGCGCGAGTTCCGCGTCGACGCCAACCAGGGCAAGCCACAGGTCGCTTACAAAGAGGCGATCCGGCGCCCGGCGCATGGCGTGGGGCGGTTCATTCGCCAATCAGGCGGCAAGGGTCAGTTCGGGCACGCCGAGGTCGACGTGCGCCCCGGGGAACAGGGAAGCGGCTTTGTTTTCGAGGACAAGATCACGCAGGGCCGCATCCCGCGAGAGTTCATTCCCGCGGTTGAGAAGGGCGTGCGCGAGGCGTTGCAGACGGGCGTGGTGGCCGGCTACCCGGTGTTGGACATCGTCGTCAGGCTGGTCGACGGGTCATACCACGCAGTCGACTCCTCGGAGATGGCTTTCCAGGTCGCCGGCTCGATGGCCGTCAAGGACGCCGCGCACAAGGCTCAGCCATTCCTGCTGGAACCGGTGATGAAGGTCAACGTGGTCATGCCCGAGGAGTACCTCGGCGACGTGATGGGCGACCTTTCGTCCCGCCGGGGACACATCCTCGGCATGGAGGGTCGGGGGACGTCGCAGGTGGTAACTGCCCACGTGCCCCTGTCGGAGATGTTCGGGTACGCTACCGAGCTTCGCTCGATGACTTCGGGGAGGGCGACTTATTCGATGGAATTCAGTCACTACGCGGAGATGCCTGGAAATTTGGCAGAGGCAGTCGGGCGGCGTACGACGTCGCGATCTTAGTTAGGAGGAAGCAGTGGCGAAGAAGAAGTTTGAGCGGACCAAGCCGCACCTGAACGTCGGCACCATCGGTCATATCGACCATGGCAAGACGACGCTGACGGCTGCCATCACCAAGGTGCTCGCGGAGAAGGGCCTGGCCGAGTTCACGCCGTTCGACCGCATCGACAAGGCGCCTGAGGAGAAGGCTCGCGGCATCACGATCTCGATCACGCACGTCGAGTACGAGACCGAGAAGCGCCACTACGCGCATGTCGACTGTCCGGGGCACCAGGACTACATCAAAAACATGATCACCGGCGCCGCCCAGATGGACGGTGCGATCCTGGTCGTGGCCGCCAACGACGGCGCCATGCCGCAGACCCGCGAGCACATCATCCTCGCCCGCCAGGTCAACGTCCCCTTCCTCGTGGTCGCGCTCAACAAGTGCGACATGGTCGACGACAAGGAGTTCATCGAGCTGGTCGAGCTCGACCTGCGTGAGCTCCTCACCAAGTACGAGTACCCGGGCGACGACATCCCGATCGTCCGCATCTCCGCGCTCAAGGCGCTCGAGGGTGACGCCGAGTGGTCGCCCAAGATCCTGGAGCTCATGAACGCTGTCGACACCTACATCCCCGAGCCGGAGCGCCCCGTCGACAAGCCGTTCCTGATGCCGATCGAGGACGTGTTCACGATTGAAGGTCGTGGCACTGTCACCACCGGTCGGGTCGAGCGCGGGAAGCTCAAGAGGAACGAGGAGATCGAGATCGTCGGCATCCACCCCAACAGCACGAAGACGGTCGTCACCGGCATCGAGATGTTCCACAAGGACATGGACGAGTGCCAGGCGGGCGACAACGTCGGCGCGCTCCTTCGTGGCGTCAAGCGCGAGGACGTGGTGCGCGGCCAGGTTCTGGCCAAGCCCGGCTCGATCAAGCCGCACACGCAGTTCAAGGCGCAGGTGTACGTCCTGACCAAGGAAGAGGGTGGTCGCCACACGCCGTTCCTGACCGGCTACCGGCCGCAGTTCTACATGCGGACGACTGACGTCACGGGCGAGGTCAAGCTGCCCGACGGCGTCGAGATGGTGATGCCAGGCGACAACATCGTCATGGACATCACGCTTGGTGAGCCGATCGCAATCGAGCCCGGACTTCGATTCGCCATCCGCGAGGGCGGTAAGACCGTCGGCGCAGGCGTGGCGACAGAAGTCGTCAAGTAATTGGCGCTCCGATGGCAACAGCAATGACTCTTCAATTGACAATCGAGACCTCGAGTCTCATCGCCGCCTCGGCGGTGAGGTGGCCTGGGACCCGCGAGACCCAGGCCACGCTGTTGCCATCTCCGCTTCGGTCCGAAACCCGCACCCCAACACCGCGGTTTCGGACCGGGAAAGGTAGGGCCGAATAAAAGTGGCACAGAAGATTCGGATCCGGCTGAAGGCTTACGACCACAGGGTCCTGGATCAGGCGGCGGACAAGATCATCGACACCGCCCGCCGTGCCAACGCGCGCACCGCCGGCCCCATCCCACTTCCGACCGAGATCTCAAAACTGACAGTAATTCGGAGTCCCTTCATCGACAAGGACTCCCGCGAGCAGTTCGAGATGCGCACGCACAAGCGCGTCGTCGACATCCTGGACTTCAACCCGCGCGTCGTCGACGCGCTGCAGAGGCTCTCGCTCCCCGCGGGCGTGAGCATCGAGATCAAGAGCTGAACCCAAAGTGAAAGGTCTACTGGCACGCAAGCTGGGCATGACCCAGCTCTTCAATCCCGACGGCACCATGTCCGCAGTGACGGTGCTCGAGGCCGGGCCGTGCAAGGTGCTCGGTTTGCGCACACAGGAGAAGGATGGGTATGCAGCCGCCCAGATCGCGTTCGAGCCTGTCGACGGGAAAAAGCTGATACAACCAAAGGCAGGCACCTTCAAGAAGGCCAACCTAGACCCTCACCGCCACATCGTCGAGATCCGCGGCTACGAGGGCCTCGAGCAGGGGCAGGAGCTGAAAGCCGAGATCTTCGCCGCCGGTGAGCTCGTGGACGTGACCAGCACCAGCAAAGGCAAGGGCTTCCAGGGCCTCATCAAGCGCCACAAGTTCAGCCGCGGCCCGGAGTCGCATGGCTCCATGAACGTCCGCCAGCCGGGCGCCATCGGCGCGACCGACGCCGCCCGCGTCTTCAAGGGCGTGCGCATGTCGGGCCAGATGGGCAACGAGCGAGTGACCGCCCGCGCCTACAAGGTCGTCAGGGTGGATCCAGAGCGAAACCTGCTGCTCCTCAAAGGTGGTGTCCCTGGAGCCAAGGGTGCCCTGGTTCTGGTCCGCCAGTCGACCAAGCCCATCAAGGCGAAAGGTCCGGCCGGAAAGCCGAACCCGAGGAAGGTCTGATGGCCGAAACCAAAACCACCAAAACCACCACCAAGCCCCGCGCTGCTACCGCCACCAAGAAAAGGGCCGCCGAGGCGGATCACCTCCACGCCCCCTTCTTCGATGCCAGCGGCGAGCGCAATGGCGAGTTCGAGCTGCCGAAGCACATCTTTGCCGAGAAACCCAACATGGCCGTGATGCACCAGGCTTACCTGCGCCAGCTGGCCAACGCCCGCCAGGGCACCGCAAGCACCAAGACCCGCGCCACTGTCACTGGCGGCGGCGCGAAACCCTACCGGCAGAAAGGCACGGGCCGCGCCCGCCACGGCTCGATTCGCGAACCGAGCATGAAGGGCGGCGCCGTGGTCTTCGGCCCGCGGCCGCGCAGCTTCAACCAGAAGATGCCCAAGCAGATGCGCCGCCTCGCCTTGCGCAGCGCGCTGACCATCAAGGCGCAGGACAACCAGGTCAGGGTCATCGAGGCCTTCGGTTTCGAGGAGCCGAAGACGAGTCAGGCCAAGACGCTGATGGACGCGATCGGTTTCGACGACACCACGCTCGTCGTGCTGCCCGCGCCCAACCTCGTCGTGAGCCGCAGCTTCGAGAACCTCGCCGGCGCGAAGATCATCCTCGCCCGGAACATGAACATCAAAGACCTCTTCACCTTCAAGTACCTGCTGATCGCCAAGGACAGCGTCGAGCTGCTCGAGGAGAACTTCAGCAAGAAGGAGCGTTTGGCCAAGTGACCACGCGCGCCGCCTCCGAGATCGTGATCGGCCCGGTCATCACCGAGCGCACGTATCAGCTCTACACACAGGGCAGGTACACGTTCAAGGTCGCCGCCACAGCGTCCAAGACGGAGATCAAGAAGGCGCTCGAGGAGCAGTACGACGCGCAGGGCATCAAGGTGAAGGACGTCAACACGGTGACCATGCGCGGCAAGAAGCGCCGCAGCATGCGCAGGCTCGGATCCATCGGCCACACCGCGGACTGGAAGAAGGCCATCGTCACCCTGGGCGCAGGGCAAAAGATCGAAGGCCTGTTCGGGAGCGTGTAAGAAGAACAATGCCGATCAGAAAGTTCAAGCCAACCAGCCCCGGGCGGCGATTCATGTCGATCTCAGGCTTCGATGAGATCACGGCCAAACAGCCGGAGAAGACACTCACCGAATCCATGCAGACCCACGCCGGCCGCAACAACCAGGGCCGCATCACCACTCGCCACCAGGGCGGTGGCTATCGAAAGCTGTACCGAAAGATCGATTTCAAAAGAGACAAGAAGGGAATCGCCGGCAAGGTCGCAACCATCGAGTACGACCCCAACCGCAGCGCGCGGATCGCGCTCATCCATTACAAGGACGGCGAGAAGCGCTACATCCTCGCGCCGCTTGGCCTGAAGGTCGGCGACCCGATCGAGAGCGGCACGGAGGCCCCGGTGAGGATCGGCAACGCACTCCCGCTCGCCAACATCCCGGTCGGTTCCACCATTCACAACATCGAGCTCACACTCGGCCGGGGCGGCCAGCTGGTCAGAAGCGCGGGCGCCAGCGCCCAGCTCCTCGCGAAAGAGGGCGACTACGCCGTCATCCGAATGCCTTCGGGTGAGCTGCGCCGCATCCACGTCAACTGCCAGGCCACGATCGGTCAGGTCGGTAACATCGAGCACGAGAACGAGTCGGGCGGCAAGGCCGGTCGCAGCCGCTGGCTCGGCGTCAGGCCAACCGTAAGAGGCTCGACCATGAACCCCCGCGACCATCCCCATGGTGGTGGCGAGGGCAAGACCGGGCCGGGTGGCAACCCGAAGACCCCTTGGGGCCAGCCTGCGCTGGGCTACCGCACGCGCAAGCCCAAGAAGGCCAGCAACAAGCTCATCATCCGCCGCCGCGAAAAGAAAGGACGAAAGAAGTAAACGTGGGAATGTCGCCTGCTGTGCAATGCCGAATCGAGTTGGGCCATCGCCCAGCTATTGCTTTGGCCACCGTGGAGGTGGCCTGGATGAACCAGGCCACCTGGCGCCATTGCCACTTCGGCCTGAAATCCGCACCCCAGCGCCGCGATTTCAGGCCGGGAAAGGAAGAGGTCATTTAAGAAGTGTCACGCTCATTGAAGAAGGGACCGTTCATCAACGCATCCCTCAAAGACAAGATCGAGAAGATGAACCTGACCCGGGACAAGAAGGTGATCCGCACCTGGGCCCGCGCGTCGGTCATCTATCCCGACATGGTCGGCCACACCATCGCCGTGCACGATGGCCGCAAGCACGTGCCTGTTTTCATCAGCGAGAACATGGTCGGCCACCGGCTGGGCGAGTTCGCGCCGACGCGGCATTTCCGCGGACACGGAACCCACACCGAAAAGTCGACGGCTCTGAAGTAATAAAGAAGTAGATGGCGACGATGGAAGTATCAGCAGTGCAGAGATTCGTACGCCGCACGCCTCGCAAAGCGAGGTTGGTAGCGGACTCCGTCACCGGGATGAAGGTGTCGGAAGCCCTCGCCTACCTCGAGTTTTCGCCGAAGCATGCTGCGCGCGACGTGGCCAAGGCCATCAAGTCCGCCGCCGCCAACGCCGAGCACAACTTCAACCTCAACCGCGATGACCTCGTGCTCAAGCACCTGACGATCGACGAAGGCCCGACCTTCAAGCGCCGAAGGCCTGTTAGCCGCAGCATGGCGCACGAGTTCTTCCACCGTACATGCCACATCACCGCGGTCGTCGAGGACCGCCCCAAAGGGGAGAAGTAACAAGAGTTGGGACACAAAGTCCACCCGAACGCATTCCGACTCGGCGTCTTCCGTCCCTGGGAGGCGAACTGGTTCGCCAACCCCAAGGACTACACGAAGATGCTGCACGAGGACCTCGAGATGCGCCGTGCGATTCTCTCGCGCCTGCGCAACGCAGGCATCGCGAAGATCGAGACCGAGCGCTCGTCCAACGCCCAGCTCACCGTCACCATCCACACCGCCAAGCCCGGCATCGTGATCGGCAAGGGCGGGTCGTCGGTCGACCAGCTGCGCGAGGACCTCGAGAAGCGTTTCGGCAACCGCGTGCGGATCTCCATCCAGGAGATCAAGCAGCCTGAGCTCGACGCGCAGCTGGTGGCTGAGAACATCGCGTCCCAGATCGAGCGGCGGATCAGCTACAAGCGCGCGATGAAGCAGGCAATCCTGCGCACCATGCGGTCGGGCGCGAAAGGCGTGCGGATCTACTGCGGCGGCCGCCTGCGCGGCGCCGAGATGGCACGCCGCGAGTGGGACCGCGAGGGTCGCGTCCCGCTCCACACCCTGAGGGCAAACATCGACTTCGGCCGCGCCACCGCGAAGACCACCTTCGGCGCGATCGGCGTCAAGTGCTGGATCTACAAGGACATGATCTCGCCGCAGCAGCGGAGGCTGGCCACCGCCGACGGGGCGCCTATCGGAGAGGCGATCGCGCCTCAGCCCGAGATCCCGGAATCGGTGCCGGAGCCGCTCGCCGCGCTGACCATCGCGCCGCCGGCGGCCGAGCCCGAGGCCACCGCCCCGGCACCGGCTGCGGCCCCCAGGCGCACGCGCACCGCCGCCAAGCCGAAGGCCGAGCCGGCTACTGCGGCCAAGCCCGCGCGCGCAGCGAAAGCTCCGGCGAAACCGAAGGCAGAGGCCAAGGCAGAGAAGGCCGCGCCCGCGAAGAAAGCCCCGGCCAAGAAAACCACCACCACCAAGAAGGCCAAGAGCTAAAGATGTTGCTCCCCAAGCGAGTCAAGTACCGCAAGATGCACCGCGGCCGCCGCCAGGGCATCGCCACTCGCGGCGCCACCGTCGCGTTCGGCGACTTCGGCCTGCAGGCGATGGAGGCTTGCTGGATGAGCAACCGCCAGATCGAGGCCGCGCGGCGTGCGATGACAAGGCACGTGAAGCGCGGCGGCCAGATCTGGATCCGCGTCTTCCCCGACAAGTCGATCACCAAGAAGCCGGCCGAGACCCGCATGGGCTCCGGCAAGGGCAACCCCGAAGGCTGGGTCGCCGTGGTCAAGCCGGGGCGCGTGCTTTTCGAGATGGGCGGCGTCACGCCGCAGGTCGCCAAAGAGGCGATGAAGCTGGCCGCCTCCAAGCTGCCGATCAAGACTCGCTTTGTCAGCGCCGAGTCGGCGGGAGGTTCCTCCAGATGAAAGTCGATGAGCTCAGAGTGCTCGAGGGCGACGAGCTGAGCGGCAGGTTGAAGACGGCTCGCAGGGAGCTGTACGAGCTCCGTTTCAAGCACGCGGTCGGCCAGCTGGAGAACTCGAGCGAGATCAAGAAGGTCCGCCACAACATCGCGCGGATCATGACCGTGCTCAGCGAGCGCGAGCTCGGGATCATCCCGATGCTGGAGCCGCCGCCGGCAGTCGGCGAGGCGCCCGCAGCCAAGCCGAAGCGCCCCGCCCGCAAGGAGTTCGTGGACGAGGAAGAGGTGCAAGCAGACGCAGGGGAGCCGCAGCCTCCGGTCGAAGCGGTTGCGGCTGAGCCTGCGACAGAACCAGAGCCCGCAGCCAAGCCGAAGCGCGGACGCAAGGCGAAGTCGGAGCAGGAATCATGAACCAGGTTGCAAACACCACCGAGCGCGGCCAGCGCAAGGTCAGGCTGGGCACTGTGATCGCGGACAAGATGAACAAGACGGTCATCGTCCAGGTCGGCACATCCAAGGCGCACCGGCTCTACAAGAAGACCGTCCAGCAACGGACCCGCTTCAAGGTCCACGACGAGAAGAACGAGTGCGGCGTGGGCGACCTCGTCCGCATCACCGAGACGCGCCCCATCTCCAAGGAGAAGCGCTGGCGCGTTCTCGAGATCGTTGAGAAGGCGAAGTAATGACGCTCGATCGCGCCCGCTGGAACACCTCACGGGATTGGCACGCCAGTGCTGCTCTGACGGTGGAGTTGGCACCGGCAAGCCGGGCCAACTGGGCTGCGATCTCGCTTCGCCCCGAAATCCGCACCCCAGCACCGCGATTTCGGGGCGGGAAAGGATGGGCCGACTAAGAAAGTGATCCAGCAGGAAACCCGGCTGCGCGTAGCGGACAACTCAGGGGCCAAAGAGCTCCTGTGCATCCGCGTGGCCGGGGGCCACTACCGCCGCTATGCCTACGTCGGCGACATCATCACGGCCACCGTCAAGTCGGCGCAGCCCGGCGGCCAGGTCAAGAAGGGTGAGGTCGTGAAGGCGGTCGTGGTCCGCGTCAACAAGGAGTACCGCCGGCCCGACGGCTCCCTGATCCGCTTCGACGAGAACGCAGCCGTGCTGCTCGCGACAGCCAACAACCCACGCGGAACGCGCATCTTCGGTCCGGTCGCGAGGGAGCTGAGAGAGCGCAACTTCATGAAGATCATCTCGCTAGCCCCGGAGGTCCTTTAACCAGACATGCTGAGAAACAAGATTCAACCCAAGCGCCGCTGGCTGGACCTCGCGCCAGGCGACCCTGTGATCGTCGTCGCGGGCAAGGACAAGGGCAAGCAGGGTGAGGTGTTGCGCACGCTTCCCGACCAGCACAAGATCGTGGTCAAAGGCGTCAACATCCTGAAGCGCCACACCAAGGCCGGCCGCTCGCGTGGCGGCGTGAGCGTCGCGCAGGGTGGCATCGTCGACTTCGAGGCCCCGCTCGACTACTCCAACGTCATGCTCGTCTGCCCTTCGTGCAGCCGGCCGACCCGCGCCAAGCACACGGTGCTCGAGTCCGGCGCGCGGGCCTTGATCTGCCGGCACTGTGGCGAGCCGTACGAGCGGGTGAGGAAGACCGAGGCCCAGTGACCAAGCAGAAGCAGCAGCGACCCCAGCAGCAGCAGCAGGCGAAGAAGGAGGCTGCTCCCAAGGCTCCGGGCACGCGCTCGGAGACTCCGCCGCGCATGCTGACCACCTACCGGGAGACCATCGTTCCGCAGCTGACCAAGGAGTTCGACTACGGCAACACCATGCAGGTTCCGCGCGTCTCCAAGGTCGTGGTGAACATCGGCATCGGCGAGGCCAAGGACAACGACAAGGCGCTTGACGCTGCGGTGGGTGACGTGGTCACCATCACCGGTCAGAAGCCTCAGCTCGTGAAGGCCCGCAAGTCGGTGGCCGCCTTCAAGCTGCGCGCCGGCCAGACGGTCGGCATCAAGACGACGCTGCGTGGAAGGCGCATGTGGTACTTCCTGGACAAGCTGCTGAACGTCGCGCTCCCGCGCATCCGCGACTTCCGTGGCGTCAACCCGGACGGCTTCGACGGCCGCGGCAACTACTCGCTGGGACTGCGCGAGCAGGTCGTCTTCCCCGAGATCGACTACGACAAGATCGACAAGCTGCGCGGGCTGGAAGTGTCGATCGTGACCACCGCCCGCAACGACGATGAGGCGCGCAGCCTGCTGACGCGGCTCGGAATGCCATTCCGTAAGAGGTAAAGAGGAAGAGTTGGCGAAGAAATCTGCACTCGAGCGCTGGAAGCGAGACCTGGCCCATCCGAAGTTCAAGGTGCGCTTTCACAACCGCTGCCGCATCTGCGGCCGGCCGCGAGCGTACCTGCGCAAGTTCGGAATGTGCCGTATCTGCTTCCGCACTCATGCCGCCGAGGGCCGCATCCCCGGCGTGACGAAGTCGAGCTGGTGATGATGATGGCCACAGCAGCAACACCGACCACCAAGATGCCCGCCAAACCGGTCCGGACTGCCCACACCGGCATCGTCAGCGACCCCATCGCCGACATGCTCACTCGCATCCGCAACGCCAGCGGCGCCCGCCACCCGGAGGTCTCGGTGCCGGCCTCCAGATTGAAGCTGGAGATCGCCCGCGTCTTGAAGGACGAGGGCTATATCGCCGGCTTCGAGGTCGCCGCAGACGGCGCCACTCAGACGATGCGTATCATCTTCAAGTCCCGCCCCGATCGCACCCGCGTGATCTCGGGCATCAAGCGGATCAGCCGGCCCGGACTGCGTGTCTATGCGCGCAAGACCGAGATCCCAAGGGTCCTCGGCGGACTCGGGATCGCGATCCTCAGCACCGCCGAAGGTGTCATGAGCGGTCGCCAGGCGCTCCGCCACGGCCTTGGTGGCGAAGTACTGGCATACGTCTGGTAGTCAGGAGATAAAGGAAAGAAGTTGTCGCGGATTGGAAAGCTGCCGATCACGGTCCCGGGTGGGGTGAAGGTCACCCTTGAGGGCCGCGGCGTCAAGGTCGAGGGCCCGAAGGGCCAGCTCGAACGCACCCTGCCGGCCGAGATCACGGTCAAGCAGGCCGACGGTCAGCTCGTGTTCGAGCGCCCCTCCGACGATTACAAGCACCGCGCCCTCCACGGCCTGGTTCGCAGCCTGGTCAACAACATGGTCACGGGTGTCAGCCAGGGCTTCACCAAGCACCTCGAGCTGGTCGGCGTCGGCTACCGCATCGCCAAGCAGGGCGACGAGGTCGTCCTGAGCCTGGGCTACTCGCACCCCATCCGGTTCAAGCCACCCCAGGGAATCTCGGTCGACATCCAGGACCAGACCAAGTTCTCGGTCACGGGTATCTCGATCGAGGACGTCGGCCAGGTCGCGGCCAACCTGCGCGGGCTGCGCCCGCCCGAGCCGTACAAGGGCAAGGGCGTGATGTATCGCGGGGAGCGCATCCGCCGCAAGGCGGGCAAGGCGGGCAAGGGGGCTAAGACCACAGCGTGATCAAGAGAACCGACCGCAAGGTCAACCGCCTGAAGCGGCACAAGCGCGTGCGTGTCCACGTGAGCGGCACCGCGGCTCGGCCGCGCCTGGCCGTTTATCGCAGCCTCAACCACCTGTACGCGCAGGTCATCGACGATGCGGGCGGCCGCACGCTCGCTTCAGCTTCGACCGTCGCGCTCAAGGCGAAAGGCAACGGCATGAACGAGGCCGCCTCGGTGGGCAAGGCGATCGCCGACAAGGCCAAGGCTGCAGGCGTCAGCCAGGTCGTCTTCGACCGCGGCGGCTTCCTCTATCACGGCAGGATCAAGGCTTTGGCGGACGCCGCCCGCGAAGCCGGTTTGGAGTTTTAGAAAAGCGCATGGGATCTCGTTACCCGCAAAGGCCTTACTCGACCGGAGAGCGATCCGAGCTCGCCGACCGCGTCGTCCGCGTGAACCGCGTCGCCAAGGTCGTGAAGGGCGGGCGCAAGTTCTCGTTCAGCGCGCTGATCGTGGTCGGTGACCTGAACGGGCGCGTCGGGGCGGGCATCGGGAAGGCGCGTGAGGTCACCGAGGCCATCCGCAAGGGGATGGAGGTGGCCAAGCGGAACATGATCACGGTGCCGATGGTCGGCACTACCATCCCGCACGAGGTCCGCCTCAAGCTCGGGTCGGCCCGCATCATGCTCAAGCCGGCGGCTCCCGGCACCGGCGTGATCTCCGGAGGCGCGATGCGCGCCGTGATCGAGACGGCGGGCATCAAGGACATCCTCACCAAGTCCCACGGCACCAACAACCCCATCAACACCGTGCGCGCCACGCTGGCCGCGCTGCAGCAGTTGCGCACCGCTCAGCAGGTGGCCGACCTGCGCAGCCGCGAGGTCGAGCAGATCGTCGGCCGCAAGCTGGCCAGCGCATACCGCCGAGCCGAGGGCGGCGTCGCCACCACCGCCGAGCCGGCGGCAACCCCGGCGGAGACTAAGTCGTGATGGCGAAAGCCAAAGCCGACAGCAAGACGTTGAAGGCCACGCTCATGAAGAGCTCCATCGGCGCCAAGCCGCAGATCAAAGCCACAGTCGAGTCGCTGGGTTTCCGGCGCATGCACCAGACCCGTGAGCTCCCGGACAACCCGGCGGTACGCGGCATGCTCAAGGCCGTGAACTTCCTGGTCGCCGTGGAAGGCGAGCCGTACATCCGGCCGAAGCGAAGCCGCTACAAGATCTGGCGCGCCCGCAGCACCAAAAAGCACAAGCGGGGAAACTAGGACAGATGCAGCTCCACGAGCTCAAGTCACCGGCCGGATCGCGCTCGAAGAAGCAGCGTGTCGGGCGTGGGACCGGGTCAGGCCGGGGCAAGACCTCAGGCCGCGGCCAGAAGGGACAGAACGCCCGCAGCGAGGGGTTCCGCCTCGGCTTCGAGGGCGGCCAGATGCCCTACGCCCAGCGCATCCCGAAGCTGCCCGGCTTCAAGAATCCCTTCAAGAAGACCTACGCCGTGGTCAACATCTCCAAGCTGCGTCGCTTTGGCGACGGCGCCACCATCGACGCGGAGGTGCTGGTCGAGGCGGGCCTTGTCCGTGCGGGCGAGGAGATCAAGGTCCTTGGCACTGGCGACCTGAACCGCAAGCTGATCGTCGAGGCGCACGCCTTCAGCAACAGCGCGCGCGCCGCGATCGAGTCGAAGGGCGGCAGCGTGAAGGTGCTGGGCGAGAAGCGTGTCCGCGGCCCCAAGCGATCCCAGTCCAGGGCGGCGGCGCCGAAACCGGAAGTACCGGAAGTAACTGAAGCGAGTAGCTCTCCCGCAGAGGCCTGAGCGATGAATCTCTTCGAGGCGCTCGTCAACGCCCTTCGGCTGCCGGAGCTCCGCAACAAGATTCTCTTCACCGGCGGAATCCTGATCATCTTCCGCCTCTTCGCAAACATCGCCCTGCCACAGGCGCAGCCCGCCGCCCTCGCCGCACTCTTCAACGCTCAGCCGCTGCTGGGACTGCTCGACCTGTTTTCAGGCGGTGGCCTCTCGCGCTTCAGCGTCGTCGCGATGGGCATGAACCCGTACATCAACGCCACGATCATCATGCAGCTGATGACTGTGATCTCCGAGCGCATCAAGGAGATCCAGAAGGAAGGCGAGATGGGACGGCGGCGCATCCAGCGCTGGAGCCGCTACCTGACCGTCGCGCTCGGAGCCGGTCAGGCGTACGGCTTCACGGTGCTGTTCCAGAACACGACCCCGGCCATCCTCCCAGCCCTGGACTGGTTCCCTCGTCTCGAGATCATCCTCACCCTCACCGCCGGAACCGTGATGATCATGTGGTTCGGCGAGCTCATCACTGAGTACGGCATCGGCAACGGTGTCTCGCTGATCATCTTCGCGGGCATCATCGGCCGCGGTCCAGCGGGCGTCGCGTCAGTGTTCGCGGGGCGATCGACTGGCGGCGGCCTGGCCGACTACATCCCCTTCATCATCTTCGGCGCGGTGGCCCTGATCATGACCGCCGTCATCATCGAGGTGCAGCAGGCGGTGCGGAAGATACCCATCCAATCCGCGCAGCGCACGGTCGGGCTCAGACAGGTTCAGAGTCGAGCCAGCTTCCTACCCTTGCGCGTCAATCATGCGGGAGTGATCCCGATCATCTTCGCCATCTCGGTCATGTTCCTGCCGACGATCGTGGCCAACTACTTCAACGCCGCGCCTGTCGACACCTGGTACTACAAGGCCGCGCACTGGATACAGGGCAACTTCGCGCCCGACACCACGAACCTGCCGATGGCGATCACCTACAACGTCCTCTATTTCGTCTTCACGTTCGCGTTCACGTACTTCTATACGGCCATCACGTTTGAGGTCCACGACGTGGCCGACAACCTCAAACGCTATTCGAGCTTCATCCCCGGCATACGTCCGGGCCGGCCCACTGAGGACTACCTCGCCGCGGTCATGAACCGCGTCACATTCGCAGGCGCGTGCTTCCTCGGCTTCATCACTGTCATCCTGCCCATTGCCACGGCCAAGATCTCGGGCATCCCTCATAACCAGATGTACCTGGGAGGCACCGCGATCCTGATCGTGGTCGGTGTTGCGCTGGACACGATGAAACAGCTGCAGACGCAGCTCGTGATGCGCCAGTACCGCGGCTTCATCACATGACGGGCTCGAGAGCCGGCGCTCGGTGAACCTGCTTCTGTATGGCCCCCCCGGCAGCGGTAAAGGGACTCAGGCGGAGATGCTGCACAAGCGCTTCGACATCCCACACATCGCCACAGGCGACATCCTCCGCAACGAGGTCGCGGCCGGCACCCCGCTGGGCCTGAAAGCAAAGCCCATCATGGCCGCCGGCGGCTACGTCCCCGACGACGTGATGATCGGCATCATTCGCAACCGGCTGGCACAGCCCGACTGCGTCAACGGCTTCATCATGGACGGCTTTCCCCGTACCATCCCCCAGGCGCAGGCCCTGGACGAGCTGCTCACCGAGCTCAGCAAAGCCTTCGACCGCGTCCTCTACCTCAAGGTCGAGACGTCGGAGCTGGTGAAGCGGCTGGCGGGCCGGATGACCTGCCCCGTCGATCAGAAGACGTATCCGCCCGGGACCAGAACCTGCCCTGCCGACGGGACGAAGCTCGTGCAGCGGGACGACGACAAGCCCGATGCCGTCAAGCACCGGATCGAGATCTACCTGGAGAAGACGCTGCCCCTGCTGGATTACTACCGCGCCAGGCATCTGGTTTCCGAGATCGAGGGCGTGGGCACAATCGATGAGATCCACGGCAGCGTACTTTCGGCTCTGGAGAAGGCTCGAGTCACCAATTGATCACCTACAAAACCAAGTACGAGATCGACCTGATGGCGCGCGCGGGCAGGCTCCTGGCCTCCGTGCTGCCTCCCCTCAAGGCCGCCTGCGAGCCTGGCGTCCGCACTCTCGAGCTGGACCGGATCGCCGACAAGCTCATTCGCGAGGGCGGGGCGGCTCCCGGCTTTTTGGGCTACAACGGCTTCCCGAAGTCGATCTGCGTGTCCATCAACGATGAGGCGGTCCACGGCATCCCTGGCAACCGCAAGATCGCGGACGGGGACCTGGTCAGCCTGGACCTGGGGCTGATCCTCGAGGGCTTCTGGGCCGACGTCGGGATCACGGTCGGGGTCGGCAACGTCTCCGCCGAGGGCAAGCGCCTGATCAAGGTGACCGAGGAGGCCCTCTACGTTGGAATTGCCAAGGCCCAGCCGGGCGGCTGGCTGGGTGACATCTCAAACGCCATCCAGGAGCACGTCGAGAAGGCGGGCTTCTCGGTCATCCGGCAGTTCGTCGGTCACGGGATCGGGCGCCAGATGCACGAGGACCCCCAGGTGCCCAACTTCGGCCGCCCGGGCACCCCGCCCCGGCTCAAGGCAGGGATGACCCTGGCGATCGAGCCGATGGTCAACGCCGGCTCCTACGAGGTGTTCATGAAGCCCGACGGCTGGACCATCTGCACCGCCGACGGCTCGCTCTCCGCGTACTTCGAGCACACGGTGGCCGTCACCGAGTCGGGCCCCCTAGTCCTCACCGCCCTCCCCCCGGCCAAGGCCAGCCGGTGAGTTTGGTACAATCGCCGTTCGTGCCCCGGCGTCCCCCGCTCGTGAAGGGGGTCGTCCTGGAGCCTCTCCCCAACGGCGTGTACAGGGTTGAGCTCGAGAACGGGGCCAAGGTCCTCGCCCACGTTGCCGATCGCGCCGGCACCCGCTTCACCCGGCTCCTGGCCGGCGACAAGGTCGGGGTCGAGCTGGCGGAGAGCGATCACTCGCGTGGGCGGATTAGAGAGATCAGGAGATGAAGGTACGGCCGTCGGTTCGGAAGATGTGTCCCAGCTGCAAGGTGATCAAGCGGAATGGGGTGGTCAGAGTGATCTGCTCCAAGACGCCCAAGCACAAACAGCGACAGGGCTGAGGAGCTAGAGGAGCTATATGGCGAGGATCGCCGGCGTCGACATACCCCCGCAGAAGCGCGCGGTCATCTCCCTCACGTACATCCACGGCATCGGCAACACGACAGCCCAGAAGCTGATCAAGACCGCCGGAATCAACCCGGACACACGCGTGAAAGACCTCACTGACGATGAGGTCACCCGCCTGCGCCAGATCATCGACAGGATGGCCACCGCCAAGGAGCTGCTCATCGAGGGCGACCTCCGGCGCGACGTGGCCACCAACATCAAGCGCATGACCGAGATCGGCTCCTATCGCGGCCAGCGGCATCGCCGCGGCCTGCCGGTGCACGGCCAGCGCACGCGCACCAATGCGCGCAGCCGGCGCGGACCCAAGCGTGCGGTCGCGGGCAAGAAGAAGGTGAAAGCCGGTAAGTGACCAAGCAGAAGAAGGTCGTCAGGACCCGCCGGCGCGAGCGCAAGAACATCGTCAACGGACAGGCTCACATCCAGAGCACGTTCAACAACACCATCATCTCGATCAGCGACATCGACGGGAACGTCATCTCTTGGGGAAGTGCGGGCGCCCAGGGTTTCAAGGGCAGCCGCAAGTCGACGCCATTCGCGGCCCAGGTCACGGCCGAGGCCACCGCGAAGAAGGCGCTGGAGCACGGCATGCGCTCGATCGAGGTCTTCGTGCGCGGGCCGGGCGCCGGCCGTGAGGCCGCCATCCGCTCGCTGCAGGCGACCGGGCTCGAGGTGAGCGCGATCACCGACGTCACGCCCATCCCGCACAACGGTTGCCGCCCGCCCAAGCGGAGGCGCGTGTAATGGCGAACTACAGCGGCCCCGTCTGCCGCTTCTGCCGCCGCGAAGGCGCGAAGCTCTACCTGAAGGGCGAGCGCTGCTACACGCCCAAGTGCGCGATCGAGCGTCGCGCGTTCGCGCCCGGCATGCACGGCCAGGCGCGCAAGCGCAAGACGTCCGACTATGGCCTGCAGCTCCGCGCGAAGCAGAAGGCCCGCCGCATCTACGGGTTGCTCGAGAAGCAGTTCCGCAACTATTTCGACCAGGCGTCGAGGGAGCCGGGAGTGACCGGAATCAACCTCCTGCGCCACCTGGAGTCGCGGCTCGACAACGTGATCTACCGGCTTGGTTTGGGCACGTCGCGCAAGCAGGCGCGGCAGCTCGTGACGCACCGGCATTTCGAGGTGAACGGCAAGACAGTGAACGTGCCGTCCTACCAGCTGAAGCCGGGCGATGTGCTCAAGGTGAAGCCGGCCAACGGGGTCATCGACGTGGCCCTCGAGGCATCGAAGGTCCGCCCCGTCCCGTCCTGGCTCTCCTTCAACGGAGAGGACAAGACGGCAAAGATCCTGGCTCGGCCGGATCGGCACGAGATGGAGTCGGGCGTGGAAGAGCAGTTGATCGTCGAGTTCTATTCCCGGTAATGCGGGACGGAGGTTAGGAGACACCCTTGGCAATTGACACCCAGATGACTGTGACGCCGCAGGTTCGCAAGCTCGAGCAGAGCGCGAACTACGGCAAGTTCGACATCGAGCCGCTGGACCCCGGCTTCGGGACCACGCTCGGGAACACCCTGCGCCGCGTGCTGCTGTCCTCGCTGTGGGGCGCGGCCGTTACGTCCATCCAGATCGACGGCGTGGCGCACGAATTCACCGCGATCCCGCACGTGAAGGAGGACGTGACCGAGGTCATCCTCAACCTCAAGAAGCTCCGCCTCAAGAGCTTCACCGAGGACCCGATCACACTGCTGCTGGACGTCAAAGGGCCAACCGATGTGCGCGCGTCGCACGTCCAGGCCACCTCCGACGTAGAGGTGGTGAACCCGGACCTCTACATCTGCACGCTGGCCGCGAAGGGCCACCTGCGGATGGAGCTCAACGTCGAGCGCGGCAAGGGCTACGTGCCTGCGGAGCGCAACAAGCGCGAGGGCCAGCCCATCGGGGTCATCCCGATCGACTCGATCTTCTCCCCGGTGGAGAAGGCGAACTTCGTCGTCGAGAAGACCCGCGTCGGCCAGTCCACCGACTTCGACCGCCTGATCATCGAGGTCTGGACCGACGGCACCATGTCACCCGAGGAGGCGGTCAGCCACTCCGCCGAGCTGTTCACCAGACACCTGGACCTGTTCGTGCACTTCGGCGAGTCGATCCAGAAGCCGGGCGTGGACGGCGAGAAGACGAGCCAGAACCGCTTGATGGACACGCCCATCGAGGAGCTCGACCTCTCGGTGCGTGCGTTCAACTGCCTGAAGGCGAACGAGATCCAGACCGTGGGTCAGCTGCTGCAGAAGAAGGAAGAAGAGCTGCTGGCGCTGCGCAACTTCGGGCGCAAGTCGCTCGACGAGATCAAGGAGAAGCTGGTCGAGAAGGGCTTCATCAAGCCCGAGGAGATGGGCACAGTCCTCCGGGGCTAGCTCGTTTCATGCGCCACCAGAAATCCGGTCGCCGCTTCAACCGCGACACCGATTCGCGCAAGGCGCTGATGCGCGGCCTGTGCACGTCGCTGCTGGAGAGCGGTCGCATCACCACCACCGAGGCTCGCGCCAAGGAGCTGCGGCGGTGGGTCGAGCGGCTGATCACTACCGCCAAGGACCAGGACCTCAACGCCCGCCGGCGCGTCAGCGAGGAGGTTTCCAAGCCCGAGGTCGTGGAGCGGCTTTTCTCAAACCTCATCCCGCGCCTGGCCGAGCGGCCAGGCGGCTATACGCGGATCATCCACAAGGGTCCGCGGCACGGCGACTCGGCCCCGATGGTGATCATCGAACTAGTCGACTGATGACCCGCGCTTTTTACAAATGAATATCAAAGTCGTGCTCGAGTACGACGGTCGCGGATTTGCCGGCTGGCAGCAGCAGGCGCGGGGCCGGACAGTGGAAGCCGAGCTGAAGCGGGCGCTGCGCGAGCTGACCGGCAAGGACCACGTGGTCTACGCCGCTGGCCGCACTGATGCGGGCGCGCACGCGGAGGGCCAAGTCGTGAACTTCCAGCTCCACGGCAGGATCGCACCGGACCGGCTGGCGGCGGCCCTCAACGCGAGATTGCCGGACGATGTCTCCGCCCTTCGCGCAGAGGCCGTGCCGGACGCGTTCCATGCCCGCTACTCAGCTCGCTGGAGGCGCTATCGCTACCGCTACCTCGACCGGCCCGGACGGCCGGCCCTGGACCGGGGGCGCTGCTGGCACCTCGCGGGCGGTCCGCTCGACGTCAAGGCGATGGCGAGCGCCGCCGAGGGGCTCGTGGGCGAGCACGACTGGACCAGCTTCTGCTCCGCCTCCGAGCCGGCCGGACAGCGGGTGCGCGAGATGCGCTCCGCGAAGGTGCGGCGGCGAGGTGAGTTCGTCGAGCTCGAGCTGGTGGCGGAAGGTTTCCTGCGCGGGCTGGCCCGCAGCATCGCGGGCGCGCTGGCCGAGGTCGGCCGGGGTAGGAAGCCGGTGAGATGGGTGGCCGACGTCCTCAAGGCGCGCGACCGGCGGATGGCGCCGAAAACTGCGCCAGCGGGGGGCTTGACCCTGATGGAAGTGATTTACTGAAGGACCTCAATTGACAAAACAGAAGACCTGGACGGCGAAAACGGCGGATTTGAAGAGCGATTGGTTCGTGGTCGATGCCACTGACCAGGTCCTCGGCCGCCTTGCGAGCTGTGTGGCCAAGGTCCTGCGTGGCAAGCACAAGCCCACCTTCACGCCGCACCTGAACACAGGCGACCACGTGATAGTGATCAACGCCGCCAAGGTGAAGGTCACGGGGACCAAGACGGAAACCAAGGAATACACGAGGTACACCGGCTATCCCGGTGGTCTGCGCAAGCGGTCGCTTGGGCGGGCGCAGGAGCTCGACCCCACCTTCCCGGTGACGAACGCCGTGCGCGGAATGCTCCAGCGCAACACGCTGGGGGCGGACATGCTGACCCGCCTCCGCGTCTACGCCGGAGCCGACCACGGCCATCAGGCGCAAAAGCCCAGGCCCATCACTTTCGACTCGAAGGGGGATATCAACGTTGGCTGAGACGTTCAACCGGGGCACCGGCCGGCGCAAGAACGCGGTGGCGCGGGTGCGGATACAGCCGGGCGAGGGCCGGATCACTGTCAATGAGAAGGACCCCCTCGCGTTTCTCGGCCGTCGCGTGCTCGAGCTGGCGGCGCTGGCGCCACTTCGTATCACCAGCACTCAGCGCAAATTCGACGTGAGCGTCCGCGTCGCGGGGGGAGGCACCAGTGGGCAGGCCGGTGCCATCGCGCACGGCATCGCCCGAGCGCTCTGCAACTACGACCCGGATTATCGTCCCGCGTTGAAGAAGGCCGGCCTTCTGACGCGAGATGCACGCATGAAGGAGCGCAAGAAATACGGCTTGAAGAGGGCGCGCAAAGCCCCGCAATACACGAAGCGCTAGCCGTCGCCGCCCCTGGGCGGCGACTGGACTGGCCCGACTGTCGAAACGCGCGCGACCTCGGAGGCCTCCCGCTCGCAGGTGGGAAGACCCGCAGCGGCGTCGCAGTGCGTTCCGACAACGTGTCGAACCTGAACCAGGCCGGCGTGCAGGCGATGTGGGACTACGGCGTCACCACAGTCATCGACCTGCGCAGCGAGTCCGAGGTGGCGAAGTTCCCCAGCCCGTTCGCCGCGCCGGACTACGGGCCCGAGTACGTGCACGTGCCGGTGCTCGACGACGAGTTCGGACGCAAGATCGCGGACGTGGCCGCCATGGACGAGCGCTACCGGCTCATGCTGGACGGCCGGCAGGATGCGTTCGGCCAGGTGGTCAGTGCGATCGCGCGGGTCGAAGGCCCTGTCGTCTTTCACTGCTACGCGGGCAAGGACCGCACGGGCCTGGTCGCGGCGGTGGTCCTTTCCCTTGCGGGCGTGCCTCCTGACGCTATCGCTGCCGATTTTGCCGAGACCGATGTGCACCTGGCCGGTCGCTACGCGGAGTGGCTCGCCTCTGCGCCTCCTCAACGCCTGGAGGCGATGCGCGACGAGCTGCGCTGCCCGCCGGAGTGGATACTCGGCGCGCTCGAGCACGTCCACCGGAGGTGGGGTGGGGTGGAGGCGTATATCGCCGCGGCCGGGGTCCCCGCAGCAGACGTGATCAAGCTGCAGGACAAGCTCGCCGGCTGACCCCGCGGGATTCCGCACGTTTTGCGCCAAAAAGGCGCATCAGAGCTGCGGGAAGCGCACGTTTGGCGCAAGAAACGCGTTACGCCGATCTTATTTGAGGCCAGAGCGCCGGCCGGATAGACTCAGGTGGTTCCTTTCGGCTGGCCGTGAACCAGGGGGTGGCAGATGGGGCACAGGTTGCTGGGGCTGTTCGGACTCGCAGGCTTATCAGCGATCGCGCTGAGCTCCATCCCCATCGCCGCCGGCGCCGCGAGCTCAACGTCGCAAACGCTCTGCATCGCCCACCATCCGACCGAGTACGTCTGGTACACCGGTGGCTGCACCGGGCACGACGAGCCAGAGATCGATCCCCTGTCCAACCGCCCCGGCTCGGCCCGGGATCTGACGTGGACGGTGGTACTGCCCACCGACGGCACCATCAACGTCGATGCTGTCGGACCCACCTTCTGGATCGGCGGCACTGTCACGGACCCCAACAGCCGCTACGGCCAGGCGTTCCTCGAGCTTCAGTTCTACCCGAACAGCATCACCACCGGCTGCACGGCGGGAGGCGGCTACAACGTCGTCTTTTCGCCCAACACGTACACGGCCTGCTCGCCAGTCTGGGAGGTCTCGCGCAAGGGCGGTTCTGAATCAGCCGCTTTCAACGCCATGCTCACAGACAGTGCCTCCGGCGGCCCGCTGATGATGCATGCCGGCGACACGATCACCGATCACCAGTACGTGACCCCGGCTGCTGACGGAATGCACATCACCGTCACCGACCTCACCACAGGTCACGCCGGCACGATCATCCTCAACAGCAAGATCGACGGGCCCCTCATGCCCGCGTTCGACCGGCAGACACTCGGCAACGCGCTCTCGTGGGGGCTCGTCAACGACGCACCGAACAGCCTGGTGTGGGAGATTGGCCACACCGGTGACTACACGACCCCCGCCGGTCAGTTCTGCCTCCCCGGCAGCACGACCAAGAATCCCTGCTACTCGTACGACGTACCGACCTGGCTCAAGTTCTCGCCCATCCAGATCAAGAGCGTGACCTTCGGCGACGGAAGCAGCGCCAAGAGCTGGGCCGCGGTCAGCGACTACGGCGGCCGCAGGGAGGTCGACCAGTACTGCGGCGCCGCCAACTACGGCGCGCCTTTCTGCACATATCCGTTTTATGCATTCAATCGCGCGGACAACGCCTTCACGTACGGGGGCGACTACCCCGGCACGAGCAGAGACTTCGGGCAGTGGGCGCAGTTCCAGCAGCAGAAGAACTGCACCAGCCCCATGGGCGGGTTCCCGCAGTACTGCGCCACGGTCTTGACCTAGCCATCAGGCAAGGACGTCCTTAACAGGCGGGGTAGGCAACTGCCCCGCCTTAGCTCAACAATCCCCGAGCGCCCATTCACATCGCTCGAGGAGGATCGTCAGTTGAAATCGAAGCCCGCACTGGTCAAACAGCTGTACAGGCTCAACGTGGAACCCAGGGTCGTGGATCAGCTTTCGAAACTCGCCGCCCGCACAGGCGAGCCGAAAAGCCGGCTGGCCACGCGCCTGTTCACGGAGGCCGTGATGGCCTTCAAGCCCACGAAAGCGGCGTCGTCGTCTAAGGGTTAGGCCGAGGCGGTCTCGCGCTCCGGGTCGACCGAATGACCACCAGGTGGCTGCCCGTACATGGCCTCGATCTGCGGCTGGTACTTGGCCTCGATCACCTTGCGTCGCAGCTTGAGAGTCGGGGTGAGCTCCTCCGACTCCGGCGACCACTCGGTGGGCAGGATCGTGAACCGCTTGAACTGCTCGACCCGAGACAGGTGAGAGTTCGCGACGCCCAACGCGCGGCGCACCTCCTCGACGACGGCAGGTTCGTCAGCGAGCTCGGTCGTGGAGGCGGCGGCGATCCCTCTCGCCTTCGCCCACACCGGGCCGACCTGTGGGTCCAGCACCACGAGCACCGATATGAAGTTCCGCGAGTCTCCGACGGCGACGGCCTGGCCGATGATCGGGCTCGACTTCGCCAGCGCCTCGAGGTTCGCAGGCGAGATGTTCTTGCCCGCGGAGGTGATGATCAGCTCTTTCTTGCGGTCGATGATCTTGTAATGCCCGTCGGGCCGGAGCTCGGCGATGTCGCCGCTGTGCACCCAACCGTCCTTGTCGATCGTTTCCGCTGTCTTCGAGGGGTCTCGGAAGTAGCCCACCATCACATTCCCGCCGCGGATGAGCAGCTCACCGTCCTCACCCAGCCGCGCCTCCACACCCGGCAGAGGGATCCCGACCGACGGAGCCTTGTGGTCGCCGGGCGGCACCGCGGTAGCGGGTCCGGTGAGCTCGCTCATGCCCCAAACCTCGTACAGGGGCATGCCGAGCCCGGCCCAGAACTCGTGCACCTCAGGCCGGCAGGGCGCGGTGCTGGTGATCGCCAGCTCGCACCTGTCGAGGCCGACCTTTCCGCGCAGCAGGGAGTACAGCGGCTGCGCCTTCGCGACGCCGGCGGCCAGCTCCGGCGGTACCGCGTTTCCATCCCGCTGAAGGCGGTAGGCCTGCTGCGCAGCGGCGATCGCCCCCTGGGCCATCTGCCGCTTCGCCTCGTCCGGCTCTGCGGCGACGCCGGCCTGGATGCCGGCCATCAGCTTCTCCCAGACGCGCGGCACGCCCACGAAATAAGTTGGCCGCGCCTGCAGCAGGTACGCGAGCAGCTCGTTCGGGTCGGGACAGAAGTAGATCTCGCGCCCCAGGTAGATGGCGTTCCACTGCGAGATGAATCGCTCGGCCACGTGCGCGAGCGGCAGGTAGCTCACGATGATGTCGTTCTCCTGGTCGAACAGCCGCCGGCACGATTCCAGCGTCCAGACGATGTTGTTGTGCGAGTACTCGACGCCTTTGGGCGGTCCTGTCGTGCCGGAGGTGTAGATGAGGCTGACAGTGTCCTCGGGCCCGACAGCCCGCCAGCTGGCGTCGAACGCAGCCCCATCAGCCGCGAGAAGGGCGCGGCCGCGCTCCATCAAGTCGCCCCACGACATCACGCCCTCTGGAGCCACTCCGCGCAGGAGGACGATCTTCTTGAGGTGGGGAGTGGAGGAGCGGATCGCGAGGAACTTCTTCAGGAATGCCTCATCCTCGACGAAGGCGATGGTGGCCTCCGAGTGGTTGGCCATGTACTCGACCTGCTCCGGTGCCAGCGTCACATAGACGCTGATCGCAGCCCCGCCCGCGTGGACGAGCCCGAGATCGGCGATCAGGTGCTCGGGGGCGTTGCGGGCCATGATGAGCCCGAACTGCCCGGGCCCGAACCCCAGCTCGCGCAGGGCCAGCGTCAGCGCGGCCACATCGTCTCGGTACTGCTTCCAGCTCAGCTGGTGCCATTCCCCGTCCCGCTTCCAGCGCAGCGCAGGCCGGTCGGACCACTTCCGCACGGCTTCGGCGAAGATCGTGCAGACCGTTTTTCCTGAGACTTTCGCGTCGATCTCGGCCCGCTCAGCCGTTACGTCCATATGGCTCCTCATCGGCTGATCATGCCGCGCCCTGGCTCCCGTGTCCACTTCCCAGCGGTCCTAGACTGTTTTTTGGTGGGGCGGGGATGATCTACGTCCGGTCACGCCGGCCGATCGTGAGCATCGGCGCATCCGCCCTGGGTTGCGCGGTCTTCTTCGGACTGCTTGCAGTCGGCGCGATGCTGATTCCGGGCGGCTGGGTGGCAGCCGTCGCGCTAGCCCTGGGCTCGGCAGGTGGCTGGGCGGTCGCCATCTGGGCCGCCGTTCAGCTGCACGCGTGGCCGGCCGGCAAGCTGGCGTTCTTCCGCGACCGGCTGCTGGTGATCCAGGGCCGGCATGAGATGCGGGCGGTTTGGGAGCGGATGGAGTCGATCAGCCTCGCGGATCCGGGCTCCTGGCCTGAGATCAAGATGACCGACACTCTCACGATCAACCTGCGCGACGAGCCGGCACTGCGCTTCAAGCCAGAGCTGTTCGGCCTGGATTCAGCAGGCTGCCGGGACCTCATCCTGCGCCTCCGCGACGAGGTGCCGCTCCGCGATCGGCTGCCCGAGTTCGATTCAGCCCGCGACCTGGCGGCGACGCCGGTCGTGGCGGGAGACATGTCCGAACCCAGGTTCTAACCTCGCTCGGCAGGGGCATCATGATTCTGCTGTGAGCGGTCTTTTTGGCCGGGACTTCCTCGACGTTGCGGACTTCGAGGCGGCCGAGCTCCGCCGGGTGCTCGACCTGGCGCACCAGATCAAGGCAGGCACCTGGAGCGGACGCCCGCTTGCGGGTCGCCATATCGCGATGCTTTTCCAGCGCCCTTCCCACCGCACGCGCGTGTCCTTCGAGGTCGGGATCTCTCGCCTCGGCGGCGCCACCACGACGCTGGGCGAGCAGGATGTCCAGCTTGGCGTGCGCGAGACGGTCGGCGACGCCGCGCGCGTGCTGGACCGTTACGTTGACGGTATAGTCGCGCGTTTGCGCACTCATGCTGACCTCACGGAGCTCGCGGACGCCGCGGAGAAGCCGGTCATCAACGCGCTGACCGACCGCTCTCATCCCTGCCAGGTCCTGGCCGACCTCGTCACGCTCGAGGAGGTGGGCGGGCCCCTGACAGCGCAGAAGGTCGTTTACGTCGGCGACGGCAACAACATCGCCACGTCGCTCATCGAGGCCTCAGCGCGACTCGACTTTCCTCTCACCGTGATCACTCCCGCCGGCTACGCGCCGGATGAAGCAGTGGTCGCGCGAGCGCGGAGCCTGAGCCGCGACGGCGATCGTGTGACGATCACCAGCGATCTTTCCGATCTCGACGGTGCGACTGCGATCTACACGGACGTCTGGACGTCGATGGGCCAGGAGAGTGAGCGGCAGTCGAGGCGAAAGATCTTCGCCGAGTACCAGGTCAACCCGGCGCTCATGGCCGGCGCACCGAAAGCAGTGTTCATGCACTGCTTGCCGGCGCACAGGGGAGAGGAGGTGACCGACGAGGTCATCGACGGGCCGCGGTCGGTTGTCCTGCAGCAGGCGGGCAACCGGCTGTACGCGCAGATGGCGCTGATGTCCGAGCTCTTCGGTAAGGGAACGTGATCCAGCAGTTCATCAACCAGCTCGCCGATGTGACCCGCCACCTGGGTTGGGTGGAGGTCATCGACGTGGTGGTGGTGGCGTTCGTGCTGTACCAGACGCTCCGGCTCCTGAGCGGGACGCAGGGCACTCAGGTGCTGGTCGGTCTTGTCCTGCTGGCGGTGGTCGGCGTCGTGGCCAACCAGTTCAACTTCATCCTGCTGGGTTGGCTCTACCGCAACGCGGCCGTCTTCATCGTGATCGCGGTGCTGATCATGTTTCAGCCCGAGCTGCGACGAGCGCTCGACCAGGTGGGCCGGCTCGGCCGGCTGGGTCGATTCCGGCCGCCGCTTTCGAGCTACAACCCGGGGCAGTACAACCAGGCCATGTCGGAAGCGATCCGAGCGGCGGAGCGTCTCAGCTCGAAGCGCACGGGGGCCTTGATCGCGTTCGAGCGGGAGGTCGGGCTGGAGGACTATGCAGCCACCGGCGTACGTATAAATGGAGAGATCTCGGCCGAGGTGCTGCAGTCGATCTTCTACCCGAACTCACCCCTACATGACGGAGCCGTGATCGTGCGCGGCAACAAGATCCTCGCCGCGGGCTGCCTGCTGCCTCTGCCCGAGGAAGGCATAGTCCGCGAGCGCCTTGGCACGCGCCACCGCGCCGCCGTCGGCCTATCGATGGCCTCGGACGCGCTGGTGGTAGTGATCTCGGAAGAGACAGGCTCGATCTCGGTCATCGAAGAGGGCAAGATCACGCGCAACCTCGACGGGGACGGCCTCCGGCAACGGGTCAGCCCCAAGGTCGTGCGCGGCAATGGTTTCTTCAGATGAGCTGGATCGCCAACAACTGGCGGCTGAAGCTGCTGGCCCTGGGCCTGGCCGTCGTGCTGGTGTTTGCCGTGGGCTACTCGCAGTACCCGATCCAGACACAGACGGTCGACGCAAAGATCAACTACAACAACTCGCCTCCAGTCGGCCTGGTCGTAAACGGTCCTCCTGCGACAACCAGGGTCACGCTGAGCGGTCTAGCCGCGGATCTTCGCAACGCGACTGCGACAGTCGACGTTGACCTCTCGAAGCTCAAAGAGGGAACCGCAGTGATCGTCGCGCCCACGCCACACGTCTCTGGTCAGAACATCTCGCTCGGCGCGGTCGCCCCAATCACGCTGAAGGTCGAACAGCTGACCACTGTCAACCTCGACATCCAGGTCAGGGCGGCGTTTGCGCAGGGATGGCAGCAGACAAAGGCTCAAGCACAGTGCGGTTCGCAGGCGTGCCAGGTGATTGTGTCCGGTCCGATCTCCGTGCTTCGTGACTTGACAGCCCACGTGAAAGTCGACGTGGTCATCGCGTCGAAAGCTCGCAACATCTTTAATAACGTGGTTCTCTTCAGCCGCGCCGGCGCCGATTTCGACCTCTCCAAGGTGGTGGCGATTCCGGCCATCACGTGGGAACCGCTCACGGTAACCGCGCATGTAGAAGCCGCCCAGGGGACCGAAACCATTCAGGTTGCGCTGGTCAACGCTCTACCCACAGCGCCTCCACCGGCTGGCTACCACGTCACCGCGGTGATCGTCAGCCCGCAGCTGATCACCATCACCGGCTCTCCGGAGACCCTGGCCGGGATCACCTCGATCACCCTCCCAGCCGTGTCGCTGGCCGGACTGACGTCGGACCACTCATTCACGCTGAGAATCGTTCCGCCCGACCCCAGCATCCAGCTCTCGGTCAAGTCGGCCACCGTGACCTACAGGATTGCGAGGGATCAGACGGTTAGCCCCAGCCCCTAGAGGGCCTGAGGAGTAACCTGCTCCACCGCGGCCCCGTTGCAGCACCCGTCGAACCAACCTCGGTTAGGAGTTATGTAGTTAGAGATGTGCGGGATCATCGGATACCTGGGCGAGCGCGAAGCCACCCCGGTGCTCCTGGAGAGCCTCAAGCGCCTCGAGTACCGCGGCTATGACTCGGCCGGGGTGGCCGTGCTGGAGGCCCCTAAGCCGGGGTCTCCCATCAGCACCAGCATCACCAAGTCGGAGGCGAAGGTCGACGACCTGATCGCCAAGATCCAGGCGATCAAGCCCACCGGCCACCTCGGCATCGGACACACGCGCTGGGCTACGCATGGCCGGCCGACCTACATCAACGCGCATCCGCACACGGACTGCCACGGCCGCATCTTCGTGGTCCACAACGGGATCATCGAGAACTTCGCCGAGCTGCGCGAGGAGCTGCAGAAGGCCGGGCACGAGTTCACGTCCGAGACCGACACCGAGGTCGTGCCGCACCTCATCGAGGCGAACTACAAGGGCGACTTCCTGGCCGCGGTCCGCGCAGCGCTCAAGCGGATCCGCGGCGCCTACGCGCTGGCGATGTTCTCGACCGAGGATCCCGAGCTCCTGATCGGCGCACGGCTCAATGCACCCCTGGTGGTGGGGTTGGGCGAGCAGGAGTTCTACATCGCGTCCGACATCACGGCCATCATCCCGTACACCAAACGCGTGCTCGTGCTCGGTGAGGGAGAGGTGGCCGCGGTGACGCCGCTTGGTGCCGAGGTGTCGACGCTGGACGGCACGACTGTCAAGCCCAAGCTCGTCCATGTCGACTGGGACGTGAGCCAGGCCCAGAAGGGTGGCTACCCGCACTTCATGCTCAAGGAGATCAACGAGGCGTCGGAGGCGGTCGCGAACGCGATGCGCGGGCGGCTGACCGATGACGGCTCGGTCACGTTTCGAGAGTTCGCCCTGACCGATGAGGAGCTGCGGCGCTACCGCGAGGTCCTGCTGCTTGGGATGGGAACCTCCCGGCACGCGGCGCTCATCGGCGAGCACGCGATCGAGGACTGGGCAGGTCTGCCGGCGCGTGCTGTTGATGCGGCAGAGTTTCGCTACCGGCGGCCGACGTTCGGGCCGGACACATTGGCGGTGATCATCACGCAGTCCGGTGAGACCGCGGACACGATGGTCGGGCTGCATCAGGCCAAGGAGCGCGGGGCGCTGACGGTGGCGGTGACCAACGTGTTCGCCAGCAGCGCCGCGCGAGACGCCGACGGCGCGATCTACCTGCACGCCGGCCCCGAGATCGGGGTGGCGTCGTCGAAGACGTTCCTGGCGCACCTGGTGAGCCTCTACCTGCTCGCGCTGCGCCTTGCCACCGTGCACGGCAGGATCTCGCTGGAGCGCCGGCAGGAGCTGGTCGCTTCGCTGCGGGCGGTGCCAGATCAGGTCCGCGGGATCCTGGACCGCGAACAGGAGATCAAGACGCTCGCTCACCGCTACAGCAAGTACCGCAACTTCCTCTACACCGGACGCGGGCTGGGTTACCCGGTGGCGCTGGAGGGGGCGCTGAAGCTGAAAGAGATCTCGTACGTGCACGCGGAAGGGGTGACCGGGGGCGAGCTGAAGCACGGACCGATCGCCCTCCTCGACGCAAAGTTCCCGGTGATCGCGATCTGCACCGCGTCACCCACCGCCGAGAAGATGGTGAGCAACGTCCACGAGATCGTCGCGCGCGATGCGCCGGTGCTCGCGCTGGTGACCGAAGGCGACGATTCCCTCGACGGCGTCGCCACCGACCGCTTCGTCATGCCGGCGGCCGAAGAGGCCGCGTCGGCGATCCTGAACTCGGTGATGCTGCAGCTCTTCGCCTACCACGTGGCAGTTGAGCTGGGCCAGGACGTCGACCAGCCACGAAACCTGGCCAAGAGCGTCACCGTCGAATAGTCGGTCGCGTCCTTCCGCACGTTTGGCGCCAAGCGGGCCCTTCGAGCGCCAGGATCCCGCACTTTTGGCACCAAACGGGCCCTTCAATCGCGGTCCGGAACCACGCGGTACCTTACTAACAACCATGCAGCGCATCGGGGTGGACGCCGTCTCGGTCGAGCGGATCGCGCTCGCGGTCAAGCGCTCCGGCCCCGGCTTCCTCCCCAAGGTCTACACCCCCGCCGAGCTGGCCTACTGCGCCGGCGACCCCGAGCGACTCGCCGGACGGTGGGCGGCCAAGGAAGCCGTCATCAAATGCTTCGACGGCACAGGAATCTGTTTTCCAAGAAAGCGCATCGAGGTCCTCCCCGGACCCATGGGCGCGCCCCGCGTCAGGCTCATCGGGGGCGACGCCCGCGGCGCCCGCGTCGAGGTCAGCATCACCCACCACAGCCGGCTGGCCATGGCCACCTCTCACCTCGAGATGCCGGAGAGAAACGAACCCACCCAGGCAATCACCGACCTCCTCCCGGCCCCCGACGCGGTCACCCTGCCAGAACGACCCAAAGACGCCCACAAAGGAACCTTTGGCACTCTTGTGGTCCTGGCCGGCAGCCTCGGCTACACGGGCGCCGCCTACCTCACCGCCACCGCCGCCGCCCGCACCGGCGCCGGCCTCGTCCGCCTGCTCATCGGCGAGACCATCTATCCCATCCTGGCGGCGAAGGTCACCGAGGTCATGGCCACACCGGTGGCCGAGGTGGCGCCCGGTGTGGTCGGCCACTCCGCCCACGACACCATCCTCCGCCAGCTTGCAGACGCCTCCGCCGCCGTCATCGGCCCCGGCCTCGGCCGTGACCGCTCCACCTGGCGCCTGGTGGTCGACCTCGCCACCCACGCCGACTGCTCGATGGTCATCGACGCCGACGGGCTCAACGCCCTGGCCGACTCGCCGCGCACCAAGCGCAAGCTCGGACCAAGGCGCGTCCTCACCCCCCATCCCGGCGAGATGGCCCGCCTCACCGGCAGGACCGCCGAGGCCATCAACGCCGACAGGCCCGGCTCCGCGCGCAAGGCCGCCAAGGAGTGGGGAGCGGTGGTTGTGCTCAAAGGCGCGCATACAGTGGTCGCCCACCCCGACGGTCGCTGCAGCGAGGACCCCCATGAGGTTCCCGCCCTGGCCACCGGCGGCACCGGTGACGTGCTGGCCGGCATCATCGGCGCCCTCATGGCGCAAGGCGAAGACCCTTACACCGCCGCAGTCAGCGGCGTCTACGTGCACGCGGCGGCGGGCCGGAGGATCGCGCAGCGCCTCGGCGACTCCGGACTACTGGCCGGCGACCTTCTCGACGAGATCCCACTGGTGATGAACGTTCTTCGCCAGGGCGGCCTCTGACGGCCACCGACCGTCTTCGCTGGGCGGAGGTCGACCTCGGCGCCGTCCGCGCCAACGCCGCCCGCATCCTCGAGCACCTGCCGCAGCAAACGCACCTGATCGCGGTCGTCAAGGCCGATGGCTACGGTCACGGCGCCACCAGGGTCGCCCGCGCCGCGCTCGACGGCGGGGCCACAAGAATCGCAGTCGCGACCCTCGCCGAAGCGCGCGAGCTCGGAGGCATCGTGCCCGCCGAGCACATCCTCGTCATGGGCGGGATGACGCCGGATCACGCCTCAGCTGCCGCCACGAGCGGCTGCTCGATTGGCGTCTGGAGCGAGGAGATGGTCGACGCGCTGTCGCGGGCAGACGAGGTAGTGCCTGTACATCTGAAGATCGACACCGGCATGGGCCGTTTCGGCTGCCAGCCCGAGGAAGCGCCCAAACTCGCCAGGCGAATCAACGAATCCTCAGCCGTGAGGCTCGCCGGAACCTGGACCCACTTCGCCTCCGCCGACAGCGACGCCGCCATGACCCGCCATCAGTTCGACAGCTTCACCCAGGCAATTGAATCGCTGGGCGTGGACCCGGGGCTGAGGCACGCATGCAACTCAGCCGGGGCGCGCCACTTCCCGGAGTACGCCCTCGACGCCGTCCGCTGCGGGATCGCGCTTTACGGCTGCCAGTGGTCGGGCAACGAGCCGGCGCTCACCCTCCGCTCGGTCATCACGCACCTGAAGACGGTGAACAAAGGCGACACTGTCGGATACGGGGCCACCTGGCGGGCACGCGAAAGATCGCGCGTCGCGACCGCGGCCATCGGCTATGCCGACGGCGTCTTCCGCATCCGCTCCAACCGCGGCGACGTCCTCATAAGAGGCCACCGCGCCCCGCTCATCGGCACCGTCAGCATGGACGCGATCACGCTGGACGTCACCGGCATCGAGGGTGTTCAGCCCGGGGACGTGGTCACGCTAATCGGCCGCGATGGCGACCAGCGCATCACAGCGGAGGAGGTGGCACGCTGGTCGGGCACCATCTCGTATGAGGTCCTGACCTCGCTGGGCCGGCGCGTGGAGCTGCACTACAAAGACTGATCACGATCGAAGGTTGCAGCCCGCAGCGGGCCGCGACTAGGATCGATGGGTCACCACACGCTTGTGGGGGGTTTGTCCCGGGCATTTGGCTCATGGTCCCGGGCATTTGGCTCGTGGTTGCAGGAGGGTTGTGATGGTAGTCGGCAGACGTTTGCTTGCTGTTGCCTCGGCGGCCGCGCTGGCCGGCTCGATGGCCGCGGTCATCGGCTCGGCAGCCCAGGCGGCGACAGGGCCACCTGGCACAGGCGTGACCTTCACCTCGCAAGCCGGCGCGGTGACTTTCACCCACTACACAGTTACGCCGCAGGGGCGTGCGACTCAATCTGGGTCAGCCTCAAACGCCGAGGGCCGCATCTCGACCCTTTCACCAAAGGGTGACCGCAACCGCAACCGGCGGACCGATTCCGGCGGCGTCGACAGCAACAACACAGTCTCCGGCTCCCAACCGTCTACATCCACCCCGGGTACCAGCGCCAGCTTCATCGGGCAGCAGGGATCCGCGACGACCTGCTCCTACTTCGGGCTGGGCTGTAACCCGCCCGACATGGCGCTCGCGGCTTCGTCCCGGTTCGTGCTACAGGGTGTCAACACGCAGTGGCAGGTCTGGGACACCGCGGGCAACGTCCAGGCCGGATGGCCGGTCAGCGCCCAGAACTTCTTCGGGGTTCCGAACGTGACCAATGCCGACGGCACACCGTGCGACACCGACCACCGAAGCCAGCCTTTCCTCAGTGACCCGAGAGCCCTCTACGACCCGGCCGATGGGCGCTTCTGGGCGGCCATGCTTCAGGTGGAGAACGCTTTTGCGGTCGGTGACGCATGCCCATTCCAATCCACGTACTACGTCGCCGTCAGCCAGACGAGCGACCCTCGCGGCACCTGGAACGTGTACGCGTTCGACATGACGATGGGACAGCCTTTCGCAGCCGACTACACCCAGCTCGGCATGAACAGCCAGGCCGTCTACCTCTCCGCGAACATGTTCGGCGTCGGGCCCAGCGGAGGGTTCTACGCTGAGCTGTTCGAGGCCAACAAGGCCCAGATGGAAAAGGGCAAGGGCAACTTCACAGCGGACGCCTTTTTCAACCTCCGCGGCAATGGCCCTGGCATTTCGGCCAAGACGGGCCCGTTCCTGGCCGACACCGTGCAGCCGGCGCTCAACCTCGACTCCAGCGCAGGAACCAGTGAAAACTTCGTCGACACGATCGACGGCCCGGATGTCGTCAACGGCAACCTCTGCGGATTCACCGGCAAGGGCTTCAGCGACTCGTGCAGCGGGCTGGTGCTGTGGCAGATGTCCAACCCGATCGCCCACGACAAGGGCGGTCCTGCACCGACGCTGACCGGCACCTACCTTCCAACCGACCCGTTCCTGGTGCCGCCGCCGGCGACGCAGCCGAGCTGCAGCCGGTGCATCGACGCCAACGACCTCCGTATCCCCGCGACCCCGGTGATTCGCAACGGCAAGCTCTACACGGGATGGGGTACCGCGATCCACACGCCTCCAACTGTCGTGCCAGGCATCGAGTGGGCCGTGGTCGATCTAGGCGCACTCGGCACTGCCGCCGCCTCGAAGACCGGTTACTACAACTTCTCCGGCGATGAGTCGGCGACGTACCCCGCATTCATGCCCGATGCACACGGCAATCTCCTGATGGTGTTCGACCATATGAGCAGCACAGTCAATCCCGAGATCCGCTACATCGTCAGGGGCGCGGGCGACGCCAACTTCACGGGCGCGGGCGTCCTGTTGAAGGCCGGCGAGTCCTCGTACCGGCCGACACTATGTGGCGGAGCCATTCCCGTCTGTCGCTGGGGTGACTACGAGGCCACCTCATTCGACGGTGGGGGCCACATCTGGTTCGCCAGCCAGTACGCCAACCAGTTTCAAGGCGTGACGACTCCGCCCGCGTTCGGGCGCAACTGGGGCACCTGGATCGGCGCGATCAGCGCGTCGTAAATCAACTTCAAGAGGGGGCTGGGCGTACCAGCCCCCTCGCCCCGGAATAGCAAGCGCCTGCCTTCACGTTTGAAATTGCGTAAGGCAGGTGAAACTACACTGGCTCTACTGATGGCGGAAAGCCAAAGCCAGGCTCCAACCACATTCGCCGAAGAAGCGCTGACGCACCTCGACACCCTTTATCGCGGCGCGCTGCGCTTGACGCGCGATCCCGACCAGGCGCAGGACCTGGTCCAGGAGGCATACCTTCGCGCCCTCCGCTACCAGCACAGCTACCAGACGGGCACCAACATGAAGGCCTGGCTCTTCGCCATCATGCGCAACCTCTTCTGGGACCGCTTCAAAGGGTCGCGCAAAGAGGACGTGAGCCTGGACGACGTGGGTGAGTTCGTCCTCTACGACAAGCTCCGTGACGAGGGCGCCAAGCCGGAGGCTGACGTGCTCGACAAGATGGCGGCCTCCGAGGTGGTGGCGGCGGTCGAAGAGCTGCCCCCGCTCCACCGTGAGGTGGTGCTCCTGGTCGATGTCGAAGGCTTCTCGTACAAGGACGCCGCCGAGACGCTCGGGGTGCCGATCGGGACTGTCATGTCCCGCCTCCACCGGGCCCGCCAGCAGCTCCAAAAGAGCCTCTTTGAGTACGCTGTGGAATCAGGTATCGTGCGCGCCAGTAACAAAGAGATGCCGACCCAATGAACTGCCCCGACTGTAAGGAGAAGCTGGATCGCTACGTAGACCGCGAGCTGAACAGCACCGAGGTCCTCGAGGTGCAGCTGCACCTGGAAGGGTGCCCCGACTGCATGGACAGCTACGAGTTCCAGACGCACCTCAAGCGCCTCATCAAGCACTCGTGTGACTGCGACACAGCCCCCGCGGCCTTCCGCGAGAAGCTCCGCCAGATCCTGAGCTGAACCGAAGCCTAGACTCGGCCCGGCTGTACGTCATCACGGCGGATCGAGATCCCGAAGACCTCCTCGCCATCGCCCTGGCCGCCCTGCGCGGAGGCGCCGATGTGATCCAGCTCCGCCACAAGTCCTTGCCGCGAGGTGAGCTGCTCGAGGTGGCGGGCCGGCTCCGCGAGGCGACCGCCGCAGCCGGCGCGCTCTTCATCGTCAACGACCATGTCGACATCGCGATGATGGTGGGCGCCGACGGCGTCCATCTCGGGCCAGACGACCTGAGCCTCGAGTCGGCGCGAAAAGTCGCCGGCGAAGCCATGTTGATCGGGGCGTCGGCGTCAACGCCCGCAGCGGCAAAGGCAGCCGTCGCAAGCGGCGCATCCTACATCGGCTGCGGCCCAGCTTTCGCGACCCCGCTCAAGCCGCAGAAAGAGGTGATAGGTCCGGACGTCGTCGTTGCGGTCACCAAGGCGGCGAGGGTGCCGGTGTTCGCCATCGGTGGCATCGATGAGTCAAACCTCGGGCAGCTGACCTCGCGCGCGATCCGTCGCGTCTGTGTAATCAGAGCCATCGGCGGCGCCGCCAACCCCGAGGCGGTGACTCGCCGCCTGCGTGCGATGCTGGACGCATGACGTCAGTTGCGGGCGCCGGCGAGGCCGGCCTCCTCAAGCTGATCACGCCCTATCTCACCACGCAGGGCATTGCGATCGCGGCAGGGGAGGACGATGCCGCCGCGTGGGATGACCACGGGGCGTACACCGTCGCCAGCACCGACATGGCGGTGGAGAAGGTTCACTTCGACCTCTCGTGGATGACCCCTGAAGACGCAGGCTGGCGCGCGCTTGCGCTCGCGCTCGGAGACCTCGCGGCCAAAGGCGCGACGCCTGTGTGGGCGCTGACCTCAGTCGCCGTCCCGCGGTCGTGGCCGCAGCAGGACTTTGTCGCGCTTTTCAAAGGCATGGCCGCCCTTGCCAAAAAGACCAACCTGATGATCGTCGGCGGCGACATGAGTGCCATCGAAGGCCCGGCGGTCCTCTCCATCACCGTGGCGGGGACGGCCAGGCATCGCCCGCTGCCGCGCAGCGAAGCGAGACCGGGCTGGGCGGTCGCGGTGACCGGTCCACTCGGTACGGCGGCGGTGGCTCTGCGCACTCGACACGTGCTGCGGCCCGAGCCGCGGCTCGCAGAGGGCAAGCGCCTCAACGAGCTTGGGCTCTGCTGCGGAGACATCTCCGACGGCCTCATCAAGGAGATGGAGAAGTTCGCCGTCATGTCCGGATCCGGCTGCCTGCTGCGCGCACCAGACGTGCCGGTGGCGGCGGGCGCCACCTGGCAGGAGGCGCTGTCGAGCGGGGAGGAGGTGGAACTGGTCTGCACCGGCCCCGAAGCTGTCATCCGCAAAGCAGGCCTCAAACCCATTGGCGTGTTGACCGCCGAGCGCCAGCTGACGGTGACCGACAGGGAGGGCCTGCCGCTGCAGCTGAACCTGCGCGGCTACGACCACTTTGCGTGAGATCGTCACCAACAGCCCTGACGAGACGGAGGCCGAGGGTGAGGAGCTCGGGCGGAGGCTGCGGGCCGGCGACCTCATCCTCCTGACTGGACCGCTCGGAGCCGGTAAGACGACATTCGTGCGCGGCCTCGCCCGAGGCGCCGGCTCAGAGGCCCAGGTGGCCAGCCCGACCTTTCAGCTCGTGCGCATCTATCCCGGGCGGGTCCAGCTGGCTCACGTCGACCTCTACCGGGTCAAGGCGGCCGGCGAGCTCGCGGACCTCGGCCTCGACGAGCTGATCGACGAAGGTGCGGTGGTGGTCGAATGGGGCGATCGCATCGAGGCGAAGACCGGACGCCAGATCACGTTCGAGACCCTCGGCGGTGACCGCCGCCGGATCCGGATGTGATCCTGGTCATCGATACGTCGTCGAGCACGGCGGCGGTTGCGACAGTAGACGAGCAGACAGGTGCCATCGCGGAGCACTCGGTGCCCTCGCGCAGCCCAGAGCTCGTCCCGCTGCTGCGCCGGCTCGCGAAAGAGAACGCCATCACCAGGGTCGCGGTGGTGACGGGTCCAGGCTCGTTCACAGGCTTACGGGTCGGTGTCTCCTTCGGGCTGGGGCTGGCGATGGGTCTCGAGGCGCCTATCGTTCCACTGCATGCCCTCGATCTTCAGGCGGCTCGAAGTGGGACGCCGGTGACCGCCGTCGTCGAAGCCGGCCGAGGGCGGTTCTACTTCAAGGTGCCTGGCGCCGAAGCGGCGCTCGGCGATCCAGGTGACATACCTGCCTCCTATCCGCTGGCCGGCCGCCTCTCGCCATCAGCAGAGGCCGCACTCACGGCCGCCGGCCATCCATTTGAAGCTGAGTCGGGGCTGCGGACCTTCGGACAGGCGGCCAAGTTTCTGCTCGAATCGGCGCGCGAAGTGG
>VBFO01000098.1 GCA_005881025.1 Chloroflexota bacterium | reverse complement strand
ATGCCGATCGCGGCCACCTTCTTGCCCGCCGACCACACCCCGGTCAGCCCCGCTGAGCCAGGTTCCGACTGGATGCCAAGACCGGCCAGGTACTGGATCAGGGACTGTTCGAGTGCATCCACGTAGCCGGGGATGGTGAGCCCAAGCCGGGCCAGGTCAACGATGGGATAACCGACGAGCTGGCCGGGTCCGTGGTAGGTCGCCTCGCCGCCGCGGTCCGACCAGATCACCTCCACGCCCCGCCGGGCGCGCTCGGCCTCATCCCATAGCACATGGTCCGGGCTGGCCGCCTTGCCCATCGTGAAGACATGGGGATGCTCGAGCAGCAGGAGCGTGTCCGGCTCGGCGCCCTCGCGCACGGCTGTGACCAGCTCGGCCTGGAGGTCCCAGACCTCCTGGTAGCCGGCCCTACCCAGCCAGCAGGCTCTTACGTTGCGCAGCGGGGACTTGCTCATCGGCATGGTAGGAAGAACGGACCAGTGGGCCGGCTTCGACGTGGCCGAAACCCATGGCGAGGGCCTGCTCCTTCAAGCGCACGAACTCCTCGGGCCTGTAGTAACGGACCACCTCGGCGTGCCTCTTCGAGGGCCGCAGGTACTGGCCGACCGTGAGCACGTCGATGTCATGGAGGCGCATGTTCCGGAACACGTCGAGCAGCTCGGCCTCCGTCTCGCCGAGACCGACCATCAGGCCTGACTTGGTGACCATCGACGGCGCCAGGTGCTTGACGTGGCGCAGAAGCGCCAGGCTGTTCGCGTAGACGGCTTTCGGCCGGATGCGCGCATACAGGCGCGGCACCGTCTCGGTGTTGTGGTTGAAGATGTCGGGCCCGGCCTCGACGACTGTGCGCACCGCTGCGAGATCTCCCTGGAAATCGGGCGTCAGCACCTCGACGGTCGTGCCCGGACTCCGCCGCCGGATGGCGAGGATGGTGCGAGCGAAGATCCCTGCTCCGCCATCAGCGAGGTCATCCCGATCCACCGACGTGATCACCGCATGACGAAGCTTCAGCTGGGCCACCGATTCGGCCACGCGCAGCGGCTCTCCGATGTCGAGCTCGGTGGGACGGCCCGACGTGACCGCGCAGAAACGGCAGGCTCGCGTGCAGACGTCACCCAGGATCATGAAGGTTGCCGTCCCGCGGCTCCAGCAATCGAAGATGTTCGGGCAGCGGGCCTCCTCGCACACCGTGTGCAGCCGGCGCTCGGCGACCAGCGCCTTCAACTCCTTGAAGCGCTCGCCCTCAGTGACCTTGACCCGAATCCACGCCGGGATGGGAGCAGGGACCAGTGGAGTCGACTCGCTCACAGCTTGAGGCTCGCTGCGGTCCAACCCTCGAGGCCCTTCTTCATGGCGGCGAGAAACTGTCCGGCCATCATGCCGTCGATGATGCGATGGTCGAAGCTCAGGCACATGTTCATGATGTCGCGGACCGCGATGCCGTCGCCGATCACCACCGGGCGCCTCACGATCGACTCGGTGGTCAAAATCGCCGCCTGCGGCTGATTGATGATCGGCTGGCTCGCGATCGATCCTGTAGCGCCGGTGTTGTTGAGGGTGAAGGTACCGGCCTGCACGTCCTCCGGCTTGAGCTGCTTGTTGCGCGCACGGTCGATCAGGTCGTTCAGCCGGACAACCAGCTCGGTGAACCCCAGCTTGTCCGCGTCCTTCAGGACCGGGACGATCAATCCGTCAGGGATGGAGACCGCCACGCCAAGGTTGATGTAATGCTTGAGGATCACACCGTCATCGCTCCACGACGAGTTGAGCCACGGGAACTCCTTCAGCGCCGCGAAGAGGACCTGCGCAACAAAAGGCAGGTATGTGAGCGCGACTCCATGGCGAGCGCGAAAGCCGTCTTTCTCCGCATCGCGATACCGAACCAGGTTGGTCACGTCGAGCTCCTGCAGCGTCCACGCATGCGGTGAGGTGGCGATGCTGCGGACCATGTGTTCAGCGATCGAGCGGCGGATGGCGCTGAGCTTCACGAGCTCCTCGCGCGCACCGTCGACCCGGGTGGGTGCCGGCTGAGCCAGGCGTGGGGGCGCCGAAGGAGCTTCGGCCGCCACCGTGGTGCCGGCCCCGACGGCGGCCAGCACGTCGTCGCGGGTGACGCGGCCGCCGAGCCCGCTCCCCTGGATGGCGGCGGCGTCGATGCCGTGCTCGGCCGCCAGCTTGCGCACCGCGGGTGACAGCCGGGGCTGGTCATCTCCAGCCGGCGCGGGCCGTGCCTGAGCGGGTGCCGGTGCGGCTGGTGCGGATGCCGGAGCCGTGGCGGGCGCGGCGGAGGGAGCCGGCGCCTCGGTCGCTCCACGTGCGGCGGGTGGGGCCGCGGCCACGGTACCTGCGCCTGCCACCTCGATCTGCGCGATCACAGCCCCCACGCGGACTACCTCGCCCTCGGTGGCCGCGATCTTCACCAGCTTGCCTTCAAATGGGGATGGGATCTCGGCGTTGACCTTGTCGGTCACCACCTCCACCAACGGCTCGTCGCGCTTGACGAAGTCGCCCTCCTGCTTCAGCCACTTGTCGACAGTGCCTTCGGTGACCGACTCACCGAGCTGCGGCATCTTGATCTGGGCGAGGCCCATCCGGCTCCTCCATTACTAACGGTCGACCTTCAAATGGAGGCGACGCCCAGAATCGAACTGGGGATGGAGGTTTTGCAGACCTCTGCCTTACCACTTGGCTACGTCGCCCTCGAATCCGAAGTCGATTCTAAGATCCCCTCCATGCAGTCGCAGGAGTTCCGGGATGCGATGGCCAAGCTCGCGGCGGGAGTGGTCGTGGTCAGCGCCCGGACGCCGGAAGGCTATCGCGGGCTCACCGCCAGCACCCTGGTCTCAGTTTCCGTCGACCCGCCGCTCGTCCTGGTCGGGCTCGAGCACGGCAGCATGACCCGGTTGGCTGTGATCGAAACAGGCCAGTTCAATGTCAGCGTGCTGACGCGCGACCAGGAGTTCGTCGCCGAGCGCTTCGCGGGAAGGGCGCCGGCGGTCGACTCGAGATGGCGAGAGATCCCACATCGGATCGGATCTAACGGCATCCCCTTGATCGAGGGCTGCGCAGCGTGGCTCGAGTGTGAGGTTCTCCAGGTGCATGCCGCCGGCGACCACGACGTGTGCATCGGAACGGTGAGGCTGGCGCAGCCCGGAGCCGGCAATCCACTTGTCCTGTGGGATCGGACGTTCTGGACCCTTCAGTAAGGAAGCTCGTCCTCCTCCATCCCAAAGTGATGGCCCAGCTCGTGCAGGATGGTCCGCCGCACCTCGGCGACCAGCTCGTCAAGGGTGGCCGCCGCGGCTTCGTGCGACCGCTTGAAGAGGGTGATCCGTTCTGGCATCCCCTCGCCCGCATCGAGTGCGGTGGCCCCCTCATATAGGCCCATCAAGCCGTCGGCTGAGCTCTCCTCGATGATGAAGACAGTGTTTTCCAGGTACCGCTGGAACTCATCAGGTATCTCATCCAGAGCTGCCTGTGCCGCGGCTTCGAACTGCTGCATGCTCACCTGCATGCGGCAATTGTCAGGAGATGGACGGAATGCGTGAAGTCAAGAAGGTAGTGATCGTCGGCGCCGGCACGATGGGATCGCAGATCGCGCTCCAGACTGCGCTCAGCGGTCGATACGACGTCTCGCTGGTCGACACTGTGCATGGGCAGCTCGAGCGGGCGCGGGCGCAAAACGCCAAGCTGCTCGAACGTTCGGTCGAGAAGGGCAGGCTGACACGGGAGCGCGCCGACAACGCGCTGGCAAGGATCAAGGACGTGGACCAGCTCGCGGCGGCCGTTGAATCAGCAGACCTCGTGATCGAGGCGGTGATCGAGGACTTCGATGCGAAGAAGGGCGTTTTCGAATCGGTCGGCGCCGCCGCTCCGGCCGACGCGATCCTGACCAGCAACTCGAGCACGATCACGATCAGCCGGCTGGCCGACTTCTCCAAGCACCCGGAGCGTTGCTGCAACACGCACTTCTTCCATCCGGTCACGGTGATGCAGCTTTGTGAGGTGGTGGGTGGGCCCAAGACGACGGACGAGACGATCGACAGCGCCATGGAGTTCGTGCGCAACATCGACCGGACTCCGGTGCGGCTGAACAAAGAGATCTGGGGCTTCATCGTCAACCGCATCCTGTTTGCAGCATCGGAGGAGGCGATCCGGTTGCTGGAAGGCGGCTACGCGAGCGCCGAGGACATCGACGTCGCGGTGAAGACGGGCCTCAACTGGCCGATGGGTCCGTTCCACCTCCTGGACTTCAGCGGTCTCGACATCTTCTATGGGGCGATGCAGGACCGCCGGCGCCAGGGCGCAGGCGCAGGCGCCCCGAAGGTGCTGGAGGAGCTGGTCAAGGCTGGACATCTCGGCCGCAAGACCGGCAAGGGCTTCTTCGAGTACTGAGGCGCCGGCAAGGTCTCAGTACCCCCGGCGGGGGTCGAACCCGCGCTGGACCGGGTTTAAGCCGGCTGCCTCTGCCATTGGGCTACGGGGGCAAGCTCATTTTGCCGCGGCGGACTGGGATGGGGCATCCGCCTAAAATCCCTTTCGGTGGCTGCTTACTCAGAGGAAGAGCCGGAAGACCCCGACGAGCCTGCTGAGGCTCCCGAGGCACCCGACAACGGCGCGATGGCGCCAACGCGGATGGTTCCGACTGTCTCCCTGCCAAGCCGCGACTGGGAGTTCTCTACCCATGTCCTTACGGTCGCGCAGGTCACGGACGGCGCCACGCTCGTCGCCCTGCTGAAGGAGCACGGCGCCGAGGGCTGGGAGCTGGCCGAGGTCATTGACGGGGGGGACAAGCGCGTACTCCTTATGAGGCGGCCGAAGCGCGCTTCGCGCGAGGCCAGACGTGTAGGGTTCGCGCCTCCATCACAGACCTGACAGCAACCGCCACCCGCCGTAAGCGACGCGTGCTGGTGGTCGAAGACGACGGACCGATCAGGGCCCTCGTGGCGGAGATCTGCCGGCAGCAGGGCCACGAGGCCCTCGAGGCTGCCAATGGCGCTAACGCCATCGAGCTGGGTCGCGCCGCACAGCCGGACCTGGTTCTGGTGGATTGGGTCCTGCCCGACATCAGCGGGACCGAGGTGATCCTGGAGCTGCGCAGGCAAGGCCTCGTGTGCCCGATGGTCATGCTCACCGGGCGCACCAACAAGATGGACGAGGTCGTCGGCCTGGAGGTCGGAGCCGACGACTACATCACCAAGCCGTTCGACTCGCGGATCCTTGCTGCGCGCGTCAACGCGCACCTGCGGCGAGCGACCTTCTCGGCGTCAGGGACGGGACCGGAGGGCTTGCTGACGGTGGGAGCCATGCAGATCGACAATGCGGCGCGCAGGGTCAGGATCGGCGACGAAGAGATTCCACTGACCATGACCGAGTTCAATCTCATCGCGGTGCTGGCCGCCAACCCTGAACGGGTGCTGACCCGAGCCCAGCTGCGCGACAAGGTATGGGGTTATCCCCACGACCTGGACGATCACTCCGTTGACCCGCATGTCCAGCGACTGCGGCGAAAGCTCGCCAAGTACCCGGACTCTGGCGTGATCCTCGACGCAGTGCCCGGCCTGGGTTACCGCTTGTCGGTCCGCGCCGTTTAACTCGTTACTTGAGTGTCACGTGATGGCTGACCAGAGGCCGATTGGAATCTTCGATTCGGGCGTGGGCGGGTTGACAGTGCTCAGGGCGATCCGTGAGCAGCTGCCCGAGGAACCGACGATCTACCTCGCGGACCTCTACCACTTCCCCTACGGACCGCGCTACCAGGACGAGGTGCGTGGCTTCGCCTTCGACATCATCAGGTACCTCGAGTCGCGGGACGTGAAGCTCGTCGTCATCGCCTGCAACACCGCCACCGCCGCTGCGCTCAACCAGGCGCGAGAGCTGTTCGAGGTCCCGCTCGTAGGTGTGATCCGGCCAGGGGCCCAGGCGGCGGTCGACACGACCAAGAACAACCGGATCGGGGTGATCGCCACCGAGGGCGCGACGCGGAGCCAGGAATACCTCCACGCCATCAAGGAGCTGGACCCCATGGTGGGGGTCTATCAGAAGGCCTGCCCTGAGCTGGTCGACATCGTCGAATCGGGACAGGCGGACACGCCGTATGCGGAATCGGTCCTGCGCCGCGATCTGGCCGACATCGTGCGCATCGGCGCTGACACGTTGATCCTCGGCTGTACTCACTATCCGCTCCTCAAGCCGGCCATCGAGCGTGTATATCCGAAAGCATTCGTCCTGGTGGATTCGGCCACCACAACCGCCTCGAAGGTCGTGCGTCATCTCGATCCCGGCGGTGGCCGGCCCGGGCACGAGGTGCTTGTCACCGCGGTGCCTGAACACTTCAACGAGATCGCGTCCAACCTTTTCGGTGAGACGATCGAGGCGGAGGAGGTACGGATCTGGGAGGAGCAAAAAGCTCCGACGTAGACGTCTTCGGGCCCGTCGCGGCCGAGCTCGCATCCCTGGAGGGGCTGCTTCGCTTCGAGTTCCGTGGGGATCCCGATGTCGTCTCGGAGCCGATGAGCGAGCTTTTCGTCGCCGGCGGTAAGCGCCTGCGACCGGCCCTGGTCTTACTGACAGCCAGGCTCGGCGAGTACGAAGGCGCGCGCATCCTGCCCGCCGCGATGGCCGTCGAGATGGTCCACGCGGCCACGCTCATCCACGACGACGTCATCGATCGCGCGCCGCTCCGGCGCGGCCGCCCCACTGTTGCCGCCAGCATCGGCAATGAGTCCGCGATCGTCGTCGGCGACTTCTACTTCGCCAAGGCCTACGAGCTGGCCTCGCGCACCGGGTCCGCCGAGGTGGTGGCGATCCTGGCCCGAGCGGTGATGGAGATCTGCGCGGGCGAGGTCCGCCAGCAATCCAGACGCTTTCACTACGGGCTCGACGAGGACGGATATATGGAGTGGATCCATGACAAGACGGCGACGCTGCTTTCAGCGTGCTGCGACATCGGCGGGCTCCTGGGCAAGCTGAAGACAAAGGAGCGCAGCGCCCTTCACGACTACGGTGTCTATCTCGGCCTCGCTTTCCAGATCGCCGATGACGTCCTGGACTACATGAGCTCAGAGGACCAGATCGGCAAGCCCATCGGCCACGACCTGGTCGAAGGGTTCGCCACGTTGCCGCTGATGCTGGCGATGCGCGACTCGCGAGTTGCAGCCGAGGTGCGAGAACTTCTCGTCGACGGTCGCGCCTTAACTGGTGAGGATGCAAAAAGTGTGGTGAGGCTCGTGCGCGAAAGCGATGGGCCCAGACATGCACTCGAACGCGCGACCCGGCTAGCGTCGCAAGCGCGCGAAAAGCTGGTTGACGCGAAGCGCGGACCAGGCAGCGATGCGCTCGCCGCGCTCACGACGTACGTCGTCTCTCGAAGGTTCTAAAAGTTCTATCCTCACCTCGGTGAGGCTGGGACCTTGGGCAGGGTGATGCTCGTCGGCGTGGGTCCGGGACATCCAGGTCTCGCGACTGTGCACGCCATCGACGCGATCAAGGCCGCCGACGTGATTCGAAACTGCGACGGGTGCGGCACGGGTCTATTGCATCTCGCGTCCCTGAGCGCAGACGTGTCCGGCTTCGAGTCGGTGGACGAGATAGTGCGGTTCGCCAGGGGCGGCCGCAAGGTGACTGTGCTGTTCCCCGGCAATCCTTATGCATTTTCGAATGGCTCCGAGATCGCTTCGCGTCTGGAACGGGCGGGCGTCGACTTCGAGGCGGTGCCGGGAATGGCGGTGGAGATGGCGGCGCCTGTGATGAGCGGCATCCCGCTGACCATCGAGGGTCGTGCGATGTCGGTCGGTTTCGGGCTGGTCAAGGGGGCCGAGACTGTCGTGCTCAGGCTCGCCTCCGGGTGGTGGGAATCGGGAATCACGAAGCTGCTGTCTGACGGCCGTCCGCCGGAGACCCCATCCGCGCTGATCCTCAGCCCCGGGCTTCCAGGGCAGCGGCGCGTGTCGGCCCCCTTGGGTGAGCTGGCGCGCAAGGCGACCACCTACGGATTGCGGGGCGATGCCCTGCTGGTGATCGGTCCCGGGGTCGAAATGGCCGAGCGCCTCGATACCCTCTCCCGGCGCCCGCTGCACGGCCGCCGCGTCCTCATCACGCGCGCCCGGCACCAGGTGGAGCCTTTCCGCCGCGAGCTGGCGGACCTTGGAGCCGCGGTGATCGAGATTCCCACCATCCAGATCCGTCCTATGCCGACCGACGATCACGTGCGTGAGGCGATCGCCAACCTCAACCGCACCGCGCTCGTGATCTTCGCGTCGGCGAACGCGGTCAACATCTTCTTTCAGATGCTCCACGCGGGCGGCAAGGACGCCCGCGCCTTTCACGGCAGCAAGCTGTGTGCCATCGGGCAGGAGACTGCGGAGTCGATGGAGACGCACGGCCTGCGGCCCGAGCTGGTGACCAGCGAGTACACAGCCGAAGGCCTCGCCAAGGCGCTCGAAGGCTGGGAGATGGAGGGGATGCGAGTGTTGGTGCCGCGAGCGGAGGTCGCACGCGACGCACTACCATCGCTGCTCTCAAAACGTGGTGCTGAAGTTCACATCCTTCCCGTCTACCAGGCAGTCTGCCCACCCGAGGCAGGCCCCTCGCTCATGAGGCTCTTCAACGCCGAGGGCGTGGACGTGATCACCTTCACCAGCTCGTCGACAGTGGTCAACTTCGTGCGTGCGTTTCCTGACGACAAGCTTCCAGCGGTGCTTGGCGACGCCGTCGTGGCGTGCATGGGCCCGGTCACCGCAGACACCGCGCGCAAGCTGGGGCTGAAGGTCGAGATCATCGCCCGCGAGTACACGCCGCGCGGTCTCGCCGCCGCGATCGCAGCCGCCGCAGTCAGGTGACGAAAGCCAAAGCAACCTCGCGCTCAGCGGCTCCCGTCGTTGACCCCGAGGAAGAGCTGATGCTCCCCGAGGCGTGGAGACGCAGGCCGTGGATCCCTTACCTGATCATCGCGGCGATCCTTGCGGTTGTGATCGGATCCGGGCTGGCCATGAACCAGGCGCTTCAGCCGGCGGTGCCATCGCAGCTTGCCGGCTGCAAGACCTCGAGCCTGGTCGGACCGCACGCCTATGTTTCCCGCCAGCCGATCTGCATCCAGCCGGGCAAGCGCTACACGGCAACGATCGACACCACGCAGGGCCAGATCGTGATCGATCTGCTGCCTGATTACGCGCCGGTGACAGTCAACAACTTCGTGGTTCTGGCGGTGAACGGCTACTACAACGGTCTCTCGTTTTGGGACTCCCAGGACTGGGAGGTCCAGGGCGGTGATCCGCTCGGCACGGGCCGGGGTGGGCCGGGATATGACCTGCCTGACGAAACGACTCCGATGTTCAACTGGACGCCGGGAGCGGTGGGGATGGCGCGCGTGCCCGGAGGTCCGGTCAACGGCAGCCAGTTCTTCATCGTCAAGACCCAGTGGCCGAACGGCCCGCCGACGCAGATCTACAACCGATTTGGGAGTGTGAGGAGCGGCCTGGACAAGGTCTCGGCGCTGGCGCCTGGAGACCGCATCAACACCGTGACGATCACGGTGTCTGACATCAAAGCCAGCCCCTCGCGCTAGCCCAAGAGGCCAGGAAGTCCTGGCCTATAATCGCCTCGAGATGCCCATACACCCCTTCTGGATCGCCGCCATCCTGATCATCGTGCTCATCGTCTTCGGTCCGAGCCGGCTCCCTGAGCTCGGCAGCGCGGTGGGGAAGGCCATGCGCGAGTTCAGAAAGGCAACGACCGAGCTGACCAACGAGGTCAGGTCGTCGGCCACGGCGGAGCCGCCCAAGCCCGAGCCCGCCAAGGTCGAGGCCGCCTCCGCAAGCTCGGAGCCCAAGACCGCCTCCGACTCCTGAGGATTTCCGGTCCGTGGCCCTTCTGAACAGGGTCCTTCAGCGCGCTCCTCGAAGCCGGACGCCGGTCGAGGAGGAGCGGATGTCGGTCATCGAGCACCTCGAGGCGCTCCGCCGCGCCCTGATGATCGCCATGGGTGCGTGGGCGGTGACCACTGTCATCGCATTCTTCATCTCGGGCCAGGTCATCGGCTTCCTGGTCAAGCGGGCCGGGATCGGCCACGCGGTGTATTTCGGTCCTGCGGGAGGCATCCTCACCGAGCTGCAGGTTGCGATCTACATCGGCTTCGTGCTCGCGGCGCCGGTGGTGATCCAGCAGACCTGGTGGTTCGTCAGCCCGGGGCTTCATCGCCACGAGCGGCGATTCATCCTCCCCGTGCTCGTCGCCACGATCTTCTTCTTTGCCCTCGGCGTGGCGGCTGCGATCTTCGCGATGCCGCTCTACATCTCCGTCCTCAGCAAGCTCGCGCCGCCCAACGTCACGTATCTGGCCGATATCAGCCAGCTGATCGGCTTCGTGCTGGTCATGGTGATCGGCTTCGGGCTGGTCTTCGAGCTGCCGGTGGTGCTTTTCGTGCTGGGCATGATGCGGATCATCACCTCTAAGTGGCTGCACAAGAACCGGCCGTTCTGGTTTCTAGGCCTCGGCATCCTGGCCAACTTTCTTACGCCCGGGGTCGATCCTCTCACGCCCCTGATCATGTTCGTGCCCCTGTACGTCTTTTATGAAGGCACTGCACTCCTGCTGAAGATCATCGGGCGATGATCGACAACGCCCGTCACGACGGGCGCCAGCCCGACCAGCTACGCACCGTGAAGATGGAGCTCGGCGTCAACGTGCACGCCGAAGGCTCGTGCCTGATCGAGATGGGTCGCACGCGGGTGTGGATCACGGCCAGCGTGGAAGATCGCGTGCCGGCCCATCGCCGGGGGAGCGGCCAGGGCTGGATCACTGCCGAGTACTCGATGCTTCCGCGGTCCACGCACGACCGCGGCATGCGGGAGGCGATCCAGGGACGGATCGGCGGGCGCACTCATGAGATCCAGAGGCTGATCGGCCGCTCGCTTCGCGCAGCCGTCGACATGAGCAAGATCGGCGAGCGCACGATCACTCTCGACTGCGACGTGCTGCAGGCTGATGGGGGCACGCGAACGGCAGCCATCACGGGTGCATTCACGGCCCTGTACATGGCGCTGAAACGGATGAAGGAGGCGCGCATGGTGTCGGAGGTGCCTGTGCGGTCTTACCTGGCCGCGGTCAGCGCGGGCATCGTCGAGGGGATGCCGCGACTGGACCTCGACTACACCGAAGACTTCCAGGCCTCGACGGATCTGAACTGTGTGATGACCGAGGACGGCCGTTTGATCGAGCTGCAAGCGACCGCGGAAGGTGCGCCTTACTCGCGCTCGGAGCTTGATTCGATGCTCCAGCTCGCGGGCAAGGGCATCAAGGAGCTGATCGTCCACCAGAAGCGTGCCATCGCCGCTCTGTGACCGACCGCCGGAAGATTGTCATCGCGACCGGCAACGCCGGCAAGCTGCGCGAGTATCGCGAACTCCTGGCTGAAACGGGCCTTGAGCTGGTCGCCTTCGACTCGGAGGTCGAGGAGGTGGGGGAGACGTACGCGGAGAACGCACGCCTCAAGGCCGAGGCCGCGCTGGCCGCGTCAGGGCTGCCGTCGATCGGTGACGATTCCGGCGTCGAAGTGGACGCGCTGAATGGATTTCCAGGCATCACGTCAGCGCGATTGGGTCCGACACAGAAGGAGCGCACAGCGTTGCTGCTGGAGCGACTGCGGGGTCATCCACGACCGTGGGGCGCGCGATTCACCTGCACGGTGGGCCTGGCGGCGCGGGGACGTTCAACCCAGTTCTTCGAAGGCGAATGCCGGGGCGAGCTGGTGCCCGAGTGGAGGGGTGAGGCCGGCTTCGGCTACGACCCGATCTTCCTGGTGCCGGGGACTGGCAAGACGTTCGGCGAGATGGCGCCAGAGGAGAAGCGCCTGTACAGCCACCGTGCGAACGCGGTGAGGGCGCTGCTGGCTTCAGGCGCGCTCGAGCGCCTGTCCGACTGACGCCCCATTCCCGACCGTTTTTGTACCAAACGGACGCAATCCCGCGAGCTGAAGCGTCCGGTTTGCACCAAACGGTCGTAATCAGGCTTGCCGCGCGTGCCCGAGGGCTGCTGGCCTAACCTTCGAGGCTGCGAAAGTTCGGGCGGTAGCTTAGCTCGGCAAAGCGCCTGGTTTGGGACCAGGAGACCGCGAGTTCGAATCTCGCCCGCCCGACCACTCTCGCCCCCCCGCGGAGACGACCCCAGCAGCGCGATGCTCTGCATGTCATCGACGCTTAGCGATGGCGACGCTCACTGCGTGCCGAGAACAGGACCACAAGCATGGCCGCGATGAAAGTCGATCCGACGACGATTCGATAAGGGGCGCCGAGCAGGACCACCGTGATGGCTCCTGCGCCCAGGGTGAGCACCATGAGCGCCGCGATCAGCGGTTGAGGAGAGCCCCGTCGCCGCCACGACCGGAACAAGATCGCTGCCGCGAACATGCAGGCGACCGCCAGGACGCCCAACCCCCATAGCTCGCTGGCGGTCATGTCCATGCGTGGTGGAGGGGGCGGCGCCGGCCGCCCCCAAGCCATCGGTCGAAGCTCAGGCCGCCACCGGGTTGGGTTCGGCGCCGAGCCCAGTTTGGGCCCGAACGTCGATCTCGTGGAACGTCACCTCAGACAGCCGGTCCGCCTTGACCAGGTCGCCGATGTACGTGCCCACGATGGCGAGGAGAAACCCGAGGGGAATGCTGACGATGCCGACATTCTGGAGCGGGAAGGCGGGGTTCTTGACCGCCGGCAAAGTCCAGCCAGGGCCGATCGCCACCAGCCAGATGGTGATCACCGTGCCACCCACCAGGCAGGCAACAGCACCCCAGGTGTTGAAGCGCTTCCAAAAGAGAGTGAAGAGGATTGCCGGCAGGTTGGCCGACGACGCGATCACGAATGCAACCCCTGCTACGAGCGCGGCTGCATTTGCAGTGGCGCCGATGCGCGCCGCGAGCCATATCGAAAGCAGGCCGACCAGTCCGGCGGTGATCCGCGCTACGAGCACCTGCTCTCGCTCGCTGACATGGCCATGAAGAAGATGGGTGCGAACCACGTTGACGTAGAAGTCGTGGCTGAAAGCGCCTGACGCTGCCAACGTCAGGCCGGCGACCACCGCCAGGATCGTTGCGAATGCGACAGCGGCTATGAAGGCCAGGAGGAACTCAGCTCCTGTGGTGCCAAAAAATTCACCACCGAGAAACTCGGCAAGGCGCGGGGCAGCGAGGTTGCTGTTGGTAGCGCCGACGCACGCGCCGTTGACCACCTTGGCGCAGATGTTGGCCTTGCCGACCAGGGTCGCAGCGCCGAAGCCGAGGAACGTGGTCATGATGTAGAAGCTGCCGATCAGGCCCATCGCCCAGGCCACCGACGCGCGCGCGGCCTTGCCGTCGGGGACAGTGAAGAAGCGCATCAGGATGTGTGGCAGGCCGGCTGTGCCGAGGATGAGCGCCATGCCAAGAGAGACGTTGTCGATAAGGGCAAGGTCGATACCGAAGACCTGCTTCTGGCCGTACTTGTAGAGGATTCCCGGCTGCGTGAAATTGAGCCCGGTCGCTTTGTCCTTCACTCTCGCGATCGCGTCGAAGAAGTGTCCGAAGTTAAACCCGAAATGAAGCATGACCAGGAAGGTGAGCAGCACTGCCCCACTCATCAGGAGTATCGCCTTGATGATCTGCACCCACGTCGTGGCAACCATGCCGCCGGCGATGACGTAGATCATCATCAGGACTCCGACCATGGTGATCGACGGATCGAGGTGGGTACCAAAAATGTCCCAGTTGAAGTAGGGCTTCAGATTTGTGTCGAGGGTGGGGATCAGAATCTTGATCAAGCTTCCGGCCCCGATCATTTGGGCCATCATGTACGACGCGCTGACGGCGACGGTCGAGAATGCAGCCGCCGATCGGACAGGCACAGGAGACATCCTGTAAGCGAGTACATCGGCCATCGTGTACTTGCCGGTATTTCGCATCGGCTCGGCGATAAGGAAGAGCACAGTGAGGTAGGCGACGAGCCAACCCACCGAGTACATGAAGCCGTCGTAGCCGTTGAACGCGATCAGCCCGGCGATGCCCAGAAAGGAAGCCGCGCTCATGTAGTCGCCGGCGATGGCCAGGCCGTTTTGCCAACCCTTGATCTGGCGGCCGGCAGCCCAGAACTGGACAGTGGTCTTTGTCCTGCGCGCGGCCCAGGCGGTGATTACAAGCGTGATCCCAACGACGATCAGAAAGAGGACCAGCGTGATGCTCATGGCTATGCCCCCTTGCCGGCTCGCGCGCGTACTTTCGCGGCGAGGCTGTCGAACACCGTATTTGCCTTACGGATATACAGATAGGCGAGCACCCAGGCCATGACGAACTCGGAAAGAGCGAAAAGGTAGGCGATGTTGACCTCTCCGAAAACCTTGGTCTTCATGAGGTTTGGTGCAAGGCCGTTGCCCAGGGGCAACAGGAAGTAGTAGACGAGGAAGAAGATCGTGGCTGGTAAAACGAAGCGGAACCTCCGGCGAACAAGGTCGCGGAACTCCTCAGTTTGCTCGAGGACCTCCCAATGGACCTCCTCGCCGAGGGGGGGCCCGGAACGGGCCAGCTCCGGGCGGGGTGCCTCCGGCGCCGGCACTGGCTTGCCAACTTCCATGGCCTTGTCCCTCCTACTTCTGACCCGACGCGGCCGGCCGCGCCGTTCCCCCCAGCTGACGACAAGACGAAGACGCTCTAAAGCCTATAGCTCAGAACCGAGTTGTTCAAGTCCGGCACCTAGCTCTGGTATTGGCAGCCGAGCCCCCTTCAGGGCGTGCTTCCTTGGCTCGAGCTCAGGTGGCGAGAATCGCGCCGGTCGCAGTCAGAGTTCGAATCTCGCCCGCCCGACCACCACGCGCAGTGAGGCCGTTTTGCGCAAAAAGTGCGGAATATGGCGGTTGGAAACGCCCGTGTTGCGCAAAACGTGCGGAACAGTTACGGGATGCAGCCTCCGGCGACCGCAAAGTAATCAACGCTGACCGCCGCGACCTGCTGCATCGAGCCATTCGCGTACAGCCAGACCCTGCTGTCGTGTAGATACGAGCCGTCGAACCAAACGCCGTAACGGTCGACCGCAGCCAGCCTCGGAACCGGGATGCTACTGCCCTCGAAGACTTCCGTCGCTGAGGTTCCCGACGTGATCAGCCAGACCTCGACGGAGTCATGCCCATTGACGTCTGCAGGCGAGGGAACGAAGTCGGCCGTCACGAACGGCTCACCGCGGGAATCGAATCCGAGCACATACAGGCTCGCTCCCGGGCGGTAGAACCAAGGTGTGGCAACACCGCTACGAAGGTCGTAACGGAGGATGCGATTTTTCGGGCCCTCGATCCCACCAGGTCCGGGGCTCGGGTCAGCGGAGTTGAAATCCAGTCCCCACGCATACCCGCCTCCGACGGCTGGCGAGACGACAGAGCTGCTGATCAGGCGCGGTGTTCCGCCCCGTGGATCCTCCAACCAGAGCCCGATTGGATATCCCTCGGGCACTGCCCCAGTCAGATAAATCCCCTCGGCAGCAAAGTCGATCACTCCGTAGACCCGGCTGCTCCGGTAGATCACCCGGTCGACGCCTGTCGCCACGTCCACCACGTGAAGCTTGCCCTCAGTGCCGACGTAAGCATTGCCTTCGCTGTATGCATATCTCCTTCCGTCGGGCGAAACGCTCGACCTCCATGTAGGCAGCCACTTCGCGAGCCCGCGGTCATAGAAAGTGCTGCGGGCTGGAGCCGCTGGATCCTCACGCAACGTCTGGCCTGGGAAGGTGACGAACCCTGCCTTGGTGTCGAGCGAGCTGCCGTTCTGCACCGCCCAGGTGACGGGGAGGCGGCAGTTGAGGCCCGGAGCTGGTGGAGTCGAGCTCGATCGCGCTGCGGGCGAGGAGCTGCTCGAGCAGGCCGAAAGCACGACGACTGCCACGAGCACGGCGACCCTCATGCCGGGTTGAACGGCCAAACGCCGATCGCGTTACCTCGTTAGCCGATCTTCCCCAGAAAGCCGAGCACGCGCTGCTTCGCGAGCGTGGCTGCGCCTTCGTCGTACTCCGGCAGGCTGCTGTCCGCGAACAGGTGCCGGTCGCCGGGGTACAGAAACAGCTCGACACCCTCGACAGTCCTTGCCAGCTCGCGCGCGACCTTGAGGTCCTCATTCGGCGGTAGCGCCCATGAGTCGGCCTCCATCATGTGGATCTGCAGCGGAACACCCTCCGGCCACGGGCTCCCCAGCTCGGCTGGCGCGACGGTGCTGTGAAAGAAGATGGCTCCTTTCGCGCCTCGCCGCGTCTGGGCCAGCCTCTGCGCCGGCAGCACCCCCAGCGAGAACCCCGCATAGACGATCTCGTCCGGCAGACCGTCGGCCATCGCGACGCCACGTTCGATCAGGGCCCCGAACCCGACCTGATCGGCGTAGGCGACACCTTCGTCAAGCGTCCTGAAGGTTTTACCCGCGTAGAGGTCTGGGGTGTGAACGACGTGTCCTGCTGCGCGGAGCTCATCGGCGAACGCGATGCACCCCTGCGTCGATCCCTGGGCGTGATGGAACAGAAGCACCTCGGCCATACCGGCAGCATATCCAGCGATTGCACGCGAGTAGGCTTCAAGTCGGTGGCCATCCAGACCCAGGTCGGCGGCACCGTCGCGAAAGGCTTCGAGCCGGTGCGGGAGGCGTTCGCCGCCAACTTCGAGCGCAACGGCGATGTGGGCGCGGCATGCTGCGTGCATCTCGAGGGTCGGCAGGTGGTCGACCTGTGGGGAGGGGCCAAGAAGCCGGCAGGCGAGGCCTACGCCGGCGACACGCTGCAGATGGTCGCCTCGACGACCAAGGGCGTCGTCGCCATCGCAGCCCACATGCTCGCCCAGGAAGGCTTGCTCGACTTCGACTCACCTGTCATTCGCTACTGGCCCGAGTTCGGACAGGCCGGCAAGGAAGACATCCCGGTCCGCCAACTTTTCAGCCACCGCGCCGGTCTCGCCGCCGTCGACCGGCCGCTGACGCTGCAGGACGTCTTCGCATGGGACCCGGTGGTGGAGGCCCTCGCGGCCCAACGACCGTTGTGGGAGCCCGGCAGCGCACACGGGTACCACGTAGGCACCTATGGCTGGCTCGCCGGGGAGGTCATCAAGCGCGTGTCGGGGACCAGCGTTGGTCGCTTTGTGGCCCAGCGCATCGCCGCACCACTTGGGCTCGACG